>NZ_BAFW01000083.1 GCF_000308535.1 Nocardia cerradoensis NBRC 101014 | reverse complement strand
CACCGTCGAGTCCGGCAGCTGCTGCGCGATGGCCGCGGACTGTCCGTGCGGCAATCCGAGGAACACCACGTCGTGCCCGGCCAGCACCTCCACGGTGGTCGCCTCGAGCACCCGATCGGCCAGCGGCAGCAGATGCGGCTGCGACTGCGCCAGCTTGGTCCCGGCATTGGATCCCGCGGTCAGCGCCCCGATCTCGAGGCGCCCGGCTCGGTACTCCGGATGCCCCAGCAGCACACGCAGGACCTCACCGCCCGCGTATCCGCTCGCACCAGCTACCGCGACCCGCACCACGGGCCCACTCGAGGTATCCGCCATGTGATGATTATGCACGATCATGCAAGCTCATTCACGAGCGGGGTGGACGCCGCCGATACCGGCCTGGTCACCGCTGGTAGGGATGCGCGGGACACACGCTCACCGAGTCGTGTGCGCACCGCCGTTCACATGCAGCGTCTGGCCCGTGATGTGGCGCGCACCGGCGGAGGCCAGGAAGTAGACCGTTTCCGCGACGTCGCGCGGACGCCCCGCCCGGCCATTGTGCGTGGCGTCGACCAGCGCGGTCCGGCGTTGTTCACTGAGTTCGCCGCGGAAGAAGTCGGTCTCGGCGATATAGCCGGGAGCGACCGCGTTGGCCGTGAGCCCCCGCGCGCCCACGGTCGACGACAGGCCGGCGGTCCACGCCGCCAGTGCCGCTTTCGCCGCGCCGTACGAGGACGCCGCGTACTCGGCGCCGATGGAACCGATGGTGATGATCGATCCGCCCGGCCGCAACTTGTCGAGCACCGCCGTGGTGGTCAGGACAGCGCTGAGCAGATTGGCGTCCAGATTCGCCCGCCACGCCGCGGCCACCTGGTCGAGGGACGCGGGGCGCCCACCGGGCCGGCCCAAGTCGGTGTTGCCGCCCGCCATGTTGACCACCACGTCGAGGTGGGCGCCCACTTCGTCGGCCATCCCCGCCACCGCCTGCGGATCCGTCGCGTCGCACACGATGGGTTCGGCATCGATCTCGGCCGCGGCGCGAGCGAGACGCTCCGCCTGGCGGCCGGTGATGATCACGGTGTCCCCGTCCGCACGGAAACGAGCGGCGGTCGCCTTGCCGATCCCGTTTCCACCGCCGGTGACGAGCACGATACGACCCATGACAATGACCCCTCTGTTATTCTTCCGCCCTAACGTTTAGTACTAAACGTACCGAGGAGATTGCGGCTGTGTCCACTGATCGTGATGCCGGGAACTACCCGATCGGGTCGATCTCCGCGCGCCGGCCCGCGGCCGATATCGCGGCGGCGTGGCAGCGGGAACTGCCGGGTGTGCGCACCGAGTCCATCGAAATCATCACGCCCGTGTGGCGGATCGCGAAAGCCCTCGCGGACGACCGGCGACGCACCCTGAGCGAACTCGGAGTCGACCCCTCCACGCTGGATCTGCTCAGTGTGATCAGACGTTCCGGACCACCGTACGAACTCACGACTCGCGAGATCACCGACCGGACGATGATCACCGCGGGGGCCGTCTCCCAGCGCATCGCCCGCGCGGAGCAGGCCGGACTGGTGGAACGATCACCGTCGGCCGTGTCGCACCGGGCGGTCGCCGTCCGGCTCACCGAAGCCGGTCATACCTTGATCGAAGCCACCGTGCGTCAACTCCTCGAGCACGAGGCGGACCTCATCAGCGCTCTCGCCCCCGCCGAGCGAGTGGCCCTGACCGGCCTCCTCGCCGGCCTGGAACAGGCACTTGTCACGCCGCGGCAATGATCACCTCGAGCCACCCGCCGGACCCTTCCGAAAAAATAGGTGGCCCCGCGATATTCGAGTTGTTAGCCTTCTGCGGTCCGACCTGATCACGCGAGGGGGTGAGTCCCATTTTCACGGCATTCCTTGGGCGCTCCCCGTTCTCACGATCGGACGATTGACGCACGTCGTCATCGGGAGCGCTCGTCCGAGCGATCCCGAGAGGGGACGACAATGCATTCTTCCGAACTCATGGTGACGCGCATCGCGGACCGGCACTGGCATGCGCTGGCCGGCGACCGGGTGGTCGGTAGCGGTGAGGCGTCACCGCGGCCCGATGGGCGACTGTTTCTCAGCATCGACTCCTGGCAGGACGAGGCCTTCGATCGCCTCGCCGGCGCGATGCTGGCAGAGCTGCCGAAACCGCTGTACACGGTGGTCGACGAGGCCGACCTCGAGGTGACCACGCACTGGCGCCGGGCGGGTCTGGCGACCCGCCGGCGCGAATGGGAATATCGGATTCCCACCGATCCAGCGATCACGGGACTCGATTCGGCGCCGCCACCCGGTGTCGAGATCCTGAATTTCGGTGCGGCCGAGGTGGATTCACTGCGCGAACTGGACCGCGTCGTACGCGCCGAAGTCGAGGCCGCCGCCGGTTGGCAGACCATGCCGGCCGAGGTGATCTCCCCACCGATCGATCCCGCGCATTACGTGGTGGCGGCCCAGGCCGGCCGCTATGCCGGTCTGTGCCGCGTGACGCAACCGACTCGGCTACCCCGCATCGGCCTGATCGCGGTCCGTACCGACGCGCATCGGCGCGGCATCGCCCGGGCCCTGCTGGGCCGCACGCTGGGCTCGCTGCACCACGCCGGAAAGGCGTGGGCAGCAACCGAAATCGACGAATCCAACGCGGCGGCCACCGCCCTGTTCGAGGGCATCGGCGCCGAGCGGTCGACCAGCACGCTGGAGTTGGTGTGGCGATGAAGAAAGGAGCGATCGAAGTCCAGGGACACGTCGTGGAATGCCTGCGCAATGCGACATTCACGGTGGAACTTCCCAACGGCCACCAGGTCCTGGCCCACCTGTCCGGCAAGGTCCGGATGAACTACATCAAGATCCTCCCGGACGACCGGGTTCTGGTGGAGTTGAGCCCCTATGACCTGACCAGGGGCCGAATCCTGTTCCGCTATCGGAGTTAGCGCCGCGTAGGGCGGTGTGGATCGACGATCTGCGTACCCGTTTCCGTGTGCGCAGGTTCGCGACTACTGGGCTGAACTATCCGTGCAAACCTCCGCGACAATGGCAGAAAACCGCAAAAATCGCCGAGGTTTGCACGATCAGTTCAGGGTCACCGTCATATTTCGCACCCACGTTGCGCCGGGTAGAGGCCCGCACTCCCGACCGCCGCCGGCGCGCGCGTGGAGAGCGGCACCGGCCGCCCGGTATTCCGCACCTGACACCCACCGGACGTTCGATGTCCAGCACCGAACACCCACCGGCCGTTCGATGTTCCACACCGGACGGCCGTCTCCTCCAGCACATGCACTGCCCCGCTTTATTGTTGCGGCAGATGCGGTTGTGGAGGCGGCGTGCCACTCGGGTCCGCATGGACGGTGGGAGCGGACGATGAATCCGGGCCGCCGGGCTGTTCCGGTGCGGACGCATAGCCAGGTTGCGAACCCGTCGGGGCCGGCGCGGCCGGGTGCTGGGCTTGGGCGGGCGGCGTGCCGGCATCGACGTGCGGACCAGCGACCGGGTGCGGGCCGGCGGCGTTGGGATCTCCCTGGGCGCCCGACGGGGCTCCCGGATAACCCGGCACTCCCGGGTAGGCCGGTGCGGGGGCACCCGGATAGCCGGGCGCAGCCGCGCCCGGATACGAGGGCCAGCCATGCGGCGCGGGCGCCGAAGTTTCGGCCGCCGGGTAGACCGCGGGAGCCGAATAGTTCGGCGCGACAGCGGGAGCCGGATAGCCGGGCGGGACGCCGGGGTAGGCGGCCGGTCCCGGAGACGGCACAGCACCGGGGTAACCGGGGATCGCGGACGGAGACGCGAAGGTCGCCGGGGAGCCCGGTTTGCCCGCGATCAGGGTTCCCACTGCGGCGAGAATGGCGATGGCGGCGGGTATCGCCAGCCAATTACCCTTCTCGGCGAATCGAACATAGGAGTCGATGCAGAGAACCACGACGTTCTGAGTGACCGTGACGAACAACGCGCCACCGCCCAGCGCGGCGAGGGTACGAATCCGAACGGATGCCGAACCGGAAGTCGCCAGCAGAATGCCGCCGACCAGCGCGACGAGTGCGCACACCCAGAACGGGATCAGCGCGGCCCCAAAGCCGTACTCGAAGACGGAATAGCCTCCGCCCGAGACGACGAGTCCCCAGACGGATTGCGCGGCTGCGAGAATTGCCGCCATCGCCAGAGCAATACCCGCCACGACGTCGACGGCAGCGCGCTTACCGGCAGCTCCGGGCCGCGAGAATGACTGAGCGCCAGGATAATTCGGTGGCACACCCCAGCCCGGTGGTTGCGGTGCGGGATATCCGGGCTGGTACGGGTTCACCATAGGTCGGAACTCCTTGTCGACATCGCTTGTGGCTCAGCCTAAGCGAGTGCCGAGGTCCGCGCGGGTTCACCGGCATACGCGCCGGTTCCGTCCGGGCTACGGTCGCAGCCGCGGAATCGCCGACACGGCTGCCGCCGACCCACACCCGACAGACCGGCTACCGGTCACTTCGAACTCACCCGCCCCGGGGAACGACGACTCCGCGCCCACCCACCGACAACTCCGCGCCCGCCCGCCCGACCGGCTACCGACGACTCCAGGCCCAGCCATCGGACTTGCTACCGACGACTGCGCGCGCCCAACCACCGGACCGGCTACGGGTGACCCCACCGGGTCGCGGCCCTGCGCGTCCCCGTCGACGCGCACGTCACCGTCGACCCGGTCGCTGCGGCAGGGGCAGCCTAGATCGACCCCATGCACACCATCGGCTGGAGCACGAAATTGTTGCCGGGGTTCGCATCCGGCGTCGTGCTCGTCACCCTGGCGGTGATCAGCTCCAGCGTGCGCGCGGTGCCGACCGTGTAGTTGGCGATTTCTCCCGGTGCCAGAGCGGCCTTGATGACGGATCCGGACGGGCCGAACGGCGTCCAATAGTTCACCGCCACATTCTCCGCGGTCGCGGTGCCGATATTGCGGACGATCACCTGCAACGGCGGCGGAAAGCCGGGCAGCGCCCCGCCGCAGTAGGTGTACACCTCCACATCGGCACCGGCCGGATCGGCATGCGCCGCAACGCCCAACCCGGCCGTGGTCGTGGCCGCCATCGCCAGTCCGGCGGCTACCGCACAAATACGCCCGATCGTCATAGGAACCTCCCGCTCGACGAGCTCTCGTGCGGAGTATCGAACCCCCCGACGAACCTGTTATGCCCCGAAATACCTGGGCGCCAAAGCTGTGCCGAGCGGGCATTGCGAACCGCCCGGTATCGCCGTCGCCGCCGCACGAGCAGATTGGATGCCCCCGGCGAACCTCGAAAAGCGGGGGCGGCGGGTGGCATCCGCTCACAACCCGGCGAGTACCGGTCGCCCCCGCGTCAGAAGGCGCAGTACGCCGGGAACATCTCCCTTTCCCTGGCGTGCGAACGATACGGGGCCGCCCCGCGTGCGGCCGTCCACACCTCCGCGAACCTGGACAGAAGTTTGGCGATAACTCACGAATGGTCGTTCACTTTCCGCTATCGTCGCGCTCGTCGGGACGGTGTCTCGGCGGGGCCGGTGTCGCGGCGGCGAGGCGGGTCTCTCTCGACCGGCGGTCGTGTCCGGGCTGTCGGCGGTGTTGTGGAGGAGCAGGATGTACCCCGGTGCGCATGTCGATCGTTTCCCTGATAAACCGGCGGTCGTGCTGGCCGAGAGCGGTGCGGCGCTGACCTACCGCGAACTCGAGGACAACTCGATTCGCCTCGCGCGCCATCTCTACGACGCGGGCCTGCGCAAGGGTGATCACGTCGCGCTACTGTCGGGCAATACGCTCGAGGTGTACGAGGTCTACTGGGCGGCGTTGCGATCCGGCCTTTACATCACGGCCGTCAACCGGCACCTGTCCGCGGACGAGATCAGCTATATCGTCAACGATTGCGGTGCGCGGGCACTCATCGTGTCGGCGGAGCTGGCGGATGTGGCCGAGCGGGTGGTCGAGCAGACGCCCGAGGTCGGGATCCGGCTCGCCTTCGGCGGTCCTGTTCGGGGATACGACTCGTACGACAAGGCGCTGGCCGCATCCTCTGCGGAGCCGCTGCCGGATCAGCCGCGCGGCGCCGACATGCTGTATTCGTCGGGCACCACCGGCCGACCGAAGGGCATCAAACATCCGTTGCCGGACCGTCAGGTCGGCGATGCGCCGGGTGACACCTACACCGCGGTGTTCGGCCCGCTCTACGGATTCGACACCGACACCGTGTACCTGTCGCCGGCTCCGCTGTATCACGCCGCGCCGTTGCGCTTCGGCGGTGTGGTGCACGCCCTCGGCGGAACCGTGGTGGTGCTGGAGCGCTTCGACGCCGAACAGGCCCTCGTCGCGATCGAACGTTATCGCGTCACCCACAGCCAGTGGGTGCCGACGATGTTCGTGCGCATGCTGAAACTCGACGAGAGCGTGCGTGCCCGCTACGACGTCTCGAGTATGCGGGTCGCCGTCCACGCCGCCGCGCCGTGTCCGGTGGAGGTGAAACAGGCGATGATCGACTGGTGGGGCCCGGTGCTGCACGAGTACTACGCCTCGACCGAAGGAAACGGCGCCACCTTCATCGACAGCGAGCAGTGGTTGCGCAAACCCGGCTCGGTCGGGCCCGCGGGCCTGGGCGCGGTTCGCATCTGCGATGACGACGGGCGCGAGTTGCCCGCCGGCGAGATCGGCACCATCTATTTCGAACGCGAGGAAGTCCCGTTCGATTACCACAACGATCCGGAGAAGACCGCGAAGGCGATTCACCCGGATCACCCGACCTGGACCACCACCGGCGATATCGGCTATATCGACGCCGACGGATTCCTGTTCCTGACCGATCGCAAGGCGTTCATGATCATCTCCGGCGGCGTGAACATCTACCCGCAGGAGATCGAGGACGCCCTGGCCCTGCACCCCGACGTCCTCGATGTGGCGGTGATCGGCGTGCCCGACGAGGAGATGGGCGAATCGGTGAAGGCGGTCGTCCAGCCCGCCCCCGGCGCGGAGCCGGGACCCGAACTGGCACAACGGCTCCGCGATTTCCTGCGTGAGCGCATCGCCCATTACAAGGTGCCGCGCAGCGTCGATTTCGCCGACGAACTGCCCCGTACACCGACGGGAAAGCTGGTCAAGGGCAAGCTGCGCGAGCAGTACGTGTGAGGGTCGGCCGGGCGGGTAGGCCTCGCCCGGCGTCCACGAAACTCACTGGGAATCAGCGCTTTTCATCGCGGCACGTTGCGCAGATTCGATCGGGCCATGTCGATCATGCGGCCCACCCCGCCGGTGAGCACGATCTTGCTGGCCGCGAGCGCGAAGCCACGCACCTGCGCCGCGGTGATGTGCGGCGGGAGGGACAGGGCGTTCGGATCGGTGACCAGGTCGACCAGCGCGGGGCCCGGATGTGCCAGTGCCTCGGCGAGGGCGGCGCGGATGTCGGACGGTTCGGTGACTCGCACCGCGTGGATGCCCGCGGCGCGGGCTACGGCGGCGAAATCGACCGGGGCGTGGTCGGTTTCGAAGTTCGGCAGACCGTCCACCAGCATCTCCAGCCGCACCATACCCAGCGACGAATTGTTGAAGACGATGATCTTGACCGGCAGCCGGTGCAGCGCCACGGTGAGCACTTCCCCCATCAGCATGCCCAATCCGCCGTCGCCGGACATGGAGATCACCTGCCGGTCCGGATAGGCGAATTGCGCGCCGATGGCATGCGGCAGGGCGTTGGCCATCGTGCCGTGCAGGAACGATCCGATCACCCGGCGACGGCCGTTCGGTGTCAGATAGCGGGCCGCCCACACATTGCACATGCCGGTGTCGACGGTGAAGATCGCGTCGTCGGAGGCGAGTTCGTCGAGGATGTCGGCGGCGTATTCGGGGTGAATCGGCTTGTGGTCGGCCACATTTCGGGTGTAGGCGTCGACGACCTGCTCGAGCAGCCGGTAGTGCTCGCCGAGCATGCGGTCCAGGAATTCGCGGTCGGATTTCTGCTGCACGAGGGGTAGGACCGCGCGCAGGGTCTCCCGGACGTCGCCGTGCACGGCCAGTTGCAGCGGCGTGCGCCGGCCGAGGCGGGCGGCGTCGTGGTCGATCTGCACGGTGTTGGTTCCCGGCAGGAATTCGTCATAGGGGAAATCGGTTCCGACCAGCACGACCAGATCTGCTTCGTGCATCGCCTTGTAGCAGGCGCCGTAGCCGAGCAGACCGCTCATTCCCACGTCGTAGGGATTGTCGAACTGGATCCACTCCTTACCGCGCAGGCTGTGCCCGATGGGTGCGTGGAGCAGTTCGGCGAGCCGCATCACCTCCTCGTGCGCGTCGCGCACGCCCGCACCGCAGAACAGGGTGACGGTGCGCGCCGCGTTCAGGGCGTCCGCGAGCGCCTGCACCTGTTCGGCGGCGGGCATGACGTGGCCGAGTTCGGAGACGAGACTCGTCTCGCCGGTCGGATGCGCGGCGTCCAATTGCGCGACATCGCCCGGCAGCACCACCACCGACACCTCGTTGCGCGCCAACGCATGCTGGATCGCGATCCGCAGCATGCGCGGCATCTGCTCGGGCCGGCTGATCATTTCGCAGTACCCGCTGCATTCGACGAAGAGGCGTTCCGGATGCGTTTCCTGGAAGAACTGGGTGCCGATCTGGTCGGAGGGAATGTGGGAAGCCAGCGCCAGCACCGGCGCTCCGGTGCGGTGCGCGTCGTAGAGACCCTGGATGAGATGCGTGTTGCCCGGGCCGCAACTGCCCGCGCAGACGGCCAGGCTGCCGGTCAATTGCGCCTCCGCGGCCGCGGCGAACGCGGCGGCCTCCTCGTTGCGCACATGAACCCATTCGATGTCCGGAGTGCGGCGCACCGCGTCGACGATCGGATTGAGGCTGTCCCCCACCACGCCGTAGATCCGCCGCACTCCGGCCTGTACGAGAACGTGCACGAATTGATCGGCCACATTCGTTTTCGCCATGCGCTCTCCTCCACCGCTGTGATCGGCGCCGGCGTATTCGCCTTCGCCCGGAGCCGAAGCTCCCTTACCGGATGAACAGATTCGCGATCGCCACGAATACTACCGGGCGGGGCGGAGCGGAAATGGCGGCGGAGCCGATTCACGGACAGGTTCGGCAACCGTCAGCGAATTGCCTTTTGAATATTCACAACGCAATCCCTGCTCGTGGGCCGAGCCGTCGTCCGCCTCACTCCCGCATCCGCAAACCTGCTGGTGGGCAACGGATCTGGATACCGACCGATCGCGGCACCGGACTGCGAATACGACCGACAACGCGCGCGGCGACATCGAGCAATCACCGCCGTGATCTCGACGTGATCGGCGATCAGGTGTCCGTACATCGGTGCGCTCCTGCCGTTTTCGGTGATGGTATGCCCGATAGCCGGGCCGGAGACCGCAGTCGCGCGAAAAGCGAGAGGAATTCGGCGGTTGGTTCTTCCCGGCTACCGGGTCGATGCCAGTACACTCGAAACGTCCCGCATCCGGAATGGGCATGCGCCCGAATGTTTTTCACGGATCCCGGACATTCACTACGGGGACAGAATGTCGAACGCCACCACAGGGTGGCTTCCAGAAACAGGCTCGATCGTCAGGGAGGCTAAAGATATGTCCGTCACCGGCAGCACCCTCGCCCGCCGCGCCCTGGGGCGCGAACTGCGCCGCCTCCGCGAGGCCAAAGGACTGAAACAGGCCGCCGCCGCCCGCGCCGCCGAAACCTCACCCCAGTCCATCGGCCGCATCGAGGAGGGGCTGTCGACGAGAACCACTGGGCTGCAAGTGAATGCGCTGTGCGACTTCTATGGGGCATCGGATGAAGACCGGCGGACGTTGCTGGGATTGGTATCCGAGGTACGGGCATCGCGGGAGCGCGGAGGCGGGTGGTGGAGGGCGTATGCGGATGAGCTTGCCACCGACTTCGACCACTACTTCGCGCTCGAAGAGGCTGCACAACGATTCACGGCATGGAAGCTCAGCGTGATTCCCGGAATGCTCCAAACAGCCGCCTACCGCCGCGCGCTCGCCTGGGCCGAGGCACCGGATGCGCCAACAGAGCAGATCGAGATGCGCGTACAGATCGTGACACACCGGCAGACGCGACTCTCGGACGACACTTTCACTGTCGATGTGCTGCTCCACGAGGCTGCCGTCCGCGACCAGGTCGGAGGCCCCGCCGTGGCGGCGGAGCAATTGCATCACCTCGCCGAAATGTCGGAAAGGCCAAACGTTTCAGTGCGTGTGGTGCCGTTCGACGCTCGCCGTCACCTCGGCTCGATGGTCGGCTCATTCATCCTTCTGGAGTTCCCCGACCTGCCCCTGTCGAAGTTGACGGAGCCACCGATCATTTATGTGGAGGAGTACGCCGGTGACCTCTACCTCGAACGACCAGAGGAGATCTCGCGATATCGGCATGCACTCGAGGAGATCGGCCGTGTAGCGTTGGATCAGGACACGTCCAGGGATCTGATCCTGGCTGTAGCGAAGGAGTTCGCATGAGCGTAGACCTATCCGGCGCCCAGTGGTTCAAGTCCAGTCGCAGCAGCTCGCAAAAGGAATGCGTCGAGGTAGCCCACCTTTCCGAAGGCATGGTCGGCGTCCGCGACTCCAAGAACCCCACCGGCCCCGCCCTCGTCTTCGCCCCCGCCGAATGGGACGCGTTCACCGCCCGCCTCGAGAGCGGCGGTCTCGACCTCACCTAACCTTCTGTACCGCAAGGGCGTTCGGGCCATGGACCCGAACGCCCTTGTATGTTGCCATCTTCACGACGCTTCGGGCCCGGACGCCCGTCGTTCTATGCACGTGGCCAGGGCGGAACAAATGACCCACCGCACTGCCCATCCGACGCGCCAAGCGCTGCTGTCGACCGCCCCGAGTAGAAGTTGAGCGCCCAAAGTACAGCAAAGAGGTCGTTACTATAGGTTAAGCACCAAAAAGCATAGTAACGATGCGCCTACTGTACTTTTCTGTCCTGTCCTGATCGTCTGTGCTGCACGATGTTTCACCACTCACCGCTCACGCACCACCGCGTCCGGTCCACTCATGAGGTGCGAGCGTCGTGGCTCTCACGGTGGGCCAACACCTCGCCCATGTGGTCCTGTGCCCAGGATCTGAGGCCGCGCGTCAAGTGATGGAGTGAGAGGCCGAGTTGGGTGAGCTCGTAGGTGACCGTGACCGGGACCGTCGGCGTCACTGTGCGGGTGAGCAGACCGTCACGCTCGAGAGCCCGCAGGGTTTGGGTCAGCATCTTCTGGCTGACTCCGACCAGCAGGCGAGACAGTTCGGAGTAACGCATCGCTCTCGGGGCACCGGGCCGATCGGACGCGGCTCCCGCATCCCCGCTCAACGCGCACAGAATCAGCACGACCCATTTGTCGGAGATTCGATCGAGGAGTTGACGACTGGGGCACGCCGCCAGGAATGCGTTGTACTCCGAACTGCTTCGAGCCCCCTCGAATACCTTCGCTGTCACCGGTCTCGCCTTTCATCGGAGAGTTACGCACTTTCGAGTGCCTACTTCCCGAAAGGAAGTAGCTCTCCAACAATGGTGCCAGGAGGTCGCAGACACCTCCTCCCGATCGGAGGCGAAAGGCACCACGTGAACGCACCCCTCCTTCCCGGCGGTACCCGAATGCTCGGCGACGCGACTGTCACCCGATTCGGCTACGGCGCCATGCAGCTCGCCGGCCCCGGGGTCATGGGGCCGCCCACCGACCGCGACGGCGCGCTGGCCGTGCTGCGTGAGGCAGTCGATGCCGGTATCACCCACATCGACACCAGTGCCGCATACGGGCCTGATGTGACGAACGAGTTGATCCGCGAGGCGCTGCACCCCTACCCGGACAGGGTGTACATCGCCACGAAGGTCGGAGCGCGCCGCGACGCGCAGGGCGGCTGGCCTACGGCCCGGCGTCCCGAAGACTTACGCGAACAGGTGCACCAGAATCTTCGGTCGCTCGGGGTCGAGACGCTCGACCTGGTCAACCTGCGCATGGGCGATGCCGCAGGCCCCCAGCCCGGCTCGCTCGCAGCGGCATTGGAGACGCTCGCCGACCTTCAGCAGGACGGGCTGATACGCTATCTCGGAGTCAGCAACGTCACCGCGGATCAAGTCGCCGAGGCGCGGAGCATCGTGGCAATCGTGTGCGTGCAGAACATGTACAACCTCGCCCATCGCCACGACGACGACCTCATCGACCGGCTCGCCGACGACGACATCGCCTACGTACCGTACTTCCCGCTCGGTGGCTTCACACCGCTGCAGTCGGAGACACTCACCCGGGTCGCGACCCGGGTGGGTGCCGCGCCGCTGCCGGTGGCGCTGGCCTGGCTGTTGCGGCGCGCACCGAACATTCTGCTCATTCCCGGTACGTCGTCCGCGGTTCACCTGCGCGAGAACATCGCCGGGGCCGGGCTCTCACTGTCGGATGAGGACGTCGCCGATCTGGACGGAATCGCTCGCTGACGATGCCGTCGAGGAGCCGCTCGCCCTGCGGCCGCTCATCCCCGCGCCGTCCCGGATCCTCCACGATCACTTCGGGTTCCGCGGGCCGCCCCGGCCACGGGCGCTCGGCTACCACCGGGAACTGTCCGGTGTGGTCGTGGCGAATGGCGGCTATGCGCAACACTTTTCGACGCGTCAGAAACCATCCTCCGACCAGCACAGGCCCCATCACACAGACCGTGGCCACGACGGCCCAGCGTTGGATCGGGTCACTGCTGCAGGCCATCAGGGCCACCACGGCCACGAGGAACGCGAGGGTGGCGTAACCGGTGTAGGGCGCGCCGATCATGCGGTAGGCGGGGCGGTGGGAGATGCCGTCCCACCAGCGGCGCCACAGGCGCAGCTGGCAGGCCAGCACCACCATCCACGAGACGATCGTGCCGAGCGCCGAGACGTTCAGCACGATCTCGAATGCCTTGTCCGGCACCACCGCGTCGAGCCCGACGCCGATCAGCGCGATCACGCCGGTGGCCAGGATGCCGATGTAGGGCACGCCGGTGCGGGACATGCGGCCGGCGACGGCGGGGGCGCTGCCGTTCGCCGACATCGAGCGCAGGATGCGGCCGGTGGAGTACAGGCCCGCGTTGAGGCTGGAGAACGCGGCGGTGAGCACGATCAGATTCATCATCGACCCGGCGGCGGGAACGCCGATGCGGGCGAAGAACGTGACGAACGGGCTCTCGCCGTCACGAAAGGCGGTGTAGGGCAGCAACAGTCCCAGCAGGACGAGGGAGCCGACGTAGAACACCCCGATGCGGGCGATGACCGAGTTGATGGCCCGCGGCATCACCTCCTGGGGATTCTCGGTCTCCCCCGCGGCGATGCCGACCAATTCCACTGCCGCATAGGCGAAGACGACGCCCGTGGTGACCGTGACGAGCGGCAGCACCCCGGTCGGGAACAGTCCACCGTGATGCGCGATCACGCTCACCCCCGTGGACTCGCCCCGGAGGGCGAAGCGGCCGGCGAGGAAGACCGTGCCCACGATCAGAAATCCGATGAGGGCGACGACTTTCACCAATGCCACCCAGAATTCGAGTTCTCCGAACCACCGCACCGAGATCAAATTCGTGCCGACCACCGCAATCAGCGCCACCAGTGCGATCACCCACTGCGGCACCACCGTGAACGCACCCCAATATCGGACATATGTCGCGATCGCGGTGATGTCGACGATGCCGGTCATGCACCAGTGAAAGAAATACATCCAGCCGACGGCGAATGCGAGTTTCTCGCCATAAAATTCGCGCGCGTAGGATACGAACGATCCGGACGCCGGCCGGTACAGCACCAACTCCCCCAGCGCCCGCAGCACGAAGAAGACGAAGACACCGCAGACCGCATAGACCAGAAAGAGCCCTGGACCTGCATCGGCGAGGCGTCCACCCGCACCGAGAAACAGCCCGGTACCGATCACTCCGCCGATCGCGATCATCTGCAATTGACGGTTGCGCAACGACTTTCGGTAGCCGTCCTGTTCGGTATGCAACGCCGCGGCCAGAGCCGACAATTCGACGGGTCGGTGGTCTGTACTCATGACCGGACCTTCCGGTGGACAACATTGAATCTTCAAACAACGTAGTGCCGCACAGCGTTGCATTCAGGAGTGGGAATATCGAAATACCGCGCGGTCGGTTCTCACAAAACGAGCACCTTTACCCGATGTGCCGAGAATTCAAACCAATGGAGTCGAATTGGACGACGTGAAATTCGTTGTCGCGGAACCGTCCTGCCGTGCCGGTCCGGCGATCGCCGATCCGCCCGGCGATACCCTCGAGGGAGTTGTCGCGCAGCAGCCGGACGCCGAGGCTGAGCTCGTGAACGACATTCGATACGGCCTCCTCCTTCCCGGCGGCGTCGCGCAGCTGCAGCGCGACGGCGCGGCCCGCGGCCTGGCCGAGCTGGCGGTGACAGCCGAACGCCTGGGATTCGACTCGGTGTGGCTGGGCGATTCGCTGAGCCGCGCCCGGATCGAACCGCTGACGGTCCTGGCGGCCGCGGCGGCGCTGACCGGGCGGATCACGCTCGGGACGGCGGCGCTGATGCCGGCGTACCGGCACCCGGTGCAGGCCGCCGCCACCCTCGCCTCACTGGATCAGCTGGCCTCGGGGCGGTTGGTCCTCGGCGTCGGCGCCGGATTCCCGGAACTCAGCCGAGCCGAATTCGACCTGGTGGGAGTCGATTACCGGACCCGCTTCTCCCAGCTCGACGACACCGTCGACCTGTGGCGGCGGCTGTGGTCCGGCAACACCGAGCCGTTCCACGGCAAGGTCCTGCACTACGACTGGTTGCCGGACGTGCCGCAACCGCATCGACCGGGCGGGCCACCCATCTGGGCCACCGGCATCACGCCCGCCGCGCTGGCCCGCACCGGACGGCGCTACGACGGCTGGCTGCCCTACCCACCGGATGTGCGGGCCTATGCCGAGGGCCTGACCGCCGTACGGTCCGCCGCGACCGCCGCCGGACGCACCGAAACATCGATCACACCGGCACTTTTCGCCACGGTCTACCTCAGCGACGACCCGCACGCCGGCCGGGCGGCACTGGACCGCTACACGCAGGCGACCTACCGGATGCCGGTGGACACGGTCGAAACGATCCAGGTCCTGCTGACCGGAACCGCCGAACACGTTGCGGCACAACTCGATCGGTACATCGACGCGGGCGCCGAACACATCCTCCTGCGCATCGCGGCCCTCGACCCGGCCGAGTTCACCGACCAATTGGCTCTGACCGAATCCCTGTTACGGCCTTCGACGATCGTGCACTGAATTCTGGCCCGGCCCTGCCTTCGGGGATGAGCGGGTACCACGCTCGCCGCGGGCCACCGAGATCGTCGCGACGAGACGCCGGACAACCGCTGTGTGTGACACCGGACAGCTATGCCGCACATCACTTTTCCACACTGTCACACCGATCCTGCGAGCGGCATCTTGTGTTCGTTCACGACAACGATCACGACAGCAAGGACGACGTCATGGAACCCCGTTTCACCCTGACCGACAACGCACTGGGCGCCAAGTTCGCCAAGCGGTTCGGCAACACCAGCATGGTCATCCTCCAGTCGACGCTGCCCAAGGCGACTCAGGACCTGATGATGCTGCGCGTCAGCCAGATCAACGGCTGCGGCTGGTGCACCGATGTGCACAGCAAGGACCTCGCGGCCGCCGGCGAGCCCGCGGTGCGCATCAACCTGGTCGCCGCGTGGCGCGAGGCGTCGGTCTACACCGACGCCGAGCGGGCCGCGCTGGCCCTGGCCGAGGAAGGTACCCGTCTCGCCGACGCCCACCAGGGAGTCTCGGACGAGACCTGGGCGCAGGTGCGCAAGCATTACGACGACGACCAGATCGCCGCACTGGTCGGCCTGGTCGCACAGATCAACGCGGCCAACCGGCTCGGTGTGATCGTGCGCCAGCAGGGCGGCTCCTACGACCCCGGCATGTTCGCCGAGATCACCGGCTGATCAGCGAGCGAAACGCGATCCGGCCCGGGGTCGACCTGGGCCGGACCGACTGTTACTTCGTGGCCTCGGCCAGGATCGCCAGCACCGGTTCGGAGGTGTAGAACGGTTCGAGGCGTTCGCGAATCAGCTTGGCCAGCACGCCGTTTCGCTTCGCCGCCTCGACCACCG
This sequence comes from Nocardia cerradoensis NBRC 101014, assembly GCF_000308535.1. Taxonomy (GTDB): domain Bacteria; phylum Actinomycetota; class Actinomycetes; order Mycobacteriales; family Mycobacteriaceae; genus Nocardia; species Nocardia cerradoensis. The sequence goes on along the minus strand of NZ_BAFW01000083.1, from coordinate 2,292 downwards.
CGGGGCCGTAGCGCAGGATCTCGGTGCGGATGTCGTCGGCGGACAGGCCGAGTTCGGGCAGCAGCGCGCCGAGGGTGTGGTCGCCGTATTTGGTGAAGAACACGTCGACGCATTCGTCGAGGAGCACACCCACGTACTCCTTGTCGCGGGTGGTGACGACGATGCGGTGCACCAGCAGCGCGAGTTCGCGCAGGTCGGCCTGGGTCAGGTAGTCGCGCAGGCCGCTGACCGGCTCGCCGGCGTGCAGATCCCAGAACTCCATCGCCGCGCCGTGCACCGGTGCGTCGCGCAGCATTTCCCGGATCGCGTTGTTGGTGCGCTTGAGAGCGAACATCGCGCCCTTACCGGCCATATCGCCGATGAAGGTGCCGCTGCTGGCCTTCTCGGCGGCCTTGCGCGCGGACTTGGCCGCGTTGGTACCGAACGACACCAGCGATCCGACGCCCGGAACCTTACTGGCCATCTGCCGGTTCGACTCCATGAAATCGTCGATCAGCTTGTCGACGAATTTGGACGCCGCCGTGGCCACCAGCGGGCTTTCGGTCAGCCGCTCCAGCAGGCGCTCCTGGGCCTGGTGCATGCCGAAGATTTTCTCCAGCAACGCTTCCACGGGTTCGCGGTCCACGACGTCGCCGAGGGTGTAGTCGTTGTTCTCGGCGATATTGTCGTAGATCGCGTCGGCGAACACCGCCACCGAATCCTGCAGCACCGGGCTGCCGCCGATGCGGTTCACCACGGTGCGCACGGTCTGCCGGGCGTCGTCGACGGAGACCACATCGCGGAAGACGATCGTGTCGGCGACCGCCAGCACGTCGTCGACATCGCGGGCGACGACCTCGACGAACCGATCTCCCGTCACCTCCGCCAGCAGGTAGTCCACCTGCGCGTCGAGCAGTTTCGCGGCGATGTCCTGTGCTGCGGTCATCGGTTCCCCTTCAGCTGTCCGGACCGCCGGACCAGCCGGAATCACACGTCGTCGCGCATCGACTTCCGGATCTCGTCCAGGCGTTCCCGCGCGGCTTTCTCCCGCGCCTGCCATTGTTCGTCGGCGCTGCGGCCCGCCGGTGTCTGCCGGTCGAGTTCGCCCAGCCCCTGGGCGGTGCCGTAGCGCTGCTCGACCTTATCGCGAACTGACTCGAAAGTAGGGACTCCGGATTCGGAATAGCCGCCGGGCACACCGAAGCCTTCCGGCGGCAGCGGCACGCCCGAGCCCACCGCGACCTGCCCGAATCCGCCGGAGATCGGCGGCGGCACGGCGGCGGCAGCACCGGGAGTGTCCGAAGTCACATCGGCCTCGGGCTCGGCACGAGCGGGACGGGCCGCCAGTTCGACCGCGGCCAGATGCAACTTCTCCAGACCCGGCCGGCCCGTGGTCGCGGTGACCACGACCTCGAGCAGATCCTCATCCTGCAGCGCGGCGAGCAGGGCCGCCATATCACCGGTTTCGGACATGCACCCAGGCTACGCATCCCGACGACGACCCGGCCGATTTCACTCGCCGGTCACCGATTCCACGCCCGCGAGAACGTCGCGAACCCACGCCGAGACGGTTCCCGACCACCCGGGAATCGAGACCAGGGTGTTGTGACCGGCGTTCGGGTAGATCAGCAACCGCTTCGGCTCGGCCAGCGCCGCGTACAGGGTGCGGCCCATCTCGACCGGGAGCAGTTCGTCGGCCTCGCCGTGCATGACGAACGTCGGCACCCGCAAGTCGCGGAGCCGCTGCAAGGTCGGAAAGGCGTTCGGCACCAGAGGTTTCGGAATGAACGGGTAGACCGCGCGGGCCGCCTCGCGCAGACCGGTGAAGGTGGACATCAGCACCATCGCCGCGGGCGGATACTCGGTCGCCAACTCCGTGACGACCGCGCCGCCGAGCGATTTACCAAGGTAGACAACGCGTTTCGGGTCCACACCGGACTGCTCCAGCAGCGCGCGGCGGGCGGCCCGGGCATCCAGATACAGTCCGCGTTCGCTCGGCCGGCCGGGACTGCGACCGTAACCGCGATAATCGAAGGTCAGCACGTTCAGGCCCGCGGCGGCCAGCAATGCCAGGATCGGCGAGCGATCGCCGATATTGCCGCCGTTGCCGTGGGCGTAGAGCACGTGGGCGATCGGCTTCTCGGCGCGTACGAACCACGCGTTGATCCGGGACCCGTCGTCCGCGGTGAGCCACAGATCGTCGTGGTCGAACCCGAACTGTTCGGGCGTCATGGTGATCCGACGTTCGGGATGGAACGTCAGCGCGTTGAGCACGCCCTCGGCCGGATGTCGCATAGTCCCTTCCTACCTGCG
>NZ_BAFW01000084.1 GCF_000308535.1 Nocardia cerradoensis NBRC 101014 | reverse complement strand
GTCGCGGCGCTGCCCGCGCTCGTCCCGGCCCGGACGCAGCCGCTGGACGCCACCGATGCGGCCGTCGTCGCCGTCCTGCGGGTATTGCCGTTCACCGACTACGAAGCCGCCGCGCTCTACGACACCGTGACCGCGATGCTCGACAGTGCGACCATCCTGCCGGGGGAGCAGGCCGTGGTTCAGCGTTCCACCGGCGAGGTTCTGATCCGGCTCGCCGCCCACGGCGTGATCGTGCACGACGGGCACGACCGATTCGCCGTGGCGAAGACCACCACATCGCCGGACCGTGCCGTCGTCCGCCGCACACCACAGTGGCGGGCCTCGTGGCCGGCGCTGATCCGCCACTACTCCGACCGGGCGACGCGCTGGGCGGTGGCCCTGGATTCGGATCGGCTCGGCGTCGGCGCGCACCGGTGGTTCACGGGCACGGCGGACCGGCTCGCCGAGCTGCTGCGCCGATGCGCCGACTGCGATCACGGCGTCGAACTCGACATCCCGGCCCTGGCCCGGATCGCCGACGCGCTCGACCTCTGGTACGCGCGGATCGGGGCCCCTTCCGACGGTCCCGCGGCGCGGGCGATGCTGGCGTTGAGCGGCCCGGCGCATCCGCAGATCCGTGAACTGGCATCGATCCGCTGCGATCGGGCGCTCGATACCGCGACACGCCGGCGATGGCCGCGCGCGCTCCGGAAGCGGCGCCGCAACCGCCCACGCCGGAGCACCGGCCTGGACGCTCGGCGCGCGCATGCCGAGGCGATGCGCGATTTCGACCGCCTGCCGGGCGGGGAGTACCCACTGCCCGACATCGTGGCCGGGTTCGAGCGCGCGTGGTGGCTGCTGCCGCGTCGCGACATCGCCGCCGAGGTCTGCGCGCTGAACGACCTCGCCATCGCACATATGCACGAAGGCCGCCTGGACGCCGCCCGCGACCGTCTCGAGCTGGCCGAAACCCTGACCCGCGGCGGGCGCAATCCCTCCGGCCGGGCGCACACCTTCGAAACGCTGGGACTGCTGTGGTGGATGCGCGGTGAGCCCCGGCGCGCGATGCGCTGGTGGCTGCTGGCGCTGACCCGCTACCGCGATCTCGGTCACGAACTGGGAATCTGCCGATGCCTGCAGCATCTGGGCAGTGCGGTGGCGGTCGTGCCCGAATACGGCGGTCTGCTGCTGGCGGGGCCGCTGAGCACCGGTGAGATCCTGCGTCAGGCCTCGGGCTGGCTGGCCTACGCCGAGCAGCGGCGTCCCGGCCGGGTGGGCCGCACTCCTGCCCTGGCATCCCGCTACGGTCGGCGTGTCGCGCAAGCGCTGGAGAATGCGCAGCTCACGTCGCTGGAGACGGTGGACCGGTGGCCCGTCACCGTGTCCGAGCGTTAGCCCTCTGACCGGCCCGTTTGCGCGTCCGCCGACGATTCGACCCGACGAAACTACCGATTTCGGGCACCGTCATGCGACGGGGATCACTATATCTCAGTGATCTCGACCACATAACGTTTATATAACTACAGTTATGTAACGCGCGTTTATCGCACCATGCGCTGCGTAAACGCGAATATCCTCCACGTTGGGTTGAGGCAGTTCGGTTGTTATCGCAACGTGATGTATCGAGATTTCTCCGTTACCGTCGTCTGCAGCTCGGAATTCCGGGCTGACGCTCGAATCGCTGAACACCGGCAACCCTGTCCCGCGGTTCGAGTTCGACCCCGACATACCTGGGGGCAGGGACCCGTAATCGTCACCATCGGGCCGGTTGGGCGCAGGCAGGGAAAACCACATGTCTCGTAACCGTAAGTTCAGCACTCGCGCACTCGGCTTCGCCGCCGTCGCCGGCGCCATCGTCGCCGTCCCCTTCGGCCTGACCGCTACCGCGTCTGCCGACGGCGGCCACGACTGGGATGCGGTGGCGCAGTGCGAGGCCAGCGGCAACTGGGGCGCCGACACCGGAAACGGTTTCTACGGCGGCCTGCAGTTCACCCAGAGCACCTGGAACGCCAACGGCGGCAGTGGCAACCCGGCCAACGCCAGCCGCGCCGAGCAGATCCGCGTCGCGGAGAACGTGCTCGCCAGCCAGGGCCCCGGCGCCTGGCCGGTGTGCGGCGCCAACCTGTAAGGTTCGCCTCCACCCGCGGTTCGTCCGCATACACAGCGTGCAGACAGGCCCCTCCCGGATCTACCCGGAAGGGGCCTGTCGCGTTGTATCCGCCGGTCAGGCGCTGATCGCGGCTCCGGCCGCGAACCGGCTCTCCACCGGCGCGAGTCCGTAGTGCCCGCGCAGGGTGTCGGCGGTGTACTCGGTGCGGAACAGGCCGCGTTCCTGCAGGATCGGCACCACCCGGTCGACGAAATCGGTGAGTCCGCCGGGCAGATACGGCGGCATGATGTTGAATCCGTCCGCCGCGTCCGCCTCGAACCAGGTCTGCAGTTCGTCGGCGATCTGCTCCGGCGTGCCGGCGAAGCTGCGATGCCCGCGCCCGCCGCCGAGTTTGCCGATCAGCTGCCGCACGGTCAGCTGTTCCTGCGTGGCCAGCTCTTTGACCAGCGTGAACCGGGACTTGTTGCCTTCGATCTCGCTTTCCACCGGCAGTGGCGGCAGTGGCGCGTCCAGCGGATGGTCGGTCAGATCGATGCCCAGCTGCGTGGACAGCTGGCGCAACGCGTAGTCGGGGGAGATGAGATCGGTGAACTCCTGCTCCAACGCCAGCGCTTCGGCGGGCGTATCGGCGATGTAGGGCACCAGGCCGGGGAGCACCTTCAGCTCGTCGGCGCCGCGGCCGTACTTCGGCAGCCGTGATTTCAGATCGCGATAGAAGCGCTGCCCCTCCTCCAGGGTGCGCTGCGCGGTGAACACCGCCTCGGCGTAGCGGGCGGCGAATTCCTTTCCGCTCTCGGAGGATCCGGCCTGCACCAGCAGTGGCCGGCCCTGCGGTCCGCGCGGCGAGTTCAACGGACCGCGCACCCGGAACCGGTCGCTGTCGTAGTCGATGGTGTGCACCTTGTCCGGGTCGGCGAAGACACCGGCCTCGGGGTCGAGCACGACGGCCGAGGACTCCCAGCTGTCCCACAATTGCAATGCGACATCGACGAATTCGGTGGCGCGCTCATATCGGCGAGCATGTTCGGGAATGGCGTCGTAGCCGAAATTGTAGGCCTCGTCGACGCTGCCGGACGTGACGATGTTCCATCCGGCACGCCCGCCGCTGATGTGGTCGAGCGAGGCGAATTTGCGGGCCAGATTGAACGGTTCGTTATACGTCGTCGAGGCCGTCGCGATGAGACCGATATGTTCGGTCGCCGCGGCGATGGCCGACAGCAATGTCACCGGTTCGAACACCGCGAGGGAATTGCGCTGAATGCGCGGGCCCACCGCCAGACCGTCGGCGAAGAAGACCGAATCCAGTTTGCCGCGCTCGGCGATGCGGCCCAATTCCTGGAAATGCTTCACGTCGAGCACGCGCCGTTCCTCGGTGCGCGGATGGCGCCAGGCGGCCTCGTGATGACCGACGCCCATCAGAAAGGCGTTGAGATGAAAGGTTTTCGGTGATGGCGACATCGAGCGTCGTCGTCCCTTCGGTGTAGTGCTTCAGCGATCGGATTGCGGGCGCCAGCGGGTGAGGCGGCGTTCGATGGCGACGAGTACGGCGTTGTAGACCAGGCCGACGATCGCGATGGCGACGATCCCGACATACATATCGGGGATCTGGAAATTCTGCTGTGCGGCGGTGATGAGATAGCCGAGTCCCGCTCGCGCACCGGCCATCTCGGTGGCGATCAGGACCAGGATCGAGGCCGAGGCCGCCATCCGGATGCCGGTGAAGATGGTCGGGACCGCGGCGGGCAGGATCACCTTCTGGAACAGCCGCAGCGGCGAGAAACCCAGTGACACAGCCGATTTGATCAGCAGCGGGTCGACCGATCGAACACCGCTGATGGTGTTCAGCAGGATCGGGAAGAAGCCCGCGTAGACCACGATCGCGACCTTGGAGGTCTCGCCGATGCCGAGGATCAGGATGAACACCGGCAGCAGCGCCAGCGCCGCGGTGTTGCGGAACAGTTCGAGCAGCGGGTTCACGAAGTCGGCCACCGGCTTGTACCACGCGATGGCGACGCCGGCCGGAACGGCGCACGCCACCGCGATCGCGAAGCCGACCAGGGATCGGCCCAGACTGGCGGAGGTGTTGTCCCAGAGCTGGCCGTTGCGGATCAGCTCGTCACCGCGCTGCACGACGGTGGAAAACGGCGGCAGAAAGATCTGATCGACCAAGCCGAATCGGGGCGCGAGCTCCCAGAAGGTCAGGAACAGGCCGATGACCAAGACGGGCTTGAACAGCCGCCAGCCCCAGCGACCGGCCAGGGCGGCCAGCTGCCGCCCCGTGCCAGCGGTGGAGCGAGCGGGAGCCTCGGCCGCACTCCCGGCCGGGACGGAGGACTTCTTCGACACCAGTACGGGTTCGGCGGTGGCGGGCAATGTGGTGGACATTTCGTTACCTCCTGTCGGTGGCCGCGAGGTCGGCCTGCTCGAGACCCTGTGCGCGGGCCACCTCGTCGTGCAGCAGCGACCAGATCCGATGCCGGACTTCGCTGAAGTGTTC
>NZ_BAFW01000085.1 GCF_000308535.1 Nocardia cerradoensis NBRC 101014 | reverse complement strand
CGCCGGGGTCCGCGCCGGCCGCATCCGGCGCCGGCGGTCCGCGCGAGGAGCTGCCCGCCCGAACGGATATCCCGCCGCTGTACTGCCCACCGCCCATTCGCGACGATCCCGCCCTCGCGGCGGCGGTCGATGCGGGAATTCTGGAGTGGGCCAACGACATCGGGCTCTACGAGGGCCGGCTCGACGATCTGGCGAAGGCCGGATTCGGCCGCCTGATCATGCTCGCCCACCCCGATTGCGACGATGCCGATCGGCTCCTCGCGGCGGCCAAGGCCGCCGTCTCGGAGTGGTCGGTGGACGACTACTACTGCGAGGAGGACGCCGACGACCACGCACCCGACGGCACCCCGTCCGATGCGGCCGCCGAATTGGGGCCGCGGCTCGAATTGGCCATGGCCGCAATAGATCCCGTCCAACTTCCGGTGGCCTATCAGGCACAGCTGGAGCGCGCGCTGCGGGCCGATCCGATTCTGCGGGCCTTCCGCACCTCGTTCGACCATCTCGCGCGCTACTCCAGCGCCGCTCAGCTCGCCCGGTTGCGCACCGAGATCGGCGGCTGGTTCATCGCGCTGGGCGCCGAGGCGGGGTGGCGCGCCGCGGGGCGGATGCCGCCGGTATGGGAATACCTCACCAATCGGCAACCGCACAGTTTCCTGCCGTGTATGGCACCGATCGATACGGTCGGCGGCTACGAGATCGACGCGGCGGGCTACTGCGATCCCCGCATGCGGCGCGCGGTCACCACCGCCGCGCTGGCCGCTCAGATGGTCAACGACCTGTACTCGATGGCGCGCGAAGACCTGTCCGGCGGAAGGGAATTCAATCTGCCGACGGTACTGGCCGCCGAGGAGGGCTGCACGCGCCGCGAGGCCGTGCAGCGCACCGCGGCGATCCACGACGAACTGGTCCATCGATTCGAAGCCGAGGCCATGGCACTGGCGGCGACCGGTTCGCCGCAGCAACGCCGCTTCCTCGCCGGACTGTGGGCATGGCTGGGCGGCAATCGCGCCTGGCACGCCGACAGCCGCCGCTATCGCGACGCCTGAACCCGATGCCGGTTCCACCAGCAGTACCCACCGATCGAGAGGATGATCTGCGATGACCGTGCTCCAGCCCGCAACCGACGGCGTTCTGCACACGAGTTACCAGCGGGCCGTCGCCGCCTACTGGAACGACAATCCCAACGACGATCGCGTCAATACCGAACTCGGCGCGGTCGACGGGCTGTACCACCATCATTACGGCATCGGTGAGCCCGACTGGTCGGTGCTGGAAGGACCGGAGGAGACGCGCGGCGAGCGCATCGTCGCCGAACTGCACCGGCTCGAAACCGCCCAGGCCGATCTGCTGCTCGACTACCTCGGTGACATCGGGCCCGGCGACCGGCTGCTGGATGCCGGCTCCGGCCGCGGCGGCACCAGCTTCATGGCCCATGAGCGTTTCGGATGCCGGGTCGACGGGGTGACCATCTCCGAATATCAGGTGGGCTTCGCCAACGATCAGGCCCGTGAGCGGGGTGTCGACGATCTGGTGCGGTTCCACTACCGCAACATGCTCGACACCGGATTCGAGGCCGCTTCCATGCGCGGCATCTGGACCAACGAAACCGATATGTACGTCGATCTGCCGGACCTGTTCGCCGAAGTCGCCCGGTTGCTGGTACCCGGCGGGCGCTACGTCTGTGTCACCGGCTGCTCCAACGACGTCACCGGCGGCCGGTCGGCCGCGGTGAGCTGGATCGACGCCCACTACGGGTGCATGATCCATCCGCGCGGCGAGTATTTCCGGGCGCTGACGGCCAACGGCCTGGTCCCGATCGCGGTCACCGACCTGACCTCCGCGACCATCCCGTACTGGGAACTTCGCACGCAGTGCGAGCTGGCGACCGGGGTGGAGGAACCGTTCCTCACCTCCTATCGCGAGGGCAGTTTCCAGTACCTGGTCATAGCCGCCGATAAGGTAGGGCGGTGACCGGCACCCACACCACCTCCACCGACAGCACGGTCGACCGCGAGTCCCTGCCCGTCGAACTGGTCGACGAGCAGGGCCGCCCGGCCGGAATCTGTCCGGTGTCCGACGCCCACACCGCGCCCGGACGGCTGCACCGCGCGTTCTCGGTGCTGCTGTTCGGGCCGGACGGGCGGGTGCTGCTGCAGCAGCGGGCCGCGGTCAAGACCCGGTTCCCGCTGCGCTGGTCCAACACCTGTTGCGGACACCCGAAGCCGGGCCAATCCCTCGCCGAGGCCGCCGCCGTCCGGCTGGGCGAGGAACTGCGGATCGGCGCGGAACTGCGTGAGGTCGGGGTCTATCGCTACCGGGCCGACGATCCCGCGACCGGGCGGGTCGAGGACGAATGGGACCACGTACTGATCGGTGAGTTCACCGGCGTGCCCGGCCATCCCGACCCGGCGGAAGTAGCCGCGCTGCGCTGGGCGGATCCCGATCGGCTGGACTCAGATATCGATTCCGCCCCAGCGGATTTCACGCCGTGGCTGCACGGGGTGCTGGCCACGGCGCGCGCCGGGCGCTGAGCCGGCTCACAGATCCAGCAACCAGTCGTTGGGGGCGAACAGTTCGAAGTGGACCCGCTCGTCGGCCACACCGGCGGCCTTCAGCTGCGCCCGTGCCGCCTGCAGGAAGCCGGTGCCGCCGCAGAGGTAGATCTCGGCGCCCGCGGGCAGCTCGATGCCGGTCAGGGACAGCAGGCCCGCATGCGCGCCGGCGCCGGGCTCCTCGTACCAGACGTGCAGCTCGGCCTCGCGCAGACCGGCGACCAGTTCGGCCTGGGTGCCGCGCAGCGGGTGCGTGGACTCGGCGCGGTCCGCGTGCAACGCCAGCACCCGGCGCCGCGATCCGGTGGCCGCGAGATATTCCAGGATTCCGACCATCGGGGTGACGCCGATGCCGGCCGAGATGAGCACCAGCGGTGTCCGCGCGGCGGTGTCGATGGTCAGATCGCCGAACGGCAGCGTGATCTGCAGCCGGTCGCCCACCTCGACGTCGGTGTGCAACCACGACGACACCTCGCCCTCGGGCCGGTCGCCGACGGCGGTGACACGACGCACCGCGAAGGCGAGCCGGCCCCCGCCGGGCGCGTTGACCAGGCTGTACTGGCGCAGCTGGCGGGCGCCGTCGGGCAGGTCGGCGCCGACCGAAACATATTGTCCGGGAACGAATGCGGGAAGCGGCGCGGCAGCGTCGGCGGATTCCACGACGAAGGTGACGGTGCCGGCGGGGTCCTCGATGCGCTGCACCACCCGGACCTCGCGAAAGACCGCGCCCGGTTCGACTCCCGCGCCGGAGTACAACTCGTTCTCGAATCCCATCAGAGTGTCCGCCATCAGCCAATAGACCCGGTCCCACGCGGCCGCGACCTCGGCGGTGACGGCCTCGCCCAGCACATGCACGATCGCCGCGAACAGGTGCTCGTGCACGACCGGATACTGGTCGGGCACCACCCCGAGCGAGGCGTGCTTGTGGCCGATGCGAGCCAGCAATTGGCGCGGATGCGGCAGGTTCGGATCGACGAGGTGGGTGGCGAAGGTGGCGATCGAGGCGGCGAGCGCGCGCTGCTGCTCTCCCTGGGCCTGATTGCCGCGATTGAACATGTTGCGCAGCAGATCGGGGTGCGCGGCGAAGAGGCGGCGGTAGAACTCGGCGGTGATGTCGTCGATCCGCGCTCCGATCACCGGCAGGGTCGCCCGCACGATCTCGGCGTGGTGTGGTTCCAGTTCGGCGATGGTGTCCAGGGCCGATGTCGACGCGGTCGTCATGGTGAAACTCCTCTTCGAGCAACAATTCCGGTGAATCACCGGACGAATTCCACGGTAACCATTTCCGATGTTTCGAATCCAATTCCGGGGCCGTGTGTTCAATTACGGCTCCGGATGCGGATTATGTTGTCCGCGCCACATTTTCGTCCCGATACAGCGAAATGCGCTGTTACGCCGAAGATGTTGGCGCACAGCGCATCACGAAGAGGTATGAAATCAGGAAACGGCGGGGACACCGGCCGCGAAACCGCCGAACGGTAATGCCGGCGACGCCGACAGATGCAGTAATTGCTGCGTCCGCCGATCGACCAGATCGCCGAGGGTATAGCGGTCGAGTTCGCGATAGAACGACTCCTGCGCCTCGGCCAGGATCCGCCGCAGGCGACACGCCCCGGCCATCGGGCAGGGATGATCGCCCACGCAGTCGACCACCTCGGCCGCGCCTTCGAGGCCGCGCACGATCTGCCCGACGGTGGCGGTGCGACCGGCGTCGGTGAGGAAGATGCCGCCGGCGCGACCCCGCTGCGATGCCACCAGTCCCAGTTCGGACAGTTTGGTGACGGCCTTGGCGACATAGTGTTCGGAGGCGTTGACCTGCCGGGCGATCAATTTCGCGGTCACGCGCTCCTCGGCGCCGCTGCTCACCGCGAGCCGCATCATCGCCCGCAGCCCCAGATCGGTGAATCGCGACAACTGCATTCTCCCAGGCTACTTAATTCCGCCTTCGGAAAGCGCATTCAGCGGTGTGGGTTCAATTACCCCGCCTCGTGCCGATTTTGCGGTCCGGCTCACACCTGCCGCCCGCGCGCCCGGCTTTACCCGGATTCGCGGCCACCGTCTGGCAGCATGGCCGCATGGAGCTGATCGGATTCGATCGCATCAGCGCGGCGCAGAAGATGCTCGCGCCCGTCATCCGCCGCACCCCCGTCATCGCCTCGCGGGTCCTGTCCGAGCGCACCGGCGCCGACGTGCGGCTCAAATGCGAGAACCTGCAGCGGACAGGATCGTTCAAGCCGCGCGGCGCCTACTTCCGCATCGCCAATCTCGCCCCGGCAGAACGCACCCACGGGGTGGTGGCCGCCAGTGCCGGTAATCATGCTCAGGGAGTCGCTTGGGCCGCAACGACTTTGGGCATCGCCTCGACGGTGTTCATGCCGGTGGGAGCGCCGCTGCCCAAACTCGTCGCCACCCGCGCCTACGGCGCCACCGTGCATCAGGTGGGCGAGACGGTGGACGAGGCACTGCTCGCGGCCCAGGAATTCGCCGAGCGAAGTGGGGCGACGCTGATCCATCCGTTCGACCATCCCGATATCGTCGCGGGCCAGGCCAGCGTCGGATCGGAATTGCTCGAACAGTTTCCGGACGTCGGCACCGTCCTGGTGCCGACCGGAGGTGGCGGACTGCTGGCGGGGATCGCCGCGGCCCTGCATCCGGTCGCGCCGCAGGTGCGGGTGATCGGCGTCCAGGCGGCGCTGGCTGCCGCCTGGCCCGACTCGCTGCGTTCCGGCGAACCCGTTGCCTTGCAGCGCATGTCGACGATCGCCGACGGAATCGCCGTGGGACGGCCGGGTGAGGTGCCGTTCGCCCATGTCATCGCCCACCAGCCGACGATCGTCACCGTGGGCGAGGACGCGCTCTCGGCGGCCGTGCTGCTGTGCCTGGAACGGGCGAAACTCGTCGTGGAACCGGCGGGCGCCGCGGCGGTCGCGGCCCTGCTGAGCCTGCCCGCCGACGAACTGCGCCTGCGCGGACCGGTCTGCGCGATCATCTCCGGCGGCAATGTCGACCCGATCCTGCTGACCCGCATCATCGGACACGGGCTCAGCACCGGCGGGCGCTACCTCGCCGTGCGGATCACCATTTCGGATCGCCCGGGCAGTCTGAGCCGGTTGCTCGACGCCGTGGCCGGAACCGGGGCGAATGTGCTCGACGTGGTGCATGCGCGCACTCCGGCCGGTCTGGCCATCGACGAGGTGGAGGTACAGCTGACCCTCGAGACCCGCGGCCCCGCCCATCGCGACGACGTTCTGGACGCGCTCGATCGGGCGGAATACGCTGTGCGCGTTCAGGACTGAGCGCGCGTCAGTGCGCGCCGCCCAGTTCCAGCGCCAGCACCCCGGCGATCAGCAGCGCGATGCCGCCGATCTGCACCGCAGTCAGCGGCTCGTCGAGAAACAGCACGCCGATCGTGGCGACCAGCGCCACCCCGATCGCCGACCACACGCCGTAGGCGACGCCGACCGACATCCCCCGCTTCAGGGCCTGCGACAGGAAGATGAACGCCGCCACATACCCGACCACCACGACGATCGAGGGCACCAGCTTGGTGAATCCCTCGGACAGCTTCAGCGACACCGTCGCCGACACCTCGGTCACGATGGCCAATCCGAGAAAGAGGAACATCATGCGCGCACGATATCGGGCGCGGGGTGGAAGGGCCCGCACGGTCCGGACGCACGAGCCGCTGGTTCAGCTCAGCCAGGTGCGGGCTTCGGCGGCTGTGGTGCGAACCTCGCCCAACTGCTCGGCGACCCGCACACCGGCGGTGCCACCGCGGGAGTTGCGGGAGGCGATGGACCCCTGCACCGTGAGCACCTCGCGCACCTGCGGCGTCAAGGCCGGGTCCACGGCGGCGAACTCGGCATCGGTCAATTCGTCCAGGCCGACGCCCCGCGCTTCGGCGGCGCGCACGCACGCACCGGCCGCCTCGTGCGCCACGCGGAACGGAACCCCTTGGCGCACCAGCCATTCCGCGATATCGGTGGCCAGGGTGTATCCGGCGGGCGCCAATTCGGCCATGCGCTCGGTGTGGAAGGTCAGGGTGGAGACCAGACCGGCGATGGCGGGCAGCAGCAGTTCCAGCTGCGCCACCGAATCGAACAGCGGCTCCTTGTCCTCCTGCAGATCCCGGTTGTAGGCCAGCGGTTGCGCCTTGAGGGTCGCGAGCAGGCCGGTGAGGTTGCCGATCAGGCGCCCGGCCTTACCGCGGGTCAGCTCCGACACGTCGGGGTTCTTCTTCTGCGGCATGATCGACGATCCGGTGGACCAGGCATCGGCGAGGGTGATGTAACCGAATTCCGGTGTGCTCCAGATGATGATCTCCTCCGCCATGCGCGACAGATCGACCGCGATCATCGCGAGGACGAAGGCGGCCTCGGCGGCGAAGTCGCGCGCGGAGGTCGCGTCGATCGAATTGGCCGCGGCGGCGTCGAAATCCAGATCGGCGGCGATCGCTTCGGGATCGAGGCCCAGCGAGGAACCCGCGAGTGCGCCCGAGCCGTACGGGGAGATCGCCGCGCGCTTGTCGAAATCGCGCAGCCGGTCCACGTCCCGCAGCAAGGGGTGCGCGTGGGCGAGCAGCTGATGGGCCAGGAGCACCGGCTGGGCCGCCTGCAGATGGGTCTTGCCGGGCATCACCGCATCCGGATGCGCGGCGGCCTGCTCGACCAGGGCGTCGACGACCTCGAGCACGCCGAAGGCGATGCGGCGCACCGCATCACGCAACCACATGCGGAACAGGGTGGCCACCTGATCGTTGCGCGAACGTCCCGCGCGCAACCGGCCGCCCAGTTCGGCACCGACTCGATCGATCAGACCGCGTTCGAGCGCGCCGTGCACGTCCTCGTCGGATTCGGCCGGGGTGAACGCGCCGGAGGCGACATCGGCCGCGAGCCGGTCGAGCCCGTCCAGCATGCCCGCCAGATCGGCCTCCGACAGCAGTCCGGCCTTGTGCAGCACCCGAGCGTGGGCCTTGGACGCGCGGATATCGTAGGGCGCCAGTGCCCAGTCGAAATGGGTCGATTTGCTCAGCGCCGCCATGGCGGCGGCGGGGCCGGAGGCGAAACGCCCACCCCACAGCGCGCCCTCGTTGGTGGCTTGGCTCATCGGTTCTCGTCTCCTCGTGTGGCGGTCATCAGAATGTGGTGGTTCAGTTCGGCGCGAGCGACATCGGGCTGCTCGCGGCCGTGGTCGGTCAGCAGGGAGACCGGGTCGCCGGTCGTCACGGTCCAGCCGTGCGCGGCGAACCAGTCGCGCGGATCGGTGCGGCCCTCCCAGGGGTACCAGAGTTCTTCGAGGTTCAGCGTGATCCCGGCCTCGGCGAGCAGTCGCTTGCGGCGCTCCCGCATCGCGCGTCGTGCGGGCGAATCCTCGCGCCGGCCGCGCCCGATGTTCAGGGCGATCCGGCTGCCGGGCGCGCTGAGCGCCGCGATGTCGTCGAACAGCCGGTCCTGCGCCTCGCCGGGCAGGTACCGCAGCAGTCCCTCCGCCAGCCAGGCGGTCGGTGCGGTGGGATCGAAACCGTTGTCCCACAGCTCCTTCGGCCAATCCTGACGCAGATCCACGGCGATCGCGCGCCGGTCGACGGCGGGCTGCTCATCGGCGAGCACGGAGTTCTTGAACTCCAGCACCTTCGGCTGATCGATCTCGAAAACCACCGTGCCGGAAGGCCATTCGAGCCGGTAGGCGCGGGCGTCGAGTCCGCTCGCGAGGATCACGACCTGCCGGATTCCGGCGGCCGAGGCGGCAGCGAAGTACTCGTCGAAGTAGACCGTGCGAGCGATGAGCATCGCCGCCAGCGAACTGTAGGCAGGCTCGCCCTCGCCGGCGGGATCCGCACCGGCCGATGTCGCCGCGACCTGAGCGCGCATGATGTGGCTCCAGCCCGACCCGGCGGCCTCGACCAGACGCGCGGCGTAGGGGTCGCGGAACAGCGCATCGGGGCGCCGGGTCTCGGCCGCCCGCATCGCGGCCACACCGAGGGCGGTCGCGCCGACACTTTCGGTGATATCCCAGCTGTCGTCGTCACTGCGCACGGACATCTCCTCCCGTTCGGGCTGCGTCGCCTTCTACACGATGCGCACCCTGCGGTCGTGCGGTTTCACCCGGTGGCAGGCTACTCCGCGCCTGGTGCGGCGCCGGACTCCGCACCGGGCTGTACGCACTCGGCACAAGGAGTGCGCACAGCGGGACCGTGCCGATCTCGCGCCGGAGGTGGACCCGAATGGCGGCGACGATTGCGCACCGCGACGCGTTCCTGCCCGCCGCACGTCGATCGGATCCATCGGCCGGTGCCGCACCGTCGGCGCCAACCACCGGACGCTCACGAACCTTCTGGGTCCGCACGCGTTGCACTCGCGAGACCTGCCGCGTTGCGGGCCGATCGTGGCGCACCTGCGGCGAACACGCGATCGGCCCGCATTCTGCTCGCGGCGCGGCCATCGAGCGATCGAGCGCACAAGGGCTTCCGTGCAGCAACGACCGGCACGCAGGCTACCGGCCGGGCGCGCGGCCCGGCCGATCGTGCCGGCGTCTTACTTCTTGGACAGGTCCCGGCGCGCGGCGACCTTGGAGGACAGGCCGTGGATCTGGACGAAGCCCTTGGCCAGCGACTGGTCGAAGCTGTCGCCCTCGTCGTAGGTGGCCAGGTTGAAGTCGTAGAGCGACTCCTCGCTGCGACGGCCGTTGACGACGACGTTGCCGCCGTGCAGCACCATGCGCACCTCACCGGAGACGTGCTGCTGGGTGTCGCGCACGAAGGCGTCCAGGGCCCGCTTGAGCGGGGAGAACCACAGGCCGTCGTAGACCAGCTCGCCCCAGCGCTGCTCGACCTGGCGCTTGTAGCGGCCGAGTTCGCGCTCGACGGTGACGGCCTCGAGTTCCTGGTGCGCGGTGATCAGCGCGATCGCGCCCGGTGCCTCGTAGATCTCGCGGCTCTTGATGCCGACGAGGCGGTCCTCGACCATATCCAGCCGGCCCACGCCCTGGCGACCGGCGCGCTTGTTGAGTTCGGTGATGGCCTCGAGCACGCTGACCGGGCGGCCGTCGATCGCGATCGGCACACCCTTGTCGAAGGTGACGATCAGTTCGTCGGGCGCCTCGAAGTTGACGGTCGGGTCGACGGTGTAGTCGTAGACGTCCTTGGTCGGCGCGTTCCACAGATCCTCGAGGAAGCCGGTCTCGACCGCGCGGCCCCACAGGTTCTGGTCGATCGAGAACGGCGACTTCTTGCTCACCGTGATCGGCAGCGCGTTCTCCTCGGCGAAGGCGATGGCCTTCTCGCGAGTCCACGCGTAGTCGCGCACGGGGGCGATGACGTTCAGATCGGGCGCGAGCGCGCCGATGCCGACCTCGAAGCGGACCTGGTCGTTGCCCTTACCGGTGCAGCCGTGGGCGACGGTGGTGGCGCCGTGATATTCGGCGGCCTCGACCAGGTGCTTGACGATCAGCGGGCGGCTGATCGCGGACACCAGCGGGTAGCGGCCCATGTAGAGGGCGTTGGCCTGCACGGTCGGCAGGCAGTACTCGTCGGCGAATTCGTCGCGGGCGTCGACCACGATGGCCTCGACCGCGCCGCAGTCCAGTGCGCGCTGGCGCACCACGTTCATATCCTCGCCGCCCTGGCCCAGATCGATCGCGACGGCGACCACCTCGGCCCCGGTCTCCTTGCCGATCCAGCTGATGGCAACGGAGGTGTCCAACCCGCCGGAATAGGCGAGTACGACGCGATCGGCCATATCTGATGCTCCTCAGGTTCGTGCGTGTGCGTAGGTGGGTGCGCGATGTCACCGGTGCGATGTGCCGCCGCTACCCGCCCTCGGACGGCTCACATCAACTGCAAATGATTATGCATGACGATGCAATCCCATTCATAACCGGGGGTGGGCATACCACCGCCCGAGCACCCCGGCGACCCCGCCTGCCCACCCGACGGATCGGACAAATTCGGACATTCACCCCGAAAGCTCTGAGCGTCAATGAAATTGCCGCAACCGGGTATCCCCGATATGTCACCCTGATAGCGAACGGCCTCGGATGCCCCGGGAAAGGCGGACCCATGCTCTCCACGTTTGCGGGTTATTTCGGCACGATCGGATCCGATGTGCTGGCGATCGGCCAGTCGGTGATCACCCTCATCACCGACCTGATCGGCGCGGGCGGCGCGGGCACGCCGGGCGGCGGCCTGGGCGGGAGCTACCCGCCCGGACAGTATCCGCTGGCCTGAGCCGGAGGAAGTTGCCGGGCCCGCGTTCCGAGTGGTGCGAGCCGGCTCTCATCCGAAGCTGACCCGGTCGAGCCAGAAGTCGAACAGCCCCCGGTCGCCGAGAATCTCGATCTCGGCGGCCTCGACGGTCCGGCGCCGGTAGATCACCAGCAGGAGTTCGGTGAGTGGTCCGCGGACCGCGACCGCGGCACGCTCGTGAGCCCGCCGCCAGGCGATGACCTCGCCGGTGAGATCGACGATCCATTCGGCATGGAGGTCCTCGGGCGTGTCGGTGGCATGGAAGTGCAGGGTGCGGCCGGGGCCGAGCAGTTCCCGGGATTCGGGCTTGTACTCGAACATGACCGGCAACGAGGCCAGTTCCAGCCATTCGTCGATGGCGTCCGCGGCCACCTCCGGCGCGGCCTGATAGTCGGCCCCCAGGGCGAGCGTGGCGTCCGCCCGATGGATCAGCGTTTCGTGGGTGAAGCGGCG
The DNA here is from genome assembly GCF_000308535.1 of Nocardia cerradoensis NBRC 101014. Classification (GTDB taxonomy): domain Bacteria; phylum Actinomycetota; class Actinomycetes; order Mycobacteriales; family Mycobacteriaceae; genus Nocardia; species Nocardia cerradoensis. The sequence goes on along the minus strand of NZ_BAFW01000085.1, from coordinate 9,523 downwards.
AGCGTAGAAGTCCGTGGTCGGCACGACCGGCACCGGGGTCCAGAGCTCGAGGCCGGGCCCGGCCCGGCGGAGTTCGGCGGACAGATCCGCGGCGCCCTCGGCGAGCCAGGTGCGCAGTTCTTCGGGATCCTCGTCCAGATATCCGGACAGATCCCGGAACGCGAAGTCGTTCTCCGGCAACGGTTCTCGCACCCGGCCGGCGACCGCCGCCCGCGCCCACCGCTGCGCGCCGCCGAGGTGACGACCCAGCTGCCCCACGGTCCAGCCCGGGCAGCTCGGTACGGGAACCGCGGTGTCGGCGTGCGCGAGAGCGGCACGCAGCAACTCGGTCTGGGCCACGATCTCATCGCAATACCGTTCGAAGGTCAGCGCCATGCGCACACCTTAGGAACGGGCACCGACATAGTCGCGGACTCGACGCGTCAGGCGTCCCCGAGTACTCCGGTGACGATCCGGCGAATCCGCTCGTAGTCGGGATCGGCGGGGCCCGGTCGCCGTTCGGGCCACTCGTCCGGCGCTTCCTCGATGCCGAACAGGACCGCCGTGAAGCGCGGATGGATTGCGAGAGAGAAAAGTTCGTCCACGGCGGCGAGCGCATCGGAATCGGGTAGGTGCCACTTCGCCGCCACGAATGCGGCGAGATTGCGCCGGGTGGTCGCGAAGATGGCGTCGTAGAAGTCGGCGGCGGCAGCCGGCACCCGCTCCGCCTCGGCGATCACCAGCCGGCAGGTCCGCACCGACTGGATCCACACCACCGACCACAGGAATCCGACGCAGTATCCGGTCACCGCGTCCAGGCGGTCGTCGCCGTAGTCCTCGGGAGTTCCCAGCCGGTTCTGATGCAGACCCCGCACGAAGTCGACGACGGCGAGGAACAGCGCGTCCTTGTTCTCGAAATGCGCGTACAGGGTTCGCTTGGAGGTTTCGGCGCGCGCGGCCAGCACATCCATCGACGTCCGCTCGAACCCGACCTCGAGGAAGACGTCCTTGGCCGTCCACAGGATGTGTTCGCGCAGTCGATCGCCACGCCTCGCCATGTGGTCTTCCCTTCCGTCAAAGTAAACGGTACGGTGTAGTTTACTTACGCCGTGCTCGTTCAGGAGTAGCTCATGATCGTCGTCACCACACCTACAGGCAGTATCGGCCACCAGGTCCTCGACCTCGTCGCCGACAGCGACCAGCCGATCCGGGTGATCGCCCGCGACCCCGCGCGCCTGGCCCCGCACATCCGCGAGCGGGTCGACGTGGTGCGGGGTTCGACCACCGACCGTGACGTCATCGCCGCCGCGGTGAAGGGCGCCGACACCGTGTTCTGGCTGGTGCCGCCGAATCCGTCGGCGCCCAGCGTTCCCGGGCACGTCCTGGAATTCGTGACGCCGCTGTGCGAGGCGCTCGACAGCGTCGGCCGCGTCGTCGCCGTCTCGAGCCTCGGCCGCACAGGCGGCCGGAAGGCGGGCCAGATTTCGGCGATCTTCGCCATGGACGCGCTGATCGAGAGCAGCGGAGTGCATTATCGGTCGCTGTGCCCGCCCGGATTCATGGACAATCTGCTCCGGCAGGTCGATCCGATCCGGAACCTGGGCACCTTCTTCGGCACCATCTCCGGCGATTTCCGCGCACCCACATGTGCGACCCGGGACATCGCGGCCGTCGCGGCGCGACTGCTGCTCGACGAGTCCTGGACCGGACAGGACAGCGTGGAGATCCGCGGCCCGGAAGAACTGTCGCACAACGAGATGGCGCGCATCATGTCCGAGGTGCTCGGCCGCTCGATCGGCTACCAGCAGGTCCCGGCGGCCGACTACGCGGCGTCGCTGACGGCACACGGGATGAGCGCGGCCTGGGCGCAGGGCCTGGTGGATATGTCCGCCGCGGTCGAAAACGGCCTCTACGACACGCCGCGCACACCGGAGTCCTACTCCCCCACCGGTTTCCGGCAATGGTGCGCGGAGGTGCTCGCCCCGGCTGTCGCCGGCTGATCCGTCCGATTCGCGCCGCGGGTCCGGAATGTCGGCGGACACGGCGAACTCCCGCGTCCGGTTCCGCCAATCCCATTGATCGCCAACATGTTCCGGTCGGCACGGAATCCGTGCACGAGCGCTTGGTTTCGAATACCATCCGATCGAGACGATCCCGCGCCGACAGGACTGTGATGACCGCATCCGACAGCAGTGCGACCTCCGATGCCGAGGCGCCCAGCAGTGCCCGCATCTACGACTACGCATTGGGCGGCAAGGACAACTACGAAGTCGACCGCCGCGCCCTCGAGAAGGTCATGGAGGGCTTTCCGACGGTGCGGATCGCGGCCCGGCACAACCGGCAGTTCATGCATCGCGCGGTCGACGCCCTCGCCGACGCCGGGGTGAAACAGTTCCTCGACATCGGCACGGGCATCCCGACCGAACCCAACCTGCATCAGGTAGCACAGGAGCGGGCGCCGGAGGCCCGCGTGGTGTACGTCGACCACGACCCGGTGGTGCTGGCTCACGCGCGCGCCCTGCTCGCGGGATCGCCCGAGGGCCGCACCACCTTCATTCAGGCCGACCTCACCGATCCCGAGGCGATCCTGTCCGCACCGGAGTTGCACGAGACGCTCGATCTGGCCAGCCCGGTGGCGTTGAGCCTGGTCGCGGTGCTGCATTTCCTGTCCGCCGACCAGAATCCGGCCGGCGTGCTGAAGACCCTGCTCGACAATCTCGCGCCCGGCTCGTTCGTCATCGCATCCCACATCACCGCCGATCTGGACCCGGAGGGGATGGACCGGGCGCTCGACATGTACCGCCGCAGCGCCGTCCACGCGCAGGCCCGCACCCGCGACGAATTCGCCGCCTTCTTCGACGGACTCGAACTGCTCGATCCGGGCGTGGTCGCCGTCAACCGCTGGCGCCCCGGAATCGAACCCCCGTCCTGGCTCGACAAGCAGGTCAACTGCTGGGGCGCGGTCGCCCGCAAGCCCTAGCGCCGCACCCTCACCCGCGCCAGTCCGGATCGCGCCCGAGCAGGGCGACGATATTGTCCAGCGGCGGGCGGGATTCGTCCTCGGCCAGCCGGGGGCGATAGGCGCCGCCCGGGCCGTTGAGCGGACTGCCGGGCGCGGTGATCGAGCGTGCGATGGGCAGGGCCGCGGCCAGCAGTCGCGCCGGCACGGGGCACGGACGGCGCAGAGCCCGGGCGAGGTCCCAGCGGTGGGTGAGCATATCCACCAGATGGACGCCGAGCACGTGTTCGACGGGCAGCGGACCGGACCGCGGCAACACGACCACCTCGCCGGAGCGCTCCATCGCGGCGATCCAGCGCGCGGTGATCTGCGCGAACACCTCACGCGGATCGTCCACGCCGTCGACCGAGTTCCCGAGCACGGAGGCGTTCACCGCCTCGTGCCGCTCGTTCATATGGGTGATCAGATCGGCGACATCCCATCCCGCGCACGGCGTCGGCGCGGCGAGATCCGCGTCGTCGAGTGTGACCACATCATGGCCGATCAGGGCCAGAGCCATCGCGTCCAGCCGCAGAAGTTCGCTCATGACAATACCTTTCATCGTTTAGCGTACGCTCGTTCGCCAAATGACTATAGCGAACGATCGGACGCTATGCTGGGCTCATGTCACCTCGCCGTTCCGCCGCCGACGCCGCCCACACGCGAGAGCGCATCATCTCGGCCGCGGTCGAACAGGCCTCGCTGATCGGCGTGGAGGGGGTGACCATCGGATCGCTCGCCGAGAGCCTGAACATGAGCAAGGCCGGGGTCGTGGGGCCCTTCGGATCGCGTGAACAGTTGCAGCTGAGCGCAGTGGAGCAGGCCGGGACGATCTTTCGAGCGGCGGTGATCGCCCCGCTGGACGGGTCACCGCCGGGCACCGAACGGCTGGCGCGTCTGATCGACAACTGGATCGGCTATCTGGCCGAATGCCCGTTTCCGGGAGGCTGTTTCGTCACCGCGGCCTCGACCGAACTCGACGGCCGGCCGGGAGTGCTGCGCGACCGTCTGCGCGCCTACGTGACCAGCGCGCGTACGACGCTGGAGTCCGAAATCCTTGCGTATCAGGCGGAATCGGAGGGCCCCCATCGTCCGGCGGACGAACTGGTCACCACTGTCATCGGCATCACGATGGCGGTCAACCAGGAAATACAACTTCTCGACGATCCCCGCGCCGCCGAACGTGGGAGGGCGGCACTTCGAGCGGCCCTCGGACTGACCGAGCCGACGGGGGTGTCCTCGCCGGGCCGATCTGCGGGCCGGACGCGACGTCGGCCCAGAGCGTAACTCGCGGCCGAACCCCGTCGCGTCGGAAACGATCCCACGCGGAACCGGCCGTCTACGCCAGATGTTCGATCTTCGCGGCCAGTTCCGCACCCGTCATGGGTTCGCGGGCGATCACCGCGATGGTGTCGTCGCCGGCGATAGTGCCGACGACTTCCGGCAGGGCCGCGCGATCGAGCGCGCTCGCCAGGAAGTGCGCCGCGCCCGGCGGCGTGCGCAGGACCGCGAGGTTACCGCTGTGATCGGTGGAGACCAGCAGGTCGCCGAGCAGTTTCGAGAGCCGGGACGTACCGCCGGTGACACCACGCACGGGGCTGCCGTCCTCGGGAACGACGTAGATGCCGGCGCCACCGTCGGCCGCGCGCAGCTTCACCGCGCCGAGCTCGTCCAGATCGCGCGACAGCGTGGCCTGGGTGGTTTCGATGCCCTCGTCGGCGAGCAGGGCCGCCAACTCGGTCTGGCTGCGAACAGCGTGGGCGGACAACAGTTCCACGATGCGCTGCTGGCGCCCGGCGCGGGTACGCGCGATGGCCGGGCCGGTGCGCGGACTCTCCGATCCGGCAGCCGACCCGTTCGCTCTCGCCGTGCTCACGCCGCACCGCCCGATCGTCGCTCCAGCAGCCATACCAGCAGCGCCTTTTGCGCGTGCAGCCGATTCTCGGCCTCGTCCCACACCACACTGTGCGGACCGTCGAGCACCTCGTCGGTGATCTCCTCGCCACGATGCGCCGGAAGACAGTGCAGCACAACCACATCCGAGGCGGCGTGGGCGAGCAGTTCGGCGTTGAGCTGGAAGGGACGGAACGGGCCGACCCGGTCGAGGCCGTCGTTCTCCTGCCCCATCGAGGTCCAGGTGTCGGTGACCAGGGCATCGGCGCCGGTGGCCGCCGCGACGGGATCGTCGGTCAGGGTGATCGTGGCGCCGGTTTCGGCGGCCCGTTTGCGGGCGGCCTCGAGCACCCAGTCGTAGGGCTGGAACCCCTCGGGAGCGGCGATGGTGACGTCCAGCCCGGCGGTGGCGCCGCCCAGCAGCAGCGAATGCGCCATATTGTTCGCACCGTCGCCGAAGTAGGTGAGTTTGCGACCGGCGAGCTCGCCTTTGTACTCCCGCAAGGTCAGCAGATCGGCCAGCACCTGGCACGGATGGAATTCGTTGGACAGCGCGTTCACCACCGGAACCGTTGCCGCCGAGGCCATCTCGTCGAGCCGATGCTGTTCGAAGGTCCGCCAGACGACGGCGTCGACGTAGCGTGAGAGCACCCGGCCGGTATCGGCGAGGGTTTCCTCACGGCCCAGCTGGGTGTCGCGGCCGTCGACGACCACCGCGTGCCCGCCGAGTTGCGCGATACCCATCTCGAAGGAGAAGCGGGTGCGGGTGGAGTTCTTCTCGAAGATCACCCCCACACCGCGCGGCCCTTCCAGCGGCCGCCGGGAGATCGGCGCCGCCTTCAATTCCGCTGCCAGCGCGAGGATTTCGGCCTGTTCGGCGGGCGTGACGTCGTCGTCGCGCAGGAAATGCCGCACCATGGTCACTCACTCTCCTGGGAAGCCGCGTCGAGGATGCCGGGCAGATCGGCGAGGAAACCCTCCGCCTGCGCCTCGGTCAGGATCAGCGGCGGGGCCAACCGGATCACATTCGGCTTGGGCGGGTTGATCAGATAGCCGGCGGCGCGCGCGGCCTGCTCGACCTTCGCCGAAACGTCCTGTGTCAGTTGGATTCCGATGAGCAGACCCGCGCCGCGCACGTGGTCGATCAGCGGGTGGCCGAGGTCTTCGATGCCGTCGATCAGCGTCTTGCCGACCGATTCGACATGGGCCGCAAGTCCCTGCTCGTCGATGGTCCGCAGCACCGCCAGCGCGGCCGCGGCGCTGACCGGGTTACCGCCGAAGGTGGTGCCGTGCAGGCCGGGGGTGAGCAGCTCCGCCGCCGGGCCCTGCGCCAGCACCGCGCCGATGGGCAGGCCGCCACCGAGCCCCTTCGCCAGCGTCATCACATCGGGCACGATGCCCGCGGCGTGATGGGCGAAAAACGATCCGGTGCGCCAGATTCCGGTCTGCACCTCGTCGAGGATCAGCAGCGCGCCGTGCTCGGAGGTGATCCGCCGGGCCTCGGCCAGATAGTCCAGCGGCGGCACCACCACGCCGCTCTCCCCCATGATCGGCTCGAGGAAGACCGCGGCGGTATCGGAATCCACCGCGGCGGCCAGCGCCGCGGCGTCGCCGTAGGGCACGTGCACGACACCGGGCGGCATCGGTTCGAACGGCGCCCGCTTCGACGGCTGGCCGGTCAGTGCGAGCGCGCCCATGGTGCGACCGTGGAAGGCCTCGTCGCAGGCGATGATCTTGTGCCGTCCGGTGAGGCGCGCGATCTTGAATGCCGCCTCGTTGGCCTCGGTCCCCGAATTGCAGAAGAACGCCCGGCCGTTGCCGTCACCGAAATGTGCGAGCAGCTTCTCGGCCAGTTCCAGAACCGGTTCGCTCACATACAGATTCGAGACGTGGCCGAGGGTGCCGAGCTGCTGGGTGACGGCCTCCAGAATCGCCGGATGGGCGTGGCCCAGGCTGTTGACCGCGATACCGCCGAGGAAGTCGACGTAACGGTTGCCCTCGGCGTCGTACACGACCGCGCCCGAGCCGCGCACCAGCGCCACCTTCGGGGTGCCGTAGTTGTTCATCAGCGCGGACGACCACCGCTGCTGCAACTGTTCCGTGCTCGTGCCGTTGTCGCTCATGAGTGTGTCGTTCCTGCCGTCTCGGGAGGGGTCACCATCGTTCCGATACCTTCCCCGGTGAACAGTTCCAGCAGTACCGCATGCGGCACCCGGCCGTCGATCACGTGCGCGGTCGGGACACCGGCCTGAACGGCGCGCAGGCATGCCTCCATCTTCGGCACCATGCCCGCGTCCAGGCTCGGCAGCAGGGCGGCCAAGGCGTCGGTGTCGATATGGGTGGTCAGCGACGAGCGGTCGGGCCAATTCGTGTACAGGCCTTCGACATCGGTGAGCACCACGAGCTTCTCCGCGCCGATGCCCTGCGCCAGCGCCGCGGCGGCGGTATCGGCGTTGATGTTGTGCACGACGCCGTCGGCATCGGGCGCGATGGTCGACACCACCGGAATGCGCCCGGCGCGAACGAGATCCAGCACCGCGTCCGGGTTGACGGCGGTGACGTCGCCGACCAGGCCGATATCGGTCTGCTCGCCGTCGACGGTGACGGTGCGGCGGGTGGCGGTGAACAGCCGCGCGTCCTCACCGGAGATGCCGACCGCGTACGGGCCGTGCGCGTTGATCAGCCCGACCAGTTCACGGCCGACCTGACCGAACAGCACCATCCGCACCACATCCATCACCTCGGGAGTGGTGACGCGGAAACCGCCGCGGAATTCGCCCTGCAGCCCCAGCTTCTTCAGCATGGCGCTGATCTGCGGGCCACCCCCGTGCACCACCACGGGATGCACACCGACGGTACGCAGGAACGCCATATCGGCGGCGAAGGCGTGTTTGAGGGTCTCGTCGATCATGGCGTTGCCGCCGTATTTGACGACCACGATCTTGTCGCGGAACTTCTGCAGCCACGGCAGCGCGCCGGCCAGCACGTGCGCCTTGTCCAGCGCCGACAGATCCTGAGTGGTCACCGGAACCTCCGGTGTCGCTTCGGTGGTCATGAGCTGTAGGCCGAGTTCTCTTCGACGTAGCCGTGCGAGAGGTCGGTGGTGCGCACGGTGGCGGTGCCCTCGCCGAGGCCCAGTTCCACCAGCACCGCGATATCGGGGCCGGACAGATCCACCTCGCGCGCGCCGGGCGCTCCGGTTCCGTTGACGCATACCGGATTTCCGTTGAACGACACGGTGACCCGATCGGGATCCAATTCGATGGGGGCGATGCCCACCGCGGCCAGTACCCGGCCCCAGTTCGGGTCGGAACCGAAGAACGCGGTCTTGACCAGCGAGTCGCGGGCGACCGCGCGGGCGGCGGTCAGCGCCTCGTCCTCGCTTACCGCCCCGGTGACGGTGATCTCGACGCGCTTGGTGACGCCTTCGGCGTCGGCCATCAGCTGTGCGGCGAGGTCGTCGCAGACCGCCAGCACCGCGGCGTCGAGTTCCTCCTGGCTCGGGGTGACGCCGCTGGCGCCGTTGGCCAGCAGCAATACGGTGTCGTTGGTCGAGCACGAGCCGTCGACGTCGAGCCGGTCGAAGGTCAGCCGGGTAGCGTTGCGCAGCGCCGTGTCCAGCTGTTGCGGGGTGGCGGCCGCGTCGGTGGTGACCACCACGAGCATGGTGGCCAGCGACGGGGCGAGCATGCCCGCTCCCTTGGCCATCGCGCCGACGTTCCATTTGTCGGCGTGGTGGAACGCGGCCTGTTTGGGCACGGTGTCGGTGGTCATGATCGCGTGCGCGGCGTCGGTGCCGCCGGACAGGCCACCCGCCATCTCGTGCACGATCTCGGTCACACCGGGCAGCAATTTGTCCATCGGCAGCCGGTCACCGATCAAACCCGTTGAGCAGACCGCGATTTCGCCCGCCCCGGTTTCGGTTCCCCAATTGCTCAACGCCTTCGCCAGTTCCTCGGCGGTGGCGTGGGTGTCCTGGAATCCGCCCGGGCCGGTGCAGGCGTTGGCGCCGCCGGAGTTGAGGATCACCGCGCGCAGGCGGCCACTGGTGAGCACCTGCTGCGACCACAGCACCGGCGCGGCCTTCACCTTGTTGCGGGTGAACACGCCCGCCGCGGCATAGTCGGGCCCCTCGTTGAAAACCAGGGCCAGATCGAGCTTTCCGTTGGCCTTGATACCTGCTGCGATGCCGGCTGCCCGGTATCCGAGCGGTGCGGTCACACCCTGGGTGCGGACCAGTTTGCCGCCGGCCATATCGGTGTCGGTCACGGTGCCACTCCTACGGTGGAAAGTCCGGCGGTCTCGTCGAGACCGAGAGCGAGATTCATCGATTGCACCGCGGCGCCCGCGGTGCCCTTGGTCAGATTGTCGATCGCGCCGATCACCACCAGCGTGCGCGCGGCGGTGTCGACGGCGACCTGCAGGGTGATGGCGTTGGAGCCGACCACCGAACCCGTCTGCGGCAGTACGCCTTCGGGCAGCAGGTGAATGAACGGTTCGTCGCCGTAGGCCTTGTCGTAGACCGCGCGGGCGGCGGCCAGGTCGGCGACCGCACCCGCGGCGTCGGGACGCAGGCGCGCGGTGCAGGTGGCGAGGATGCCGCGCGGCATCGGAGCCAGCACCGGCGTGAAAGAGACTGTGACATCGCCGATC
>NZ_BAFW01000086.1 GCF_000308535.1 Nocardia cerradoensis NBRC 101014 | reverse complement strand
GTGGAACAGCTCGGGCGCGCGCTCCGGGTGGAACTCGGCGGGACGGGTGCCTCGGCCGGAATCGCCTATTTCGGCGTGGTGGAGACGGCGATGACCCACGACACCCTGGACGAGGACGAGCTGGGCGCCGAATTCGGCGCGCTGCTGCCCTGGCCGCTGAATCAGCGCATCACCGCCCGGCGGGCCGCCGAGGTGATCGCCGGCGCCATCGAACGCCGCTCCGCGCGCACCGTGGCGCCCGCGGGGTGGGAACCGTACGCCCTGCTACGGGGCGCGGTGAACGTGGCCCTGGATCACAAGCTGAGCGTCGACGAGCGGGTCCGCTCGCTGACGCAGCGGCTCGAAGAGCGCATTCTCGCAGATCGCGGCCGGTAACCGGGTTCGCAAATCTGAGAGATTTCAAAGGATCGGCACAGATTCCGATCAGGACCGATCGGCACCATGGATCCCGAGGACCCACTCGGCGAGATGAGGTGTGCGATGGTCGATATCGAGATCACGGGTACGACGGTGACCGTCCACGTCCGTGGCACCCACCGTTTGCTCTCGCTGTGCGAACGGGTGCGCTTCGATCTGTCCCACATCGTGGCCGTCGCGCCCGCCGAGGTCGATCTGCGGCCGCCGTGGATGCGCGCGCCCGGCACCTTCTTCCCGGGCGTGATCGCGGCCGGCGTCTTCCGCGGCAAAGGCCGCAAGGAGTTCTGGGATACCCGCTTCGACGGCCGCGGGGTGCGGATCGAACTGACCGGCACCGAATTCAGCCGGATCGTCGTCGA
>NZ_BAFW01000087.1 GCF_000308535.1 Nocardia cerradoensis NBRC 101014 | reverse complement strand
GACGAGCACGCGCTCGGCGAACTCCGTGCGCAGCCGGGCCGCTCGCGCGGGGTCGGCCGCGTCGACCCGGCGGCAGTAGCTGCGCACCGTGGCGCCCACCCGGCAACTGCCGATATCGGTTCCGGATTCGACCCGATGGATCAGTCCGCGCTCGAACAGCACATCGAGGGCCGCGGTGGTGCGACCGCGATCCAGCACGCTCACCCGGTAGGCGAGCTCGATGTCGAAGGGCGTCTCGAACAGCGACAGCCGCAGCAGCAGGTCGACCACGTGCGCGTCGAGATCACCGATCGTCCACTCGACCGCATCGTGCATGGTGCGGTGCCGGGTCGGGGCCGAGCCCAGCGCCGGGGACTGCAGATCCACACCCGCCTTGATCCGCCGCAGCGCACGCGCCGGGCCGACCCGCGCGATCTCGGCGGCGGCCAGCTCCAGCGCCAACGGGACACCGTCGAGTTCCCGGACGATCTCGTCGAGTACCAGGCGATCGGCCAGGGAATGCATCCGCCGGTAGTGGCTGTCGATGCTTGCCAGCAGCAAGCGCGAGGCCGGCGAGGATCCCGGATCGTAGTTCAGCAGACCGGTATCGACCGCGAGCGGCCGCACCAGGACCACGTACTCCTGCGGCAGGCGCAGCGCCTCACGGCTGGTCACCACGATCCGCACCTGCGGGCACCGGTCGAGCAACTGCCCTACGTGGGGCGCCAGCTCCCGCGCGACAGGATCGCAATTGTCCAGCAGGACGATTCGCGCCTCGGCGCCGATCACCGCCGCGAGCTCGGAGAACGCCGACGCCACCTGCCGCGGCTCGACCGTCACGGTACCGGGCGCAGCGTCCAGGAAGCCGATCAGCCGATCGCGAAACTCGCTGTACCACAGCACTTCTCGCGCCAATCGTGACTTCCCCACGCCGGCGCGGCCGATGAGGGTCAGCAATCGAGCCGACTGCTCCCCGAGGAGCCTGCGGAGGGTGTCGACGTCGTCGCCACGCCCGACGAAGGCGGGGCCGGACGGTGCGGCAGAGCCGGGTGGAGAAAGCGGATGTTCGTGCCTCATGCGCCAATCACTTTCACACTGCGCCCCGATGGCGATCGAGAGAATCGATCAGGCCGTGCCGCGCTGCACCATTCGTCGCGCGAATCCAACTCCCCGAATGTCGACGAATCCGCCGTGATCCCGGATAACGATACCAACCCGAGGCCGCTCACGAGCGGTATCGAACCGGTCACGATCATCTTCGCGGGCCGTGCTCGACGGATCCGGTCCGCCGCGAGGCTTGCGCCACATCGCCGCCCGAGGCAGAATTCAACACACAATGAATTCAACGCTCGGTGAATACCTCGCCGGTCGTGTGAGCTGAGAGGTGGACCGTGGCGAACTCCGATTCGTCCCCGGCGATCACCGTCGAGCACCTGCGGGTGCGGCGCGGGGGACATGAAGTGCTGCACGATATTTCGCTGACCGTCCCGGCGGGCAGCATCACCGGCCTGCTCGGCCCCTCCGGCTGCGGTAAGACCACACTGATGCGCGGCATCGTCGGCACCCAGCTGATCCAGGCCGGCAGTGTGCGGGTGCTCGGCGAGGAGGCAGGCAGCCGCGGTTTGCGGTCCCGCATCGGGTACGTCACGCAGGCGCCGAGCATCTACGACGACCTCAGCGTGGTGGAGAACGTCTCCTATTTCGCGGCGCTCTACGGCCGCGACGCGGAGGCGGTGCACGCGGCAATCGACCAGGTCGGCATGACCCCGCACAGCCGGCATCGGGGCAATCAGCTCTCCGGCGGACAGCGGACCCGGGTGTCGCTGGCGTGTGCGCTGGTCGCCGATCCGGAACTGCTCGTCCTCGACGAGCCGACCGTGGGGCTGGATCCGGTGCTGCGGGCCGAACTGTGGAAACAGTTCCACGAACTCGCCGGTCAGGGCCGCACACTCGTCGTGTCCAGTCATGTCATGGACGAGGCCGAGCACTGCGATCAGCTACTGCTCATGCGCGACGGCCACCTCCTGGCCCAGCTCACCCCCGACAAACTGCGCGCCGACACCGGCGAAACCAGTTTGGAGAACGCATTTCTCGCCCTCATCACGATGGGACAGCCGCGATGACAACGACATTCGCCCCGCCGTCACGCCGGCCGCTGCGCTGCTACACCGCGACCTCGGCGCGCATCCTGCGTCAGTTGCGCGCGGACCGGCGCACCGTCGCCATGCTGCTGCTGGTGCCGACGCTGCTCATGACCCTGCTGTATTTCGTCTATCACGAGACGCCGACGATGCCCGGCGTGCCGTCGCTGTTCGACCGCGTCGGGATCAGCATGCTGGGCATCCTGCCCTTCATCGTGATGTTCCTGATCACCGCCATCGCCATGCAGCGCGAGCGGACCTCGGGCACGCTGGAGCGGCTGATGACGACACCGCTGTCGAAGCTGGATCTGCTGGGCGGATACGGCACCGCGTTCTCCGTCGCGGCGGCGGCGCAGGCGGGTCTGGCGTGTCTGATCTCCTTCTGGTTGCTCGGATTACAGGCCGCGGGCAGCGCCTGGCTGGTGCTGCTGATCGCCGTGGTCGACGCGGTGCTTGGCGTGGCGCTGGGGCTGCTGGCCAGCGCCTTCGCGCGCACCGAATTCCAGGCCGTGCAGTTCATGCCGCTGGTGGTGGGACCGCAGTTCTTCCTCTGCGGCCTGCTGGTGCCGCGCGATCAACTGCCGCGCTGGCTCGAGATCATCAGCGACGTGCTGCCGCTCAGCTATGCGGTCGACGCGCTGCAGGAGGTCTCCCGGCACCCGGGCGCGACCGCCGCGATGTGGCGAGATCTGGGCATCGTGGCCGCATTCGCCGCTGTCGCACTGGCTTTGGGCGCCGCCACCCTCCGCCGGCGCACGGCATGAGCGATCAGGCGCGGAGGCGGCAGCGGAGCGTCACCACGCAGCGCCCTCGCTCATGGCACGAAGGGAACAGCATGAGCGATCAGGCGCGAAGGCGGCAGCGGAGCGTCACCACGCAGCGCTCCACCCATGCCGCGGAGGGAACAGCATGAGCGACGTGACCGATCGGGTGGGCGGGCGCAGCGGGCGGCGGGCCGGCGAATCGGGGACGCGGGAGGCGATTCTGGACGCGGCGCGCACCCGCTTCGCCGAGGTCGGATTCGACAAGGCGTCGATCCGCTCGATCGCGGGCGCGGCGGGAGTCGATCCCGCGCTGGTGCATCACTACTTCGGCACCAAACAGCAATTGTTCTCCGCCACACTGAATCTGCCGATCGATCCGGAGATGATCCGCGGGCCGATCCGGGCCGCCGAACTCGACCGGTTGGGCGAGACCGTGGTCCGGACCGTGGTCGGCGCGTGGGATTCCTCGGTGGGCGAGCACGCGGTCGCGGCCTTCCGGGGCATCCTCGCGGGCGGGGATGTCGCCCTCGCGCGCAGCTTCCTGCTGGAAGTCGCGCTGAAAGACGTTCGGGAAAGGGTGGATTCGCCACCGGGCACCGGCACCACGCGAGTGGTCCTCGCCGTGTCGCAGATGGTCGGCCTGCTGGTCGCGCGCATGATTCTGCAGGTCGAACCCGTGGCGTCGATGCCACTGGACCAGCTGGCCGCGACGGTCGGGCCGACCATCCAGCGTTATCTGACGGGCGACTTGCCCGTCGCCGGCGGCTGAAACATCGCCGGGCGGCTCACCCCTGGGCGGTGAAGGCCTCGTGCTCGGCGTCGCCGACCGCACGGGCCTCGTCGACCAGCAGCACCGGGATGCCGTTGTCGACCGGATAGGCGCGGCGCAGACGCGGGTTGTAGAGCACGCTGTTGCCGTCCGCGTCGCGGACCAGCGACAACGGCCCCTTGTCCTCCGGACAGGCCAGCAGGCTCAACAACGTCGGGTCCAGGGTTTGCTCCGCCATATCCGACAACCTACCCGCCCGCCCGATCGGCGGGCCGCACCGCCCGCCGGAACGAGATGTGCCGATGCCCGAAGAAACTGAGCACCGCCACCACACCCATCACCACGACCGTCGCGGGAGTCTCCGGCAGGTCGAACACCCCGACCGCCAGCTGCACACCCGCCATGTTCAGGATCAGCCCGCCCGAGTTGACGGCGACGAATCGCACGAAGTCGGCGACCAGGTGACCGCGCACCCGGAAGACGAGGGTGCGATGGGCGAAGAAGGCGAACACGATGCTGATCGAGTAGGCCAGTGCCACCGCCACCGCGGGCGGCCAGCCGCCGGGCAGCAGCTTCAGCCACATCACCGTCAGCGCCATGCCCAGCAGCGTGTTGGCCGCGCCGACCGCGGCGAAGGCGATCTCCTGGCGGCGGATCAGTCGCAGCAGCAGACCCGGTGGCGGGTTGTCCTGCTCCCCCGCCACCCGCGCCGCGGCCGCTCCCTCCGCACCGACGCTCACGACACCACGTCCGCGGCTTCCTGTGTCACCGGTTCGCCGGATTCGCCGGGACGCCGCCGGGAACGCAGGTACAGCCACTGCATCACCGCCAGCAGCACCAGGCCGCCGGCCGCGGCGGCGACACCGATGCGCCACCCCGGCGGCTCCCAGGAGACCTCCAGCGTGGCATCGCGGGTTCCGGCCGGAATATCCACGGCGACAATCGATTGCGCGACCTCGCGGATCGGCAGATCGCGTCCGTCCAGGGTGGCGCGATAGCCGGGCCAGTTCAGCCGCGCGAGGACCACCCGGCCGCCGTCGGCTGAGCTCACGCGCACCCGGCTGGTGCGGTCCGTTTCCGACAGCGAGCTCGCCTGCACGTCGTGTGCGTCGGCGACGCGGCCGTTCTGCGTGGAAACCAGACCCTGCTCACGCTCGAGCACCCAGATGTAGCGTTCGTGGCCCGGATGGTCGACCCACTTCCAGCCCGGCGGGGCGGGCTGATTGCCCAGCTCCGGGTACATGGCGCGCTGCAGGACGACCCGGTCGAGCTTCATCAGGTCGACCGGGGCGACCCCGGTGGACGGCTCGGGGGTGAACAGCCGCCGGAACGAGTCCGGGCAGACACTGGAATCCCAGCGCATGCACAGCATCTCGCCGAACCAGTAGTGCCCGTTGGGTGTGTAGCCGTTGACGTAGTTGCGATGCACGTCCTTTGCGAAGTTGCCGAACACCAGCGACCCGTAGGCGCCCTGCAGGCTCTTGTCCTGCGGCTGCAGCAGCCCGCGGTCGCCGAGCTGGATGGTGACTCCGTCGAAGGCCGGGAACGCCGCCTCCGCCTCGGAGCGGTGCACGGGCAGATTCCAGCCCATCGGCGTCGGCTGCACCAGATACACCTGCAGGTAGGCGATGGGGAGCATGGCGACGACGGTCGCCAGCGCGGCCGCCCCGCTACCGCGCTTCGCCCACAACCACACCACGCCGGCGCCCACCGTCGCGACCGCGAGCGCGGAGAGCACATGCCACCAGATGTGGTGGGGATCGGCGGAAAACGTTCGCACCCAGAGCAATCCGATCAGCACCGCCGCCGCCACCGCGCGCGGGCGCCAGTCGCGCACCGTGCCGAACCGGCCCAGCAGCACGCAGACCAGGATCAGCAGTCCGACCGCCACCATCGGCAGCACCCGCGCCGGCCAGCGCAGCGGGCCGACCGTTCCCGGCCCGGCCGTCCACATCAGGAACATGATCGCGAACAGCGCCACCGAGATCAGTTCCCGCCAGACCCGGCGCGCACCGTTCCAGTCGACGAAGGCCAGTGCCGGAATCAGGAACCACGCGATATAGGTGACCGGCAGCGGCTGCACATATCCCCACCACGAGGTGAACGCCGGCATCGCCGACGGCAGGCTGGCATTCAGCGATTCCGACCACGGCACCGTCAGGAACCGGTCGTTGTTGATCTGGGAATTGCCCCGCCAACTCACCGTCGCGGACAGCATGCTCGGCAGATACGTCATCAAACCGGCCATGCCGGCCGCGGCGGCGACCACCGCCACCCGCAGCACCGGCCGCCAGGCGCGCTGGACGACGAGCTCGCCCACCGCGACGGCCACCAGCATCAGCGCCGCCTCGACGGCCGGAAAGACGTATTCGACCGAAATCGCCAGATACAGGAAGACGAACAACGGAATCGGCCCGTAACCGCGGGTGTCGCCGTAGCGCGACCGATCACCGGCCGGGCCGCGGGCATAGCGCACGGCACTGGCCCAAGCGTGCAGCATCCACGCGGTGCCGGTCAACGCGGTGACCCAGCTGGCCTCGTCGAAGAACAGGAACCAGCCCGAGAGCGGAAACGCGATGCCCGCCACGGCGGCCCACGACGCGCGACTGCCGTAGACGAGGCAGACCCGGTAGACGCCGAGTGCGGCGATGATCGAGAAGATCAGTTTGACGACCGTGGCCAGCAACGCGAGATTGTCCACCGAGGGTGCGATCAGATCGATCAGCAGCTGCGGCGGATTGAACAGGCCCGCCTCTTCCATGGTGTAGTTCCCGGTCATCCACTGTTCGGGCACCATCAGCGGCAGATGGCCCTCGCGCAGATGCCGGCCGAGCATCACCCACAGCGGGGTGTATTGGGATTCGGTGTCGTCGGTGTAGAAGTGCCGCGCATTGGCGAGCAGCACCGCGATATATCCGGCAATGACCCCGAGTGCGGTGATCGCTCCCCATCGGAACACGATCCGCCGCGGATGCCCCGCGGCACTCTGCTCGGGCCGGGGAGCGGCAGGCCGCCCATCATCGACGGCGACATCGCGCCGATCCTCCCCGGGCTCCGCGAGCGCCGTCGTCGACACTGCACTTTCCACCACGATTGACAGACCCTACCCGCCCGCGCGCTCGCGGGCATCGCCCCCGGAACCGCCGCCCGCTCGCGGAGCCGAAGCCGGTGACCAGCGTGTTAGAGTTCACCCCGATTCGGGCTCTGGATACAGGCGAGGAGTTCCGGTGCGCACCGTCATCGAAAGTCGAACCAGCTGATGCCGATTCCGTCCGCAACCGCACATCCCCCTGCCGCCGGGCAGGCTCCGACACCGGATGTTCACCTGCCGGTCACCGGCAGCGAGCGGGTGCATGCGGTCTCGGTGGTGATCCCGGTGTATCGCGGGGAGCAGACCATCGCCGGACTGGTCGCCGAATTGCACGATTTGTCGCAGTCCTCGGTGACGCCGGAGGGCAACCGTTTCGCGGTCGAGGAGATCGTGCTGGTCCACGACCACGGCCCCGACCGGTCCGACGTCGTGCTCCAGCGGCTGGCCACCGAATATCCGCAGGTGCGGGTCATCTGGCTGAGCCGCAACTTCGGCCAGGACGCGGCCACCATCGCCGGGATGGCCGCCGCGCGCGGCGAGTGGATCGTCACGATGGACGAAGACGGACAACACGATCCGGAATTCATCGGCGCCTTCCTCGACACCGCGCTCGCCCAGCGCGCGGATCTGGTCTATTCGAAGCCGACCAACACCCGCCCGCACGGCCTGCTGCGCAACCTCACCTCGCGCGGCGCCAAGGTGGTACTGGCGACGGTCTTCGCCTTCCCCGATTCCACCCGCTTCGAAAGCTACCGGCTGATCCGCGGCGACATCGGCCGCCAGCTGGCCGAGGTCGCCTCCAACGGGGTGTATCTGGACGTGGCGTTGACCTGGGTGGTCGACAACACCGCGCAGGCGCCGGTGGTGCTGCGCGCGGAGGGCCGCGAAGAGTCCGGCTACAACTACCGCCGGCTGTTCTCGCTGTTCTGGAAGATGGTGCTGTGTAGCGGTACTCGCGGCCTGCGCCTGGTGAGCATGCTGGGCGTGACCCTGGCCGCCGGCGGTGCCGTGATGGCCGCGGTGGTGATCTGGAACGCCCTGTTCGGCAGCGGTCACGACCCCGAGGGCTGGGCCTCGATCATCGTGGTGCTGCTGCTGGTCTCGGGCGCGATCCTGTTCTCACTCGGCCTGATCGCGGAGTATCTGGGTGTGGCGTTGCACGTGCTGGTGGGCAAACCGCTGTATCTGACGGTAGATTCGCCGACACCGCGTCCGCACGCCGAGGCGCGGGTTCCGACCACGGCCGCAGCAATCGGGGGACACAATCCGGGTGAGCACTGACCGCATCCTCTTCAGCCGTCCCTACCGCGCCCAGGCCGAGCTGACGAATCTGGCCGCCGTCCTGGCCTCCGACCACAGCCACGGCGACGGGCCGTTCACCGCGGCGGCGACGGCGAAATTGCGCGCCATCACCGGCGCTCCGCACGCGCTGCTGACCACCTCGTGCACCCATGCGCTGGAGATGGCCGGGCTGCTGCTCGAACTGGGTCCCGACGACGAGGTGATCGTCCCCAGTTTCGCCTTCACCTCCACTGCCACCGCGGTCGCGATGCGCGGGGCCACCTGCGTCTTCGCCGATATCGACGAGCGCGGCAACCTCGATCCGGAGTCGGTGGCCGCGGCGGTCACCGAACGCACCAAGGCGATCGTGGTCATCCACTACGGCGGCGTCGGCGCCGATATGGACCGGCTGCTCGAGATCTCCGAGGCGCACGGCCTGGCCGTCGTCGAGGACACCGCGCACGGCCTAGGCGGCCGGTGGCGCGGGCTGCCGCTGGGCACGATCGGCACCGTGGGCGCACTCAGCTTCCACGACACCAAGAACGTGCACTGCGGTGAGGGCGGGGCCATCCTGCTCACCGACGAGATCCTCATGGGGCGCGCCGAGATCATCCGCGAGAAGGGCACCGACCGGGCCCGGTTCCTGCGCGGGGCGGTCGACAAGTACTCCTGGCAGGACATCGGATCGAGTTATCTTCCCAGTGAGTTGAATGCCGCGGTGCTCGACGCGCAGCTGGCCGAATTCGACCGGATCCAGGCCGGGCGCATGCGGGTGTGGAACGCCTACGCCGCCGCGCTGCCGGACTGGGCCGCGCGCAACGACGTGCGGCTGATGCAGGTCCCGGACGACCGCGAGCACACCGCGCATCTGTACTACCTGCGCACCCCGACCGAGGACGCGCGCGACGCGTTGATCGGATATCTTCGCGAACACGGCATTTCGGCCCCGTTCCACTACGTGCCGCTGCACTCCAGCCCGGCCGGGCTGAAACTCGGCCGCACCACGGTCCCCTGCCCGCGCACCGACGACTTCTCGGCGACGTTGCTGCGCCTGCCGCTGTGGCCGGATCTGAGCGATCAGCAGGTCGCGCGGGTGATCGAGACGGTCACGGCTTTCACGGTGTGAGCGGGCGGAGACCACGCCCGCGAGCACGGTGCCGGACCGGCCGTAGCCGGAGGCCGAACCGGGCGCAGCGTTCGCCCGGTCCCGCCGCAACCTCCTAGCCGCTACCCCAGCAGGGCGGCCGCGACCTCGGGGGTGAGCACCTCGTAGCCTTCCGCTTCCCGGTTGTAGTACCAGGTGTTCTCGTTCGGTTCGAGGCGCAGTGCCGACCGCACCGCATGGGTGGCGGGACGGAAGCTGGAGCTGCGCGGAATCTCGTCCACCACCTGCACCACATCGGGTCGCTGGGCGGGGTCGAGGGCGCGCAGGCCCTCGGTGACGTCGGCGGGTTCCAGGCGGTGGCCCGCGCGCACGCTCACCACGGCCACCGCGAGCGTGGTGCTCGGAGTGCGGCGGCCGAACGCGACCTCCATGTCGATGGCCGCGATGTCGTTGAGCGCGTCCACGATCGGCTGGGTGTAGACCGGCCCGCGCGCGGTCGCGATGACGGTGTCGCGGCGGTCCATCAGCCAGTAGTCGCCGTCGCTGTCGCGGCGGAACAGATTCTCCGTCGGCATCCAGGCGTCACCGGCGCTGAAGACACCGCGCAGGCCGCCGCGCGAGATGTCGACGGTGTCGGCGGCCCGACCGATCAGCAGGCCCACCTCGTTGTCGGCGGCGCGACGTGCGAAACCCCTTGTGTCGGTGATGATCTGCTCGGCGATCGGATCGTAGGAGATCAGTTCCACCTTCGCCGTGCCCGGCACCGGGCGGCCCTTGCAGCCGATCTTCACGCCCGCCACGTTCGCGAGTACCACATCCCCCTCGATGGAGGCGTAGAACTCCAGCACCCGCGCGGGGGCGAACCGTTCCGTGGTGCGCCGCCACAGACCGGCCGGCATACCGGAGCCGATGAACAGCCGGATCGGATGCGAATGGCCGGCGGGGAAGGTGTCGGCGTCGAGGATGTCGCGCAGCATGGTCCAGGTGTAGGTGACCACGGTGACCCCGTAGCGGTGCACCTCCGCGGCGAAACTGGGCGGATCCAGCGATCGGGCCAGCGCGATCCGGCTGCCACCGGCCACCGCGCCGCCCAGACTCACCAGCAGGCCCGACGAATGATGCAGCGGCGCAAGGCAATACACCGTATCGCGGCGGTCGAGATCGGCCGCCGACGCGGTGCCGAAGGCCGACAGCGCCCACCGGTGGTTGGTGATGTATTTCAGGTCGAGTTTGTCGCCGGTACCGGTGACCAGGATGAACGCCAGCTCACGCGCCACCCCCGGATCGGGGCGGAACCAGCCCGGCAGCGCTACCGCCGCCGGGTCGACCTGCTCCAGGTCGACCACATCGGCGCCGTCCGGAATGTCCAGCGTGCGGGCGTTGCCGCCGCCGAGCACCAGGACCCGGGTTCCGGCGGCGGCCGCGGCCCGCAGATTCTCCGGATCCGACACGATCACCGTGGTTCCGGTCGATTCGACCGCTCGCGCGGTATCGCCGCCGGGCGCCAGCAGCACCGCGACCGCCCCGATCCGCGAGAGCGCCGCGACCGAGGCCAGCGCACTCGGCCGGGTTTCCATCAGCACTCCGACGCGGGTGCCGGGGCGCACGCCGGCCGAGATCAGCCCGCGCACCACGTTGTCGATGCGGGCGCCGACCGCGGCGTGGGTGTGCACCCGGTCGTCGAAGAGGAACAGCTCACGCATCGGCGCGCTGCGCTGTTGTTCGGCGAGCAGGCGGCCCAGCGAGATCCGGGTGTGCGGCTGGATCATCCCGAGCCGGGTCAGCCGGGGCAGCGCCCGGGCGGCCTCTCCCGTCAGCTCCTTCGATCCGCGCAGCGCGTTTCCGGCCAGGCTGCCGAACGCCGCGCCGATTCCGGCGCCGGCTTCGGCCAGGGTGGCCGCGGTGTGCACGACGCGGGTGGCGGCGGTGGACTGGCGGTCGGCGGCGACGTGCTCGCGCATGGGCGCGATCTGTTCGGGCAGTTCGGCGTGCCCGCCCAGCCAGTTCACCCAGTCGCGCACCAGCGGCCAGGTCTGGTTGGTGGCGGTACTGCCCGCCACCAGCCCGAAATGTCCGGCCACCAGCGTGGCCTCGTAGACCTCGGCATTGGGCGCCGCGCGCACGATACCGCGCACCGCCGCCGGCTGGCCGATGTCGTCGACCTCCCCGACGAAGGCGAGGATGGGGCACTTCACCTCGGCCAGCGAGATCGGCTGATCACGAATGACGAAGCCGCCGGACATCATCCGGTTGTGCGCGACGAACTGCTTGAGCAGATCGGCGGCCGCCGGCCCGGAATAGCCCACCCAGCCGTCGTGTTCGAGGAATCGGCGCTGACGTTCCTTGGGCAGCAACGCCTCTCGGTCGTGCAGCTGGCGCAGGAAGTCGATCCGGGCCTTCGCCGTCTTCACCGGGTCGAGCAACTGGAAGCCGACGCGCACCATGGCATCGGTGATGGGCAGCCGGGTCAGGACGTGGTCGGCGACGAAATCGGCGACCTCCGACACCAGCCCGTAGGGCAGCCCGAACGGCAGGCCCGCCACGATGTCGACCGGGCTGCCGAAGGTGACGATGCTCTGCACACCCTTGCCGTAGCGGAACGCGGTCGCCTGATAGGCGAACATGCCGCCCTGCGAGTACCCCATCAGGTGCACGCCGCGGCCGGTCAGTTCGTTGACCGTGTCGATCGCGCTCGACAGGGCGAGGACATGGTCGGCCAGATCGCGCTGCCAGCCGCCCTCCTCGGTGGCCGGTGAGCCGAAATCCAGTACCCAGCAATCGATTCCGGCGCGATGCAGGATGCCGACGGCGCCGCCCTCGGCGTTGACGTCGTAGATGTCGGCGTTGACCATCAGCGGCGGCACCAGCAGCGCGACGGGCCGGTCCGCGGCCGGATCGTCGGGAAAGTAGTGACGCAGCCGGTACATCCGCTTGCGCTCGGTGACCTCGAAGGGCGAGGACTCCACATCGTGGGCGAGGCCGCCGAAACGGATGACCTCGAGACCGTTCTGCGCGGTCGCCATCAACCGCCGCGCCGGCCCCGTCAGGGTTCTCGTATCGAATTTCACAACCACTCCCAGCCCTTGTGCCCTGCGCTCACACCTTCACGCCCCCTGCGTGCGGGTCGAGCCTGCCACATCGACAGCCTACTGCGGCCCCGTTGTGATCGGCCCCATCCGCGATCACAGGTCGCGCACGGACGGGGTGCGTGGACGGGCGGCGCCACGGAGTTTCGGCGAAAGTGTTCGCGCGGCAGCGGCATTGCCCTACCATGGACCACGGAACGCCGTTGTAGCGCATGACTATTCGATCAGATGTCTAGTTCGCCAGGCTGGTCCCGACTCCAGTTTTCGTCAGGTGGCAGAAATCGGTCCCGGCCGATTTCGTGTCCGCATGTTCGCGTGCCGAACCCAATTTTTCGGCGCAGTCCGCATCCATCGCCAACCCCCGAGGTGAGGACCGCAGATGACCCTCGAACTTCCCGCGCAGACCGACAACCACGACCGTAAATCCCTGTCCACCGCCGCCGCCCATCAACTGGCCCACACCACCAAATCCGAACCCCAGATGCAGGGCATATCCTCGCGCTGGCTGACCCGCATGCTGCCGTGGACCCAGGTCGAGGGCGGTATCTACCGGGTCAACCGCCGCCTCACCCACACCGTGGGCAACGGCGAGGTGGAATTCGTCATCGACGGCTCGCACGCCCATGTCATCCCGCTCGAACTGCAGGAATTGCCGGCGCTGCGCGAACTCGACGACGAGGAGATCCTCGCGGCGATGGCCGGGCAATTCATCCAGCGCGACCTCGAGCCCGGGACGGTACTCGCCGAATTCGGCAATCCGGTCGATCAGCTGATGCTGATCGTGCACGGCAAACTCAGCAAGATCGGTACCGGCGAATACGGCGAATCCACCAAACTCGGCATACTCGGCGACGGCGACTACTTCGGCGACGCCATGCTCACCGACCGCGACGCCATCTGGCCGGTCACCGTGAAGACGGTCACACCCGTCACGCTACTCACGTTGCCGCGCACGGCATTCGACCGCCTGGTGGACCAGGCGCCGCTACTCGGCGAACACCTGTCCCGGGTCTCGCAGTCACCGGTGCGGCCGCAGAACAAATACGGTGAGGCGAATATCGAGATCACCTCCGGGCATATCGGCGAGCCGATGCTCGACGGCACCTTCGTCGATTACGACAGTTCGCCGCGCGAATACGAACTCAGCGCCGCGCAGAGCGTGCTGCGCGTACATACCCGCGTGGCCGATCTGTTCAACGATCCGCACAATCAGATCGAGCAGCAATTGCGGTTGACCATCGAGGCACTGCACGAGCGGCGCGAATACGATCTGGTCAACAGTCCCGATTTCGGACTGCTGAACAATTGCGATCTGAAACAACGCATCTACACCGAATCGGGCCCGCCGACGCCGGACGATCTCGACGAACTGCTGAGCATGCGCCGCAGCACCAAGTTCTTTCTCGCTCATCCGAAGGCGATCGCGGCCTTCGGCCGGGAATGCAACAAACTCGGCCTGTACCCGGACCCGGTCGACATCGAGGGCCGCCGGGTCCCCGCGTGGCGCGGTGTGCCGATACTTCCGTGCGGAAAGATACCGGTCAGCGAGAAGCAGACCACGTCCATTCTGGCGATGCGGGTCGGGGAAAAGGATCAGGGTGTGATCGGCCTGCATCAGACCGGAATTCCGGACGAGTACGAACCCAGTCTGAACGTGCGATTCAAGGGAATCGACGATCAATCGATCATCTCGTATCTGGTCAGTTGCTATTACTCGGCGGCGGTGCTCGTTCCGGACGCGCTGGGAATTCTCGACAATGTGGCCGTCGCCCGGCAGAGCGATTGACGGGGTGAGCGCAGATGTCGGTACTCTCACGCGCCGGGGCGCCACCGGCCGGTGACGATCTGGCCGGAATGATCGCGGCGCTGCTCGGCAGTTTCGATCACGCTCCCCGGCGCGATTGGCGATTCCGGGCTCCGCGCCGACGTTTCCGCCGGG
>NZ_BAFW01000088.1 GCF_000308535.1 Nocardia cerradoensis NBRC 101014 | reverse complement strand
GGGCATCGCCGCGGCCGTACCGCGAGTCACCGGCCGCTTGGCCGCGGGCGAACCGATCGCCCCGGCCGTAGCCGCCTTCGGGCCGCGAACCACGTCCGGCGCCGTCGCCACCGCGGCCGTAGCTCTCGCCGCCACGGTTGTAGCGGTCGTCTCCGCGGCCGGAGCGGTCACCACCACGCCCGTAGCTGTCGCCACCGCGGCTGTAACGATCGTCGCCCCGACCGGAGCGGTCACCACCACGCCCGTAGCTGTCGCCCCCGCGGCCGAAACGGTCATCCCCTCGGCCTGAACGGTCACCACCACGCCCGTAGCTGTCCCCTCCACGGCCATAACGGTCGTCCCCACGACCGGAGCGGTCACCACCACGCCCGTAACTGTCGCCCCCACGGCCGTAACGGTCATCCCCTCGGCCGCCGGAGCGTGCTCCGCGTGTGTCGCCGCGGCCGTAGCTGTCCTCCCGGCGCCCGTACCGGTCGCCGCGCGATCCGCCGCGTCCCTCGTCGGTGCGGTCGGAGCGGCCGGCCGCCCCTCGTGCCGTGCGTCCGCCGCCGCGGGGCGGGTCGCTCTGTCTTTTCCTACGGTCCGGTGTGCCATCTCGGCGAGCGGGTGTATTCACGTGGTCCTCTGATCAGTCGACAGGATCCGCTGCGGATCCGGTCAATCCTCGGTGCCGAGATCGATATCCGATTCGGCGGGTTTCTTCAGCCTGGTGTACCGGGGGTCGGTCTCCAGGCTCTCGTTGATCTCGTCGATCAGGTCGACGCCCGGTAGCAGGGGCGCCAGCGACGGGAGTTCCGCCAGCGACGCGAGCCCGATCCGTTCCAGGAACAGTTCGGTGGTGACGTAGAGGGTGCCGTTGGTGTCGACGTCGGCTCCCGCCTCGGCGATCAGTCCCCGCGCCACCAGGGTGCGGATCACGCCGTCGACGTTCACCCCGCGCACGGCACTCACTCGTGCTCGCGTAACCGGTTGACGATAGGCGATAACCGCCAACGTTTCCAAAGCGGCCCTGGTGAGCTTGGACCGCGCCCCGTCCAACAGCATACGTTCGACGTAGGGCGCGTACTCGGTCCGGGTGTACAGACGCCACCCGTCGCCCACGTACCGCAGGTCGATTCCACTGCCCCGCGCAGTCCATTCCGCCGACATCTCCCGCAACACCCGCTCGACCCGCGCGGGTGCGTCGTCGACCGCCGCCGCGAGCAGTTCCACCGGCGCCGGCGCGTCCACCACCAGCAGCATCGCCTCGAGCGCCGACCGCAGTTCCTGATCGTCGAGCGGACGGGCTGGCTCCTCGTCGTCCGCGTCATTGCCTGCCGCGGGCGCTCGCTCGTCCGGCACGACGTCTGCGTTCTCCGCCACGGTTCTGGATTCGGCATCGTCTGCCGGGGCGACGGCGCCCTCGGCTCGGGCCGGCTCCGGCGTACCCGCGGTCCCGCGAGCTTCGGCCTCCACGCGATCACTGGGCTGCTCACCGTGCGACATCATCCGTAGTCCTCATCGATTGTCACGGGCTCGGCGGGCGCGCCCTCGGCGTCGTCGCCGATCCAGCGCACCGCCAGCGGGCCGAGCGGGTCGGGTTGGTCGAATTCGATCGTCTTGCCGCGGTAGAGCTCGAGCAGCGCGAGAAAGCGCGCGACGATCTGGATCGGCATCTCGCAATCCGCGCACAGGTCGTGGAAGGTCGACCACTCCCCCACCCCGCGCTTCTTCAGCATCTCCAGAACCAGCGCGGCCTGTTCGGCGACGGAGATGGAATGAGCGTGCAGGTGGTCCAGCCCTACCGTCGGCCGCGGCCGGGGCCGGAACGCGGCCGCGGCGATATCGGCGAAACCCGCCGCGTCGACGCCGAGGCTCACCTCCGGCAGCAGGTCCAGGAAGCGTTCCTCCAGCGATACCGCCCGCGGATACCGGCGCAACGCGGCGGCCTCGAGTTCACCGAGCAGTTCGGCGACCTGCTTGAACGCCCGGTACTGCAGCAGCCGCGCGAACAGCAGATCGCGCGCTTCCAGCAGTTCCAGGTCGTCGGCGTCGGTGACCTCACCGGACGGCAGCAGCCGGGCGGCCTTCAGATCGAGCAGGGTCGCGGCGACCACCAGGAATTCGGTGGTCTGATCGAGAATCCGATCCGCCCGCAGCGTCGGATCGCGTTCCAGGCTCGCGGTGAGCTCTTTGGTGTAGGCGATGAACTCGTCGGTGACCTTGTGCAGCGCCACCTCGGTCACATCGAGCCGCCGCTGGCTGATCAGCTGCAACAACAGGTCGAACGGACCCTGAAAATTGCTCAGCCGCAGGTGGAACCCGTCGGGCTTGTCTTCCGGTACGACCTCGGCAGCCGGTGGTCCGGCCTCGCTCACCGGCCCGACCGGTGGATGACTTCCCGTGCCATCGCCCGATACGCTTCCGCGCCACCGGATTTCGGCGCCCAGGTGGTGATCGGCTCACCGGCGACACTGGCATCGGGGAAACGGACGGTCCGGTTGATCACGGTGTCGTACACCAGATCGCCGAACACCTCCACCACCCGGGCCATCACCTGCCGGGAGTGCAGCAATCGCGCATCGAACATGGTGACAACGATGCCCGACAGCGCCAGCCGCGGGTTGAGCCGGTCCCGCACCTTCTCGACGGTGTCGGTGAGCAGCGCGAGCCCGCGCAGCGAGAAGTATTCGCATTCCATCGGGATGATCACACCATCGGCGCAGGCCAGCGCGTTGACGGTGAGCAGACCCAGCGACGGCTGGCAGTCGATGAGGATGTAGTCGTAGCGATCGCGCAGCGGGGCCAGCGCGCGGCCGAGGGTCTGTTCCCGGCCGACCTCGTTGACCAGCTGTATTTCGGCCGCCGACAGATCGATGTTGCTCGGCAGCAGATCCATGCCGTCGACCTTGGTGTTGAGCAGCACGTCGTCGACGCTCGCCCGGCCGCCGACGAGCAGATTGTGCACGGTCAGGTCCAGGTCGTGGTGGGCCACACCCAGCCCGGCCGACAGCGCACCCTGCGGGTCGAGGTCGACCAGCAACACCCGGCGGCCGTATTCGGCGAGCGCGGCACCGAGATTGATGGTGGAGGTGGTCTTGCCGACGCCGCCCTTCTGATTGCACATGGCGACGATCAGGGCGTCACCGTTGCGCGACGACGGGGGTGGTTCGGGAATGTCGCGCAGCGGGCGTCCGGTCGGGCCGAGTTCGGTACCGTCCGCCACGATGTCGTTCGCCTCCCAGAGTCTGCGGGCCGCCTGTTCGATTCGGAGGCCGGTTCGGATATTCGAAAGCGGTTCTGCCGCAGCGCTGTTCGGCGGCTCGGCCGGGCCGGCTGTCGTCATGTCCGCTGCTCCTTCAGTTTTCCTGCTCATTGCCCCGCCGCGCGCTGCGGAACAGCGGGCGATCGCTACACCGGACGCCGATGTACCGGACCGCCGCAATAGACGCTACCGCCTCCGAGCGCAAGACCCCCGATCGGACACGCTTGGGGAACGCCCCCGATCGTTGCGCACTTGTGTCATTGCCCGTGCCACAACACCGTGTCCTCACGGCACCAACCGCATTCTGTCGCCTCGAGGGGGTGTTGGGAAACCCTTTGCGGCAATCCGCACGCGATATCGCGCCGCCGCAGCCGGCGCGTTACCGTGCCCGCGGATGCGCGGTGGCCCACACCTCGTGCAGCGTATTGACCGTGACGAGGGTGTAGATCTGCGTGGTCGTCACCGAGGCGTGCCCCAGCAATTCCTGCACGACCCGCACGTCGGCGCCACCGTCGAGCAGATGGGTGGCGAACGAGTGCCGCAACGTGTGCGGCGACACCGCGGCACCGATCCCCGCCCGATCGGCCGCGTCCTGCAGAACCTGCCAGGCGCTCTGCCGCGAGAGCCGGCCGCCGCGAGCGTTGAGGAACAGGGCGGGAGTGCCCTTGCCGCGTGCGCCGAGCGCGGGCCGGCCACGGACCAGATAGGCGTCGACCGCCGCCAGCGCCGGCCGCCCGATCGGGACCATGCGCTGTTTACCGCCCTTGCCGTGCAGGACGACCGCGCGACCGGTGGTGTCGATATCGTCGACGTCGAGTCCGACCACCTCCGAGATCCGGGCGCCCGTGGAGTACAGCAACTCCAGCATGGCGCGGTCCCGCAGCCCGCGCGGCCCGCCTCCGGAACCCGCGTCGTCTCCGCCGCCCGCGGCCTCGAGCAGCCGGGAAATATCTTCGTACGGAAGCGCTTTCGGCAATCGCCGCGCCGGTGTCGGCGGCTTCACCCCGTGCGCGACATCTCCGGTGGTCAGTCCCTCGGCGGCCGCGAACCGGTGCAGGCCACGCACCGCGACCAGAGCGCGGGCGGCCGAACTGGCGGCCAGCGCCGGATACCCTTCGCCACCCGCCCGCAGCGAGACGACGAAATCGGCGATCTGGTTCTCGGTCACCCGGTCCAGATCACCGATATCCCGCTGTCGCAGAAACTCCCGATATCGCTGCAGATCACGGCGGTAGGCGCTGAGCGTATTGCTCGCCGCGCCCCGCTCGACCGTCAGATGGTCGAGATAGGCCTGGATCTGCCGCTCCACCATGGGTTCACCCGGCCGGTAGCAGCGCAACGACCGCCGAGGCGGCGGGGACAGCGACATTCACGATGTCATCATGACAGCAGCCGACGACATTCGTTCGCACGAAACACAGTGCGCGAGGTGCCCGGCCGGGTCCGCGGAGACACCCGGCCGGTTCCGCTCAGGCCCGTGCCTGTTCGGCGGCCTTGCGCTCGAGCAGCCGCGTCGGCATACCCGGCCACGGCGCGTCGGCGGGCCGCAGCGTGGTGCCGTTCGCCCGCGCGGCCCAGGCCGCCAGCACACCGGCGACCGCGGTCGCGTTCTCGATCCGGCCCGACAGCGCCGCGGTCACCGCCTCCTGCAGCGGCATCCGCACGACGGCCAGGTCGGCCTCCTCGTGCTCCGGGTCCGGCCGATCGGTGTCCGACAGCCCGGTCGCGAGATAGATGCGCAGTGCCTCGTCGGTGAATCCCGGCGACAGCACCACATCCACCAGCGTGGACCATTCCCGTGCCGCCAGCCCGGTCTCCTCGGCGAGTTCACGTCGCGCGGCCGCCAGCGGATCCTCACCGGCCTGATCGAGCAGCCCGGCGGGCAACTCCAGCAACCGCCGCCCGACCGGATGCCGGTACTGATTGATCAGCACCACGGCGCCGTCGTCGTCGAGGGCCACGATCGCGACCGCGCCGTGATGCTCGACCACCTCACGTTCGGCGACCCGCCCGCCGGGCATCTCGACCTGATCGCGGCGCAGCGCGACGATCGCCCCGGAATACACGGTTTCGGAGCCGACGGTGCGGAAGTCGTGGCTGCCGGGTTCGCTCACTGCCCGACCCGCTCGGCCTCGTCGGCCTCCTCGCCGTAGATCTCCACCGGAAGTCGTTCGGCGCCCTTGTATTTCAGCGCCGCGTCGACCAGTCCGGCGAACAGCGGATGCGGCCGGGTCGGCCGGCTCTTGAGCTCCGGATGCGCCTGAGTGGCCACGAAATACGGGTGCACGTTCGCCGGCAGCTCCACGAACTCGACCAGATGTCCGTCCGGCGAGGTGCCGGAGAACCGGAGTCCGCTCTGGCCGATCTTGTTGCGGTAGGCGTTGTTGACCTCGTAGCGGTGCCGATGCCGCTCCGACACCTCGGTGGTGCCGTAGGCCTGTGCCACGACCGATCCCTTCTCCAGCACGGCCGGGTAGGCGCCCAGGCGCATGGTGCCGCCGAGGTCGGCCTCACCGGCGACCGCCTGGGCCTGATCGGCCATCGTGGAAATCACCGGATGCGTTGTCTCAGGCTCGAATTCGGCGGAGTTGGCGTCCTCGAGGCCCACCGAACGGGCGGCCTCGATCACCACGCACTGCAGTCCCAGGCACAGGCCCAGCAGCGGAATGGAGCGGGTGCGCGCGAACCGGATCGCACCGACCTTGCCCTCGATGCCGCGAATGCCGAAGCCGCCGGGGATCAGCACCGCGTCGACATCGCCGAGGTGATGCTGCGCGCCCTCCGGAGTCTCGCATTCGTCGGACTGCACCCAGCGGATGTTCACCTTGGCCTTGGCCGCGAAACCACCGGCCCGCAGCGCCTCGGTCACCGAGAGATAGGCGTCCGGCAGGTCGACGTACTTGCCGACCAGCGCCACAGTCACCTCCTCGCGCGGGTTGTGCACGCGGTCGAGCAGATCGCCCCACACGGTCCAGTCGACATCGCGGAACGGCAGCCCCAGTTTGCGCACCACATAGGCGTCGAGGCCCTCGCGGTGCAGCACCTTCGGAATGTCGTAGATCGACGGCGCGTCGGGCGTGGAGATGCAGGCGTCGACGTCGACGTCGCACATCAGCGCGATCTTGTTCTTCAGCCCCTGCGGCACCTCCCGGTCGCAGCGCAGGATCAGCGCGTCGGGCTGAATACCGATGTTGCGCAGCGCCGCCACCGAATGCTGCGTGGGTTTGGTCTTCAGCTCGCCGGAGGGCGCCAGATACGGCACCAACGTCACGTGCAGGAAGAAGCAGTTGTCCCGGCCGACCTCGTGCCGGATCTGGCGGGCGGCCTCGAGGAACGGCTGGGATTCGATATCGCCGACGGTGCCGCCGATCTCGGTGATCACCACGTCCGGCGTCTGTCCCTGCAGATCCGGGCCGCTCATCGCGAGGATGCGGTTCTTGATCTCGTCGGTGATGTGCGGGATCACCTGCACGGTGTCGCCGAGGTACTCACCGCGGCGCTCCTTGGCGATCACCGTCGAGTAGACCTGCCCGGTGGTGACGTTCGCGTAACCCGACAGATCTCGATCGAGGAACCGCTCGTAGTGGCCGACGTCGAGGTCGGTTTCGGCGCCGTCCTCGGTCACGAACACCTCGCCGTGCTGGAAGGGGTTCATGGTGCCGGGGTCGACATTCAGATACGGGTCCAGCTTCTGCATGGTGACCCGCAACCCGCGGGCGGTCAGCAGCTGGCCGAGGCTGGAGGCGGTCAGTCCCTTACCGAGGGAGGAGGCGACACCGCCACTCACGAAGATGTGTTTGGTGGCCGTCTGATGGGGGGAACGCGCCGGAATCCGCGATTGACTCACGGAACTCCACGCTAACACGAAAAACGGTTGCGAAACGAATGCCACGCGGGGAACACCGGAGGTCGTCGTGCCGGTTTGTCACTTGCGTCTCATTCACCGCAGCAACCCCATGACGCGCAGACCTGCCGGCGCCGATCGCCCGGCACTCGCTCCGACGTGACGGATCATCCGATCGGGTGCGACGAAGGCGGCCGCGCTCAGCCGGGCGAAGCGGTCACCGACAGCGACGTCGCCTCCGGCCCGGTGCCGTAGTGACCGGTTTTGCCGCCCAGTTGCTCGGCGAGGCCGAGAGCCGTTGTGACCCGGCCCGTCTCGCGGTCCACATTGTCGACCGTGGACACCGTCGCGTCGAGGCGGTTGTCACGGCGCACCTCGGCGATCGGGCCCGATCCGTCCGAGGATCCGGCCCGTCCCGCCAGCACCAGACCCGCCCCGCGTCCGCGCAGCGCCCCGGCGACATGCGCGATGATCGAGCCCTGCCCGTTGTGGTCGGCCCGCGCGCCCGCCCCGGTCACCACCACCGCCAGCTGCGCGGGCGCGAAGTCGCCGGCGCCGAGGAATCCGCCGTGGCGCAAGGTGTCGGCGATCAGTCCGCGCTCCTGTGCGGTGGCACGGTCGGCGCCGTTGGCGGGGTCGGTGAGGAATGCCAGGCCGAGCAGATCGCCGGCGAGGCTGCCCTGATCGACCGCCTCGGTCTGCAATTGCGCCCCGGCCGGAATCATATTCGTCACCGCGGTCCGCAATCGGTCCCCCTGCGACGCGTCGACGAAGGCGTCGGTGAGTGCGACCCGCCCGGTGATCGTCGCCCCGGCGGTGGTCAGCGCCGCCGTCACGGCGTCGACATCGCCGGAGTCGGCATCCGGGGTGGTGAAGACGAGCACAGTGCGATCGGCGAGGGTTCCGTTCAGGATGCGGCCGGCCGACCGGGCGATGAAGTCGTCGGCCGCACCGACCTGCCGTTCGAGTTGTCCGTTGGCCGCGGCGAGCGCGTCGTTGCGCCGGGCCAGATCGTCACCGCCACCCGAACCACCGTGGCGGACGACGGCGCCGAGCGCCGCACCCACCGCCAATGCCAGAAAGATCGCGGTCAGGGAGACGACGAGCCGACGCATGGAACCCACTGTTTTCTCTACCCCCGACGGTCCGATAGTCGATGGAGCCAGTCCTGCGACTGCCGCCACGCCGAGTCCAGCCAATCCAGCACATCGCTGCCCAGATGCGAGGACACCAGCAGTCCGACGATCAGCGCGATCAGCGCGGCCAGCACCACCAGTGCGGTCGCCCACCCGGAGTTGCCCTGCCGATAGAGGGTGGCCACGGCCTTGGCGTCCATCAGTTTCGGCCCCGCCTTGAGCCGGGTCAGGAACATCGCGGGCGCCGATTCGCGGCGGCTGCGATCGAAGAAGTCGTCGAGCGAGGCCGGTGCCCCGCAGGTGATGATCAGCGCGGCCCCGTGATGATCGGCCAGCAGCAGCGCCAGATCCGCCGCCGATCCCGAGGACGGGAAGGTGGTGGCGCCGATGCCCAGGTCCTGAATTCGCTCCAGCCCCTTGGCATGTCCGTCGGTGTCGGCCGGAAGGATCAGCTCGGCACCGCATTTCAGCGCGCTCGCGGTGATCTCCTCCGGGTCACCGACGATCAGATCGGGGCGGTACCCGGCCTTGGTCAGGATGTCGGCACCGCGCCCGACACCCACCAGAATCGGCGCGTATTCCTTGACGAAAGGCTTGATCGCCTTGAGGTCGTCGCGACCGTCCACCCCGTCGGCGACCACCACGACATGGCGGCCGCGCATCGACAGATCCAGGGCCGGTACTCCGAGACCGTCGATCAGCATCGCGCTTTCGGTCCGGATGTATTCGGTCGTATTGCCGGCGAAGGCCTCCAGATGATCGGCCAGCCCGTTGCGTGCCGCGATCATCCGCTCGGCGATGACCTGGTCGGTGAGCTCGATGGCCTCGACCAGAACCTCCGGTTCCTTCTTGGTCAACTTGTCGGCATACACCACACCGGCGTCGATGCGGACCTTGCTGCCGTCCTTGATCTTGCCGAAGACGTCACCGGAGACAGCATCCAGCAACACGATTCCGTTGGCGGCCAGCCCTTCCGGGCCGAGGTTCGGATAGCGGCCGGAAATCGAGGGCGAGGCATTGATCACCGCCGCCACACCGGCCTCGACGAGCCGGTCAGCGGTGAGGCGATCGATGTCCATCTCGTCGAGGACCACCACATCGCCCGAGCCGACCCGCTTGAGCAGACGCCGGGTATTGCGGTCCACCCGGGCCATCCCGGTGACGCCGGGAAGCGTTTCGGTGTTGCGGGACAACAGCGCCAGCATCTTCATGGCATCCGATGATGGCCGCCGACTCTCAACCTGTGGTGGAGGCGCGCCGACGTCGTATCACATCCCCTGGCATGAGGCCAGCAAACCCGCACCTCGCCGACGTCGACTGGCGTGCCGAGCCGTACCGCTGGTACCGATATGCTTCGGCTCACTGCATCCGAAGGAGAACGCCATGGCCAGTACCACCGTCGACACGGTCATTCCCGCACCGCGCGACGTCGTCTACAAGCTGTTCGCCGAACGCGACAGTCTCAACGGCTATCTGCCCGTGCGCATTACGCTGCGTCAGCCCGGCGCCCCCGAGGCCTCCGGCGTCGGCGCGCGCTACCTGGTCGGCGTGGGTGGCATCGGCGTGACCGAGGAAACCACCGAACTGGTTCCCGGGGAGCGCATGGAATACCGGATCATCGCGGGGGCACCGGTGAAGCGGCACGTCGGCACCATCACCTTCGCCGACGCCCCGGGCGGCACCCTGGTGTCCTACCGGATGGAGTCCGAGCCCAAGCTGCCCGTGCCGGACAAGGCGACCGAACTGTTTCTGCGCGGCCTGATCTCGCCGTTCCTCAAGGCCGCCAAGAAGGCCGTCGCCAAGTAGGAGCCGCGCGCGCAGTCAGCCCGCCGCCGAGGTGGTGTCGGCCTTCTCCGCCCGCGCGGTGGCCAACAACTCCTCGGCATGGGCGCGGCCGGTCTCGGTGTCGTCGAGGCCGGCCAGCATGCGGGCCAGTTCCACGACCCGCTCGTCGGTGGTCAGCGCCCGCACCCCGCTGTTGACGCCCTTACCGTCGTCGACCTTGTCGACCACGAGGTGGGTGTCGGCGAAGGCGGCCACCTGCGGCAGATGGGTCACCACGATGACCTGATGGGTGCGGGCCAGCCGGGCCAGCCGCCGCCCGATCTCGACCGCGGCGCGACCGCCGACACCGGCGTCGACCTCGTCGAACACCATGGTCGAGCCGTATTCGGAGGCCGCGAGCACCACTTCCAGCGCCAGCATCACGCGCGAGAGCTCACCACCGGATGCACTGCGGCTCAACGGCAGCGACTGCGCGCCGGAGTGGGCCGACAGCCGGAATTCCACCTCGTCCACTCCGGACGTGCCCGCATGCAGTTCCGCCCCCTCGACGGTGATGGGCGCACTGTCCTGCGCCGATGCCGCCAGCGGCCGCACCTCCACCTCGAGTTTGGCGCGGCCCATCGCCAGACCGCTCAATTCGGCGCTCACCGCGGTCGCGAGTTTGCGTGCGGCCTTGCGCCGGGCCGCGGTCAGTTTCTTCGCCGTCTCCCGCACCTGAACGGCCGCGGTCTCCACCTCGGCGGCCAACGCCGCCAGCGCTTCCTCCGACACGTCGAGCGAGGCCAGGCGGGTGCGCGCCTCGTCGGCCCAGGCGATCACCGCGTCGATATCGGGTGCGTATTTGCGGGTCAGCGATTTCAGTTCCGCCTGGCGGGTGAGCAGGCTGTCCAGCGCCGCCGGATCCGACGGCAGATCCGACAGATACGAACTCAATTCGGTGGTCACATCGACCACCACCGCGATCGCCTCCCCCAGCCGCGGCGCCAACGCCGTCAGCGCCGGATCGTCACTGGATTCCAGCCGGGCCCGCGCACCACCGAGCGCGTCCAGCGCACCGGCTCCCTCCCCGTCGCCGGAGCCCGCCAGGGCGGCGTGGGCGGCGCCGGCCGCCTCCCGCAGCGAATCGAGATCGCCGAGCCGCAGCACCTCGGCGACGATGCGCTCGTCCTCACCGGGTTCCGGTGCGACCGTGTCGATTTCGTTCAGCGAATGCTGCAGCCGATCGGCCTCGAGTGCGAG
Source organism: Nocardia cerradoensis NBRC 101014 (assembly GCF_000308535.1). Classification (GTDB taxonomy): domain Bacteria; phylum Actinomycetota; class Actinomycetes; order Mycobacteriales; family Mycobacteriaceae; genus Nocardia; species Nocardia cerradoensis. Next base: position 7,097 of record NZ_BAFW01000088.1, on the reverse strand, counting down.
TTCGCGGCTGCGCGCGGTGCGCTCCAGCAGTTCGGTGCGTGCCTGCAGCCAGGTGCGGCGGGCCAGCTGATATTTGCGCAGCAGCCCCGCCACCGCCTCACCGGCGAAGCGGTCCAGCGCCTGCAGCTGCTGATCGGGTCGCTGCAGCCGCAGCTGGTCGTTCTGCCCGTGCACGGTCAGCAGCGGCGCCGTGAAATCCGACAACACCGCGGCCGGCACACTGCGGCCGCCGAGATGGGCCCGGGATCGCCCGTCGCTGCCGACGGTGCGCACGGCGATGACGCTGTCGTCGTCGTCGCGCTGCGCGCCGGAGGATTCCAGCACCTTCTCGACCTCGTCGCGGGCGCTGTCGTGCACATCCTCGACGGTGAACCGGCCCTCGACGACGGCCCGCTGCGCGCCCTGACGCACCCGCCCGGCGTCCGCGCGGGCGCCACCGAGCAGATGCAGTCCGGTGACCACCATGGTCTTGCCGGCACCGGTCTCACCGGTCACACAGGTCAGTCCCTCGTGGAACTGCGCGGTGGCGGTGGATATGACGCCGAGGCCGTCAATCCTGATCTCTGTCAGCACGTGTGCTCTCCGTTCGGCGGTGTTCGCTATCGCCTGAGCCGGGTTGCTCGATGGGAGTGCGGGCCGGCTCCGTCGCGCGCGGCCGTTCCGGCCGCCGGCCCCGCCAGCCTGTCACGGGTAAGCGGAATTTGCGCACCATCCGGTCGGCGAAGGGGGCGGAATCCAGCCGCACCCAGCGCACCGGTTCGGCGCCGCGTACCGCTTCGAATCGCCCGCCCCGCGGCAATGCCAGCGTACGCCGGCCGTCCAGGAAGACGATCGCATCATGGCCCGTCGCAACGGTTTCCACCGCGATCCGCGACTCCGGGCTGGTCACCAGGGGCCGCGCGAACAGTGCGTGCGCGTTGCTGGGAATCACCAGCAGCGCCTCGAGTTCGGGCCACACCACGGGACCACCCGCGGAGAAGGCGTAGGCGGTGGAGCCGGTGGGTGTCGCGATCAGCACACCATCACAACCGAATTGCGATACCGGGCGGCCGTCGACCTCGAGCACGACCTCCAGCACACCCATGCGGGCGGCATTCTCGATACTGGCCTCGTTGAGGGCCCATCCGCGTTCCACGACCACATCATCGACGCGGACACTGACATCTACGGTCATCCGCTGCTCGATGCGGTAATCGCCGCGCACCACCTGGGCCAGCGCGTCGTCGAGATGTTCGGCCTCGGCCTCGGTGAGAAAACCGATGCGGCCCAGATTGATTCCCAGCACCGGAACCCGCGCCGGATGTGCCATCTCCGCGCCGCGCAGGAAGGTGCCGTCACCACCGAGCGCGAGCACCATCTCACAGCCGACCGCGGCGTCGGGGCCGTGCGCCATCACCCGCACCGGGTAGCCGTCGGGTTCGCCGGTGTCGTCGAAATCCAGTTTGGTGCTGTAGGCCTCGTCCTCGAGGACCCGCAGCCCGATTCCGGCGTCGGCGAAGATCTTCGCGACCCGATGGGCGGTCTCGAGCAGTTCGGAACGGCCCGGATGGGCGACGAGCAGGATCTCCCGCTTCACTGTGGCCCCTCCTCGACCGCACGCTGCACCAATTCGCTGATATCGGGCTCCGATTCGATTTCGGGCGAATCGGTGTCCGATGTTTCCTTGTCCTGGCTTTCCTTGCGCAGCCACAGGAAATACTCGACGTTGCCGGACGGGCCGGGCAACGGGCTGGCGACCACACCGCGGGTGCGCAGGCCCAGTCCGGCGGCCGCGGCGGCCACTTCGGTCACCGCCTCGGCGCGCAGAGCCGGATCACGCACCACACCGCCGGAGCCTACTCGCTGTTTACCGACCTCGAACTGCGGTTTCACCATGGGCAGCAGATCCGCACCCGGTGCACAGCAGGCGGCCAGCGCCGGCAGCACCAGCGCGAGCGAGATGAACGACAGATCGGCGACCACCAACTCGACGGGACCGTCGATCGCCTCCGGCGTCAGCGCCCGCACATTGGTGCGGTCGAACACCCGGACCCGCTCGTCGTTGCGCAGCCGCCACACCAGCTGGCCGTACCCCACATCGACGGCGACCACCTCGCGGGCGCCGCGGGCGAGCAGCACATCGGTGAATCCGCCGGTCGAGGCGCCGGCGTCGAGGCAGCGCTTCCCGGCCACGCTCACCCCGAGCGGCTCGAACGCCTCCAGCGCGCCCAGCACCTTGTGCGCACCCCGCGAGGCCCACTGGACCTCGTCGGGTTCCTCGCGAACCAGCAAGGGAGTATTCGGTTCGACCGCGGTCGCCGGTTTCGACGCGACCGCACCGTTGATCAGGACGCGACCCGCACCGATCAGCTCGACCGCGTGTTCTCGCGATCGCGCCAATCCGCGGCGAACCAGTTCGGCGTCCACTCGCGCGCGCCTGGCCACCTCAGATCTTGTCCACCGTCGCCAGGGCGCCGACCAGCACCTCGTGTGCCTGTTCGAGAATGCGCGCCCGCCGGGTGAGATCGGTTCCGGCCCGGTCCACCCCGTCGGCGTCGTCGCCGCTCTGGCGCCGGCCCCCGGGCAACTCCGCGAGCAGCGCCGCCACCTCGGCACGCACCTTCTCCGGGTCGGCGAACTCCGCCGTCCCTCCCGCGAGATGCTGCCCGGGCAGCGGAACTCCCGGACGAGGACCGGAGGAACCGGACGGATGCGGACGCGGAATGGGCGTAGTCATGGTGCCGACAACGCTACCGGAGCTCACCGACATCCCGGCAAGCGGCGGCACGGGTGAAACGGAGGTCACGGTGCCGCCCAAGCGGCCGCGTGCCGGCCCCGTCCTTCGCTCACAGCCGCTCGCGAGCGAGCCGTCGCGGGACCGAGTCACGGGCATCACCGATGCACGCCCAAGGCAGACGAGTCGGTGCTGTGTTTCCGGGTAAGCGACCACGACCTCCGTCCGCCGGGCGTGTCGTGTCGATGTGGAGGGCATAACGGTCGAACCAGGGCCGGGCGCCGACCGCTCGGCATCGACAGCCGAAGCCCCAGGACCGGTGGTGTGCGGCAGATGTTGGCACAATGGCGGCGTGGGAGGTAAGCGACGACATGGATCCGCCCGGTTCGTCGCACTCGCGGCGGTATGGACGGCGACCGCGGTGGTCGCCGCCGCCGAATACGCCCACTGGCGCGCATCCCGGCAACTACTCGGACCGCGGCGCGAACCTCGACCTGGCGACACCTGTGCGGTGGTCGTGCTGGGCTACCCGGCCGCCGCCGACGGCCGCACGCGCGCGTTGCAGCGCTGGCGATGCCGCATCGGCGCCCGTTCGCTGCCGTCCGATCGCGACGGATTCCTGATCTTCAGCGGCGGCGCCGTGCACGGCCCCTGGGTCGAAGCGACGGTCATGGCCGAGTACGCCCGCACTCACCTCGGCGTCCCGCCCGAGCGTATCCGCACCGAAACATCCGCCGAAACCACCTGGCAGAACATCGAATTCACCATCCCGGCCCTGGAACGGGCCGACCGCATCATGATCGCCTCCGACCCCATGCACGCCGCCCGGGCCCGCCGCTACCTGTGGGCGCAGCGACCGGACCTCGCCGCGCGCCTGGCCCCCGCCGCCGACTACCGGCCACTGGAACGCTGGTGGCTCAAAATCCCCACTGCCGCACATGAATCCGCGGCGATCAGCCGACGCCGCGCCGGAGCCGCCGCCACTCCGCTACTACGCCGCCTGGGCCTGATTTCGGAGACCGCGGCAGCATCCCTGACTGCCGAAGACCGCGACGATTGACCGACGAACCGGGCGCTCCCGGCACGATGGGACAGCCGCCGCGCCGTGTGGCACGCAGTAGCGACGACGCTCGGCAGCGATGCCGCCTCCTACAGCGGTAACGGTCCAGGCGTTGAAGTCTTACGCCGCTGTACTGCCGCCCTCCACCAAGAAGATCCCGCCGGAGTAGCCGCGCCCCGGAGGCGTCGTGGAGGCCGAGCCGTCATCTCGCCCGCCGTCACTTCAGCGACTCGACCATCGGCCGTCGGTGCGGCGGCGGTAATGGACGCGGTCGTGGCGGTGTCGATGGTGCTCGACGCCATCTACTACCTATGGCCGAGCGTGAGTCGAATGGTTACGCGCGCGGCGGAGACGATCGCGCTCCGCTGATACGAGCGCGGGAGCGACGACCGGCGGTCCGGCGATGACCGACGCGGTGGCCAACCGGCGCTCGGCTGGATTCCGGCGTGACGAACCGTTACCGCGCCAATTCGATTGCACGGCCGGGGTTTTCGTCCAGCAAGCCGGCCAGGTGGTCGATCGCGTCGCCGTCGGGCGATTCCTGCCGGATCACCGGGTGATTCAGTGCGTCGAGGGTGCGGGAGATGTAGGTGGGCAGGTGGTCGGCGGGGCGGGCTCGCAGGTCGTCGAGCGTGCTGACGCCGGTGAGGACCAGCAACGACGGCAGGCCGACGCACCGGGCGCCGTCGATATCGGTGTCGAGCCGGTCTCCGACCACGAGTGCGTCGCGGGTCTCCGCGCGGACCAGCGCATCCTCGAGCAGCGGCGCGTAGGGTTTACCGGCTACCACGGGTTCCTGGTCGGTCGCGGCTCGCAATGCCGCGACCATCGCACCGTTGCCAGGCGCCAGGCCGCGCTCGTTCGGCAACGTGGCGTCCGCGTTCGCGGCCACCCACAGCGCACCGGCACGTACCGCGTAAGCCGCTTCGGCGAGGTCCGGCCATCCGGTCTGCGGGGAATGTCCCTGCACGACGGCGGCCGGGGCGACCCCGTTGAAACGCCGAATCGGTTGCAGGCCCACCTGTTCGATCTCCGCCGCGAGATCGTCGGTGCCGACGATCAGAACGGTGGATCCGGCGGCCAGCCGGGAGGCGAGCACGTGCGCGGCCGCCTGCGCACTGGTGACGACATCGGATTCGCTTGCGCCGAAACCCAATTCGCGCAGATGCGCGGCCACCACACCGGCCGACCGGCTGGCATTGTTGGTGACGAACATCAGCTTCTGCGCGCCGCCGCCGGCGTCCAGGGCCGCCGGGGCGCCGGAGATCACCTCCGCACCCCGATACAGCGTGCCGTCCAGATCCAGCAGGAGAGCCTCGAAGCCCTCCCGAAGCGATGCTGCCACTAGTTACTCCACGTCGTCGTCGACCTGTGCGCCCGCGAGTTCGTCGGCACGCTCCTCGGCGTCGGTATCACCGTCGACATCGGCCGCGGCCGCGTTGAGGAACCATTGCAGTGCCTCGTCGGACCGGCCGGCGGCGAGCAGCGCCTCCGCATAGGCGTAGAACAACCGTGCCGAGGCCGGACCGGAACGCGAGGGTTCCAGTTCCGGCGTCTGCAAGGTGACCACGGCCTGATCGTATTGGCCCAAATCCATTCGCGCACCGGCGACGACGATCCGCAGCTCGGTCGCCTCGTCACCCGACAGCGCACGCGCCTCGTCGCTACGGCCGAGCTCGATCGCGCGTTCGGGCCGTCCCAGCCCGCGTTCGCAATCGGCCATGACCGCCAGCAGACCCGAGCCGCCGGACATCCGGCGCGCTGTGCGCAGTTCGGACAGGGCCTCGGCCCACTCACCGGCGTGATACGCGGTGACACCGGCCGTTTCGCGGACCACCGCGATGCGTCCGGCGCGGCGCCGGGCGGCGCGCGCATGTTCGAGTGCCTGCTCCGGATCCTCGTCGAGGAGCCGGGCGGCCATCACCAGATGCCGGGCGACCGCCTCGGCGTTGTTCTTGTCGAGGCTCAGCAGATCGCGGCGCACCGCGCCGTCCAGATCGCTCGCCTGCACATCATCCGGCAACTCGGGCTCGTCGGGCCGCCCCGCCCGGTTATCGCCACCGACACGGGCCCCTTCGCCACCCCGTCGCCGCGGCTCGCGGTCCTCGACGTTCGCGCCGGTCTCTGCCGCTTCCCCGGTGTGCGCGGTGGTCTCGGCCTCATCGGCCGAGCCGAACCGCCGCTCGGAGTCCGCGCCACCGCGCCGGAACCCGCCGCGCCGATCACCCTCGCCCCGGCTGTAACCACCCGGACGATCGTCACGATCGCCCGCGCCTCCCGGACGCCGGCCACCTTCATCGCGCCGGAAGCCGCCACGGCGATCATCAGTGCCGCGCCCGTAACCACCCGAGCGCCGATCTCCTTCGTCACGCCGGAATCCGCCCGAGCGCCGGTCGTCGCCACCACGGTTGTAACCACCGGAACGGCGGTCATCGCCACCACGCTCGGAGCCACCGGAACGACGATCATCTCCGCCGCGCCCGTAGCCACCGGAACGACGATCATCGCCACCACGGCTGTAACCACCGGATCGACGATCGTCACCGCCGCGCCCGTAGCCACCGGAACGACGGTCGTCACCACCACGCTCGGAGCCACCGGAACGGCGATCGTCCCCGCCGCGGCTGTAACCACCGGAACGACGGTCGTCGCTGTCGCGCCGGAATCCACCCGGACGACGGTCATCGCCTCCGCGTTCGTACCGCCCGATCGACGGTCGTCGCCACCGCGGCCGTAACCGCCGGAGCGACGGTCGTCGTCTCCACGGCCATGTCCACCGGAACGGCGGTCGTCGTCGCCACGGCCATATCCACCGGAACGGCGGTTATCGTCGCCACGCCGGAAGCCACCGGAGAGGCGATCGTCTCCACCGCGGTTGTAACCGCCGGTACCGCGATCGGATCCACGACGGTCGTCTCCACGCCCGGATCCACGACGGTCGTCGTCACGCGCGCCGTATCCGCTCGAGCGGCGCGTATCGTCGCCGCGCCGGAAGCCTCCGGAGCGGCGCTCACCTTCTCCGCGGTCGTGGGCAGGTGTGCCGGAGCCGGCCGAGTCCGGACCGGTACTGCCACGGCGGAAGGGTCTCCTACCGTCGTCATGCTCCGACACAGCGTTACCTTTCTCTGATCCGGCACGAGCAGCCGGTGACGACATGCAAACTGTGCGCCGTGCGCCGGCACCTATCTGCAACCACCATAAATTCAATCACGCGACACGAACGCGTCCCCACTTGCCCGGCCTGCGTGCGCATCGAGATTCGCCCTCCGGCGAACAGCCGTGACTTCGACGGTGCGGCGACGGGGCCGGGCACAAGGGGCGCAT
>NZ_BAFW01000089.1 GCF_000308535.1 Nocardia cerradoensis NBRC 101014 | reverse complement strand
TTCCTCCGCGGACTCGGCCGAGGCGAGCAGGGCGCGGGCGTAGCGCAGGCCGACGTGCAGGGCCGGCGACGGAGTGCGCGGCGCGTGCTCCTCGAATTCGCGCACGATCTCCGCCGCCTCCTCGACGCGTCCGGCGCGCACCGCGGCTTCGACCAGATCGCCGACGATGTAGGCGCGCAGGGCGAGCTGGTAGGCCGGGTCCGCCGGGTCGAGGATCCGGCGCAGATCGGCGAGCGCGTCGTCGTAGCGGCCCTGTCCGAGCGCGACGAGGGCGCGGGCCCGTTGCACGGTCGCCAGCACCGGTCGCGCGCCGGCGGCCGCGCCGATCCGCTCGGCCTCGTCCGCGCGGTGCGCTGCCTCGTCGAAATCGCCTCGCAGCGCCGCGATTTCGGCCGCGACGGCGACGGCGAGACCGTACATGAAGTGCTGTCCGGTTTCCGGTCCGAGGCGTTCGGCCTCGGCCGCGGCCGCCGCACCGCCCGCCAGATCGCCGGTGCGCGCACAACTCCAGGCCCGCACCGCCAGCGCCCTGGTCAGCAGGCCGAGCCGGCCCTGTTCCCGCAGACCGGTGATCGCCGTGGCGGAGAAGCGCCCGGCCAACACGAAGGCGCCGATCTGCAGCGCCGCACTGCCGAGGTAGCGGTCGACCTCCGGATCGGCGCCGGTTCGCCCGGCCAGTGCGCGCAGTTGGTCGAAGACCGTCGCGCCGCGCTCGACCGGGGCCACGTAGGCGGTGATCGCGACGAGCCGCGGATCGCCGGCGGGCAGGCCCATGCCGTCGGCGACCGCCAGCAGTGCGCGGCGCGCGTCCGGGCCGGGCTCGGACCAGAAGCAGCGCATGGCGGTTCCCCACAGAATGCGTAGCGCGAGCTCCCGATCACCTTCCGCCGCAACGGTTTCGGCCAGTGTCGCGAGTTCGGTGGTGCGTGCCGGATCCTCGCCGACGCCGTCGTCGAATCCACTCACCAGCCATGTCGCCAAGGCGCGCCCGCGCGGATCGAGCTCCTGGCGGCCCGCTTCCCGCAGCAGCCGATCGACGGTCTCGCGCCCACCGGATTCCACCGCCAGTTCGGCCGCGCGCAACAGTCGCCCCACCCGCACTGCCGGTGTTTCGGTCAGGTGCGCGGCATGTTCCAGGGTGGTGATCGCCGCCGCGACCCCGCCCCGGCGTAACGCCCGCTCCGCAGCGGCCTCGAGTTCCGCGGCGGCGGTGTCGTCCGGTCCGACGACGGCGGCCGCGTGATGGCGAGCGGCGCGATCCGGTTGGTCGCGCAGCGTCGAGGCCAGGGCACGGTGGGCGGCGCGGCGGGCGGCCGGTTGCGCCGCGGCGGGGATCGCGGAACGCATCAGTGGATGACGGAATCGTACTGCGCCGGAATCGATCTCGATCAGCCCGGCGGCGACGGCGGGGGTCAGCTCCGCGTCCTCGATCGGGCCGTCGGTCAGCAGTGCGGCGGCCGCCAGCGTCTCCGGTACCGAGAGTTCGTCGAGCGCGGCGAGCAGGAGGGCGGTGCGGGTCGTCTCGGGCAGCTGATCGGCCCGCAGACCGAAGGCGCGTTCCAGTCGCTCGGTGAGCGGCAGCGGCGCGTCCGGACGGTCGGCGGCCGACGGTAATTCCTTCAGCGCCAACGGGTTTCCGGCCGCTGCCGCCAGCACCCGTTCCCGCCACTGATTATCGAGGCCGGGCGCGACGGTGTCGAGCAGCTGCCGGGCCTCCTCCTCGGCCAGTCGCGACAGCGCCAGCGTCGCATGTCCGGCCGGCGTCAGCGCCGTATCCGCGTCCCGGGTGGAGGCGATGAGCAGAATCGGCTCGGATTCCAGGCGGCGCGCGAGAAAGGCGAGCACCCGGGAGGTGGCGGCGTCGAGCCAGTGCACATCCTCGACCACCAGCAGCAGCGGTTGTTCGGCCGCGCGATCGCTCAGCAGGGTCAGCAGCGCCGAACCGATCAGATATTCGTTCGGTGCCGCCGCGTCCACGAATCCGAGCGCGGCGTTCAGCGCCGCGGCGTGGGTGGGTGGCAGCGCATCGAGACCGGACCGCAGCGGGAAGACGATCTGGTGCAATCCCGCATACGGCAGCTGCTGTTCGGCCTCCGTGGCGGTCACGGTCACGGTCCGGACACCGGCCAGCGTGGCCATCGTCGTAACCGCCTGCAGCAGTGCGGTTTTACCGATACCCGCTTCGCCTGCGATGACGACGACGCCGCCGCGCTCCTCGATGCCGGCGATCGCTTCGTCCAGATATTTGAGTTCCGATTCCCGGCCGACCAGCGACATCCGTGAACACTCCTGTCCGGTCCCGGCGCCCGGCGACGCCGGTCACCGCGGGGCGATAGCAACACGCCGCGTGACCTCGGCGCACTGTCGACACTATCGGTTCTCCGGACGGCCGAGCGGACTCCGGTGCGCGAGCACCGGCCGGGAACGGATCAGAACGCCGCCACGACGGCGGCGGCGATGAACACCACCTGCACGGCCGTGCGCAGGGGCAGCGGCATGGTCTTGATCCCCAGATCGGCCCGGGCGGCCCGCACATTCGCCGGGAACATCGCGATCAGCAGCACGATCAGACCGGCGGCGGCGACCGGCGCGACGGGCGGTATCAGCAGTCCGACCGCGCCCGCCGCCTCCAGGACACCGGTCAGCGTCACCAGCCCGGCAGCCGACGGCAGCCCGGGCGGGACCATCGCGATCAGCGCGTCGCGCCGCGGCTGCTGGAAATGCGCCGACGCGGTCAGCAGAAACATCGCGGCCAGCCCGACGCGCAGGGCGTGCGGCCACGAATCGAGCCAGTCGGCGAGGTCGATCACACCGGCGAGCCGGGCCAGTGCGGTGACGACGACGAGTACGACGAGCGGGGCCATGGGACACCCTCCGAATCGGTCTATCTTGACACTGTCAAGATTAAAGCTACCGTGGCGACCTGTCAACGCACGAGGGCAATCCGACCTCGCCTTTTTCCGCAAGGTCCGGTCCGGCTGTTATCGTCGGGCGGAGTCGGTAGATCAAGGAGACCAGACATGGTTGGTGAACTCGACATCTCCGGATAGATCCGGAAGTCACGGCCACCGGTAGGCGCACGCGGCGCCGCCGACGTGGCCATGTCGTCGTTCACCCGATCACCTCGTGGCGCGGTCGCACCGTGCCACAACGACTTTCGAGGTCTCACCCATGTCCGATGCCTTCATCGTCTGTTCGAATCTGTCGTTCACCTGGCCCGACGACACTCCGGTGTTCCGGGATCTGTCCTTCAGCGTGCCGGGCGGGCGGACCGGCCTGGTCGCACCCAACGGCGCCGGCAAGACCACCCTGCTGCGGCTGATCGCCGGCGAGCTGACCCCCTCGGCGGGCAGCATCACCGTCGACGGCGTCCTCGGATACCTGCCGCAGAGTCTGCCCCTGACCGCAGAGCTGACCGTCGCCGAAGTCCTCGGCATCGCACCGGTGCTGGCCGCGCTGGCCGCCGTCGAATCCGGCGACACCGACGAGCGTCACTTCACCACCATCGGCGCCGACTGGGACATCGAGGAACGCACGCGCGCCCAACTCGACCGGCTCGGGCTGGGCGAGCTGCCGTTCGACCGGCGGCTGCACACCCTCAGCGGCGGGCAGATCGTCTCACTCGGACTGGCCGCCCAACTATTGCGGCGACCGGACGTGCTGCTGCTCGACGAACCGACCAATAATCTCGACCTCGAGGCCCGTCACCAGCTCTACGACGTGCTCACCGACTGGAACGGCTGTCTGCTGCTGGTCAGCCACGACCGCGCCCTGCTCGACCGCACCGATCGCATCGCCGAACTCCACGACGGCGAAATCCGTTATTACGGAGGCAGTTTCACCGACTACGAACAGGCGATACAGGCCGAGCAGGCGGTGGCGGAGAAGAACATCCGCACCGCCGAACAGGAAGTCAAACGCGAGAAGCGGGAACTGCAGCAGGCCCGCGAACGCGCCGCGCGCCGGGCGAGCAACGCGCAGCGCAATCTCGGCAACGCCGGACTGCCGAAGATCTTCGCCGGCACCATGAAACGCAATGCCCAGCAGTCGGCGGGCCGCGCGAACGAAACCCACGGCGCCCGCCTCGACGCCGCGAAGAACCGCCTCGACGAAGCCGGGCGGGCATTGCGGGAGGAACAGCGCATCGTGCTGAACCTGCCCGATACCGAGGTCCCGGCCGGGCGCACCCTGTTCGCCGCCGAGCACATCCGGTTCCGCTTCGGCGACCGCGAGTTGTTCGCCGGCGACGGCGCCGATCTCGCCATCCGCGGGCCCGAGCGCATCGCCCTGACCGGGCCCAACGGCGCGGGCAAATCCACGGTGCTGCGCATCGTGCACGGCGACCTCACGCCCGACAGCGGGACCGTCACCCGCGCCGACGGTCGCATCGCCTACCTGTCCCAGCGGCTGGACCTGCTCGACCCCGACCGGACCGTGGCCGAGAATCTTGCCGCCGCCGCCCCGCACCTGCCCGCCGCGCAGCGGATGAACCTGTTGGCGCGCTTCCTGTTCCGCGGCTCCCGCGCCCACCTGCCGGTCGGCGTCCTCTCCGGCGGGGAGCGCCTGCGGGCCAGCCTGGCCTGCGTGCTGTTCGCCGAACCCGCGCCGCAGCTGCTGCTGCTCGACGAACCCACCAACAACCTCGATCTGGTGAGCGTGGGACAGCTGGTCGGCGCCCTGGAGTCCTATCGGGGCGCGATCGTGGTCGTCAGTCACGACGAACGGTTCCTCGCCGAGGTGCGGGTGAGCCGGCGGTTGCGACTCGCGGGCGGCCGCCTGCGCGACGACAACGCCACCGCGACACCAGGATACGAACCGCCGCACCGGTGATACGTGTCCGCTACGGCGCCTCCGGACACACGAACGGCCCGTCCCTTCCGGTGACGGGCCGTATCGATACCGAACGTATTACCGCACGGTGACGGTCATCGAGAACCGCTGGCCCGGGTTGGCCTGATCCCACGGCCGCACCGACACCAGGCTCAGCCGGGTGCTGCCCGCGCGGGCAGCGGTGAAGGTCCACACGCTGGTACCGGGCGCACCCGGCATCGAGCTGCCCGGCCGGAACACCGGGTCACCCTCCTGCGCGAGCACCCCGCGGTCGACCTCACCGATCTGCCAGACGTAACCGGACGTCGGGTTGTCGGGCAGGGCCACCGCCAGTTCCTGACCGACATCGAGGGTCGTGGTCCCGCCGTCGCCGTCGGTACCGACGATGATCGGCTCCGATACCGCCTGCACGGCACCGGGCACGGCGGGAATCGGGTCGGCCCCGGCAACCGCATTCGCCCCACCGGCCGTCAGCGCCAGACCGAACACAACCATCAGCAAAGGTGTACGCACCGCATTCCTTCCATATTCAAACGGGCGTCCACACCCTACAGTCGTGCTCAGCTCAGCAACGCCAAACCGCCATAGGCACCGGAGAATTCGGGATGCTCCCCCACGTCGGCCGGATTGTCCGGCCGCCACAACGGCAGATGCACCAGTCCTGGTTCCAGCAACGGCCAGTCGTGGAAGAATCCCGCGATATGGTTTCTGTCGCGCAGCACGATCTCGGTCGAGGTGCGCCCCGAGAGCTTCTGCGCCTCCAGCACTTCGGCCGGCTGCCCGTCGGCGGTGGCATGGGTGATCGCCAGATAGCTGCCCGGGGCGACGGCCTGCTGCAGCCGTGCCACACATCCCGCCGGATCGGCCTCGTCCGGGACGAAATGCAGTACTCCCAAGAGCAATACGGCGATCGGCCGGTCGAAGTCCAGCACCTCCCGCACCAGCGGATCGTCGAGAATCGTGTCCGGCTCGGCGACATCGGCCTGCACGACCGCCGCATGCGGATTGCCGTCCAGAATCGCCCGGCTGTGCGCCACCGCCACCGGATCGATATCGACGTAGACGACCCGCGCCTGCGGATTGCGCGCCTGCGCCACCTCGTGCACATTGCCGACGGTGGGAATGCCCGAGCCCAGATCCAGGAATTGCGTGATACCGGCGTCGATCAGATGACGCACGCAGCGGCGCAACAGATCTCGGTTGGCGCGCATGGTTTCGGCGACATTCGGGGTGAACGATTCGATCTGGCGTGCCAGTGTGCGATCGATCTCGAAATTGTGCATCCCGCCGACGAAATAGTCGTACACCCGGGATGCGCTGGGCCGATCCAGGTCGATGCCTTCCGGCGCCCAACTAGGTCTGGTCATCGCAACCTCTCTGGAATTGAACCCCGCCGGAAGGCGAAGCCACGCAATCGTATTCGACACATGTGCGAAACTCCCGCGGTTCACATGAAGTCCACGCCCCGGCTACCATCATCGACATGGCGTGGGATGGGTCCGAACACGACGGTCCGCACGCCGACCTGGCGCACCGATGGGCAGCGGCGCTCGGCGGCGGGGTCCGCGATCACGTCGTACCCATGAGCGTGTCCGAGGCCCACCAGTTGCTGCTCACCCTCGCCCGGGGGTTGATCGACGCCGCCGACTCCGGCGGTACCGCGCGGGTCGCCGAACTGGGCGGCGATCTGGCCCGCGCTCATTTCGTCGGCGACGAGGTTCTCGGCCGCACCATGACGGTGCTGGCCACCTACTTCGCCGAACTCGACATCGCCTCCGGCCGGGCCGCGGAATTGATCGGCGCCTTCGCCGGCGGTTACGTGCGAGCGTTCCGGGCCTGGCTGCTCAGCGAACAGGAAAGTGTGCGCACCGCCGATATCGCGGCGCGCAGTGTGGTGGAGGAACAGTTGCGTGCCAGTGAGGCCCGATTGCGGGCCGTGTTCTCCCAGGCCGGGATCGGCACGGGGCTGTCGGATATGACCGGCCGGATCATCGAGGTCAACAACGCGTTCGCCGCCATGCTCGGCTACGAACCGGAACAGATGTACGAACTCGAGGTCACCGACCTCACCCATCCCGACGATCCGCCGGGCATGTGGGAGCTGTACGCCGGGGTGCTGCGCGGGGATCACGACCATGCGCAGATGGAGAAGGCCTATCGCCATCGCGACGGCCACACCGTGTGGACCAACATCAACGTCTCGCTGATCCGTGACGATCACGGCCGGCCGCAGTACACGCTGGTCCTGGTCGAGGACATCTCCGAACAGCGCGAGCTGCGCGAACGGCTCAGCTATCGCGCCCATCACGATCCGCTCACCGGACTGGCCAACCGGTCCCGGTTCTTCGACGCCCTCACCGAGGCCTTCGCCGATCCGGACGCGCGCGTCGGCCTGTGCTACGTCGACCTGGACCATTTCAAGGCCGTCAACGACACCTTCGGCCATTCCATCGGCGACGAACTGCTCACCCGCGCGGCGGCCCGGCTGTGCGCGTGCGCGGTCGGGGAGAACAATCTCGTGGCCCGCATGGGCGGCGACGAATTCGTCATCCTGGTGCCGCGCACCCGCCGCCGGCGTGAACTGATCGATCTGGCCCGCACGGTGCTCGACGCGTTCACCGTGCCGTTCGATATCGACGGGCACCGGTTGCGGATCGGGGTCAGTATCGGCGTCATCTCCGAACAGGCCGCCGAAACCACCACCGAAGAGCTGCTGCAGGCCGCCGATTCGACCATGTACTGGGCCAAGACCGACGGCCGCGGCCGCTACGCGGTCTTCGACCCCAGCCGGCGCCGCCGCGAGCACACCCGCGCCGAACTGCTCGCCGACCTCCCGGGCGCGCTGGCCCGCGGCGAATTCTTCCTCGACTACCAGCCGATCGTGGATCTCGGCGACCACCGGCCGGTCGCGGTGGAGGCGCTGGTGCGCTGGCACCACCCCCAGCTGGGAATTCTCAGTCCCGCACGGTTCATCGACCTGGCCGAGGGCGGCGGCCACATCATCGCGCTCGGCACGGTGGTGCTCGAGCAGGCGTGCCGGGAGGGGCGGCGCTGGTGCGACCGCTTCGGCGACCAGGCTCCGGTGGTCAGCGTGAACGTCTCGGCCGAGGAGGTCGCCGATCCGGCCTGGCTCGAACGGGTGCAGAAGATCGTGGCCGACACCGGAATCCCGGCGGACCGGCTGCAATTGGAACTCACCGAGCGCACCTTCATGCATGCGATCGGGCGGCCGCTACAGGCACTGCACACCCTCGCCGAATCCGGAATCCGCATCGCCATCGACGATTTCGGCACCGGCTATTCCAATCTCGCCTATCTGGGCCAGCTTCCGCTGCACGTGGTGAAACTGGCCGGGCCGTTCATCCACCGCATCCGCAACGCCGGCACGGTCGGCCGCAGCGATCTGCTGATTTTGGAGACGATCATCGACCTCAGCCACGATCTGGGCCTGAGCGTGACCGCCGAATGTGTGGAGACCCGGCATCAGGCCGATCGGCTGCTCGGACTGCAGTGCGATACCGCCCAGGGCTGGTACTTCCACCATCCGGTGCATGCCGACGTGATCGCGGATCTGCTCGCCCGCGAACTCGTCGAGCCCGGGTCGCTGCCGCTCGAACTGCCGGGCTCGCTGCCGAATCCGCACGGCCGCTGACCATGACGCACACGGGCGGTGCGGTGGCCGTCACCGGTCACCGCACCGCCCGCGTTCAGCCCCGGATCAGTACGCCGTACCGCCGGTGGCCGCGCTGCGACCGTGCTTCATGAACACGACACCCACGAGCGCGATCGCCGCGGACACGGCCACGAAGTAGAAGCCCAGCTCGTATCCGCGGTCGGCGAACAACAGCGGAATATCCTTGGTGGCCACATGATTTCCCGCCACCGAGATATCGGCGCGCACCGGGTTGGCATTGAGGAAGGCGGTCGCCACCGCGATGCCGATCGCGGCGCCCATCGACTGCATCACCCCGAGCATGCCCGCGCTGATGCCCTGCTGTTCGGCCGGGACACCCTCCACGATGAGGTTCGGCGTCGAGGCGTAGTAAAGGCCGAACGCGAGGCCGTACACGGCGCTGATCAGCGCGATCACACTCCAGCCGTGATCAAGGACCGCATAGGCCAGCCCGCTGAGCACCATCACCACCAGCGCCGACATCAACGGCATCCGCGCGCCGGAGCGGCGAATCCAGAAGCCACCGATCAGTCCGGCGATCATGCCGATCACCGCCTGCGCCAAGGCCACGTGCACCGCATAGCCGAGCAGGGTCAGATTGTCGCCGTAGGTGTAGCCCGGATTCAGGCTCACCTGCACGGCCTGCGCCGGCAACATCTGCCCGGTCTGGGCGTGGATCTCGGCGAGCGTGCCCTGGACGATTCCGGCGGTGACATCGGCGGCGGGCGGAGACTGGGTCATGTACCCGACCGCATAGCCCTGGTATCCGATCGTGAACGACGCCAGCAGCGAGACGAACAGCACCACGCTCACGCGCGGGTGGAACAGCAGCTTCATATCCATGATGGGTTGCCGCACACGCATTTCCACGATCGGGAAGGCCGCCAGCAGCACGAGCCCGACGACCAGCCAGGCGAGCGTCGACGGCTTCGCCCACCCCCAATCCTGACCTTTGTCCAGGTAGATCAGCGTCAGCACCGCACCCGCGGCCAGCAGCACGGCACCGATGAAGTCCAGCCGCTGCGGCGTCCGCAGCCGCGACTCCGGCACGATCAGCGCGACCAGCGGAAGCATGATCACGGTGAAGACGAACAGGAACCAGAAGATCGCCCGCCAGCTGTGGTGATCGACGATGTAGCCGCCGATCAGCGGTCCGGCCACGGCCGAAACGCCCAGGCCGGTGGAGGCGACGCCCAGCCCGATCGGCACATATTTGCGCGGCATGAGGTCGCGGATCAGGCCGTAGGAGATCACCGCCGTGGCGATCGCGGTGGCCTGCAAACCCCGGCCGAGCAGGAAGAGCATCCAGTTGCTGGTGATCGCGCACAGCGCGCAGCCGATCAGGAACAGCACCCCGCAGAGCATGAACATCCGCTTCTTGCCCCAGATGTCGCTCATCTTGCCGATGAGCGGTGAGGCCGCGGCGCCGATGACGCCGAAGATGATGATCGCCCAGTTGATGTTCGCGCCCTGGTCGGGGAAGGTCGGCGCGATCTGGCGCAGTGCCGCCGACACCATGACGAATTGCATGGGGGCGACCTCGGTGAACAGCACGATCACCGCGAGCACGGTGAAAATGCGCAGTTTGGACGCACCGTCGAGGCGGCCGGTCGTATCGACCGGCTCCGACGGTGTCGTCGCTTCGAGGGAGGTGGACATGTGCCCTCCGGAGTGACAGGTGAACAAGATGGCGTGAACCGTGTCACATTCCGGATGGTCCGAATATCACCGAACCCGCTCAGTGGGACCGAACTCGCGCATCTCGACGCCGCACGACACCGCGGCAGTGCACAATGCTCTGATGCTCGATGTGTACTACGGCTTGTTCCTGCTCTTGTTCGAAGGAGAGCGACTGAGCCACATCTTCGGCGTGGCCCTCGACTCCGGAAATCTGTGCGGGTGAGCGGGTTCGACCGCCGCGCCGTGGCACCGGTCGCTGCTCAGTAGCCGGCGGGCGCCGATGCCGGTGGCTCCAGGATGTAGAGATAGCGCTCGACCGGGGCCGGCAGCTCCGCATGCCCCGGTGTGAAGCCGAAGTTGTTCTCCATCACCAGGATTCGCGGCAGGCTCGACAGCACGAGCGGGGTGATCTTGTCGGTGTCGGTGGGTCGTTCTCGCAGTAGGAACGTGAACGCCGGGGGCAAGGACCTGGGACGGCGCACCGTCACCGCCGAGGTCGACGTCCGGGACTTTCCCACCCCGCAGGCCGCAGTGCACAACGGCGTCGAGCAGCTGTCGACGCAGCCGAAAAGAGCTGGAATATGTAGGTATTCGTCGATTCCGCCCCCGCGGCGATCACGGCGTCTGCACATCGCTGCGCCCCGAGGTCTTCTCCCGCAACGCCGACGGTTGTGCCGAGGTACGGCGGCGGGACGCACCGGCGGAATTCGAGGACGCGATCGGGTCCGCGGTGCCCGGAGTGGGCGATCGAGGCGCGCTAGGTGGTCGCGAGCAGGTTGTCCAGCAGCGAGCGGGTGTGGACGAGTCGGTCGATATCACCGGTGATCCGGCGACGCTCCACCTCGAGTCGTTCGCGGCAGCCGTCCAGCAGCAGGGAATCGCCGGACAGGCACGACAGGATTTCGCCGATGAGATCCATGTGCAGCCCTGCCGCGAGCAGCGTGCGAATGTGCGCCACCGTGCGGATGTCGGACTCGCCGAAGACGCGGTACCCGGTGGCGGTTCGCTCCGGCTTCAGCACACCTCGTTCGTCGTAGTAGCGCAGTGCGCGCACACTCACCCCGGTTCGCTCGGCCAACTCTCCGATCTTCACCAGGTGCTCCGTTCATTGTTCGGGCTTGACTCTCACGTCGACGTGAGAGTTTAGCGTCCCAGCATGCTTCGACTCGGCATCCTCATATTCTGCGTATTCAGCGTCACCACCGGCGAATTCGTCGTCGCCGGGATCCTGCCCGAGGTCGCCGCCGATCTCGGCGTCACCGTCGGCGCCGCCGGCCTGCTGGTCACCGCGTACGCGGTCGGCATGATCGTCGGCGGCCCGCTCCTCACCGCGGTGACGGCCGGCATCGACCGGAAACGGTTGATGGTGGCATTGCTGACCGTCGCGGTCGTCGGCAATGCGGTCTCCGCGCTCGCGCCCGACTTCCGTTTGCTGCTGGCGGCCCGGTTGCTCACCGCACTGGTTACCTCGACGTTCTTCGCCCAGGCCGTGGTGATCGCGGTACGGTCCGCGCCGCCCGAACGCGCCGGAACCATGGTGGCGCGGTTGGCATTCGGCATGAACCTGGCGATGATTCTCGGCGCCCCGATCGGCACCCGAATCGGCGGTCAGTGGGGGTGGCGGGCGACGTTCGCCACGATCGCGGTCGCATGCCTGATCGGGCTGGTGTCGATCGCCCGGGCGTTCACCTCCGCGCCCGCGGCGGAACGGACCTCGGCCGTCGCCGAGTTGCGGGTCCTGCGGCGGGGGCCGGTGCTGGTGGCGCTGGCGATCACCGCGGTCGGCAACGTCGGAGCGCTGATGGTGTTCAGCTACCTCGCCCCGCTGCTCACGAACCTGGGCGGTCATCCCGCCGGCCGGTTGCCACTGCTGCTACTCGCCTACGGTGTCGGCGCGACCATCGGCAACCTGGTCGGCGGCACGCTCTACGACCGCAACCCACGGTTCGCCCAGCCCGCGCTGCTCGGGTTACTGGCCGTGACCTTCGTGGCGGCGTGGTTCGTCGCGACCGTCACCGCGTTCACCGTGGTCGCGGTCGTGGCGATCGGCCTGCTCGGGTTCGCCGTCATCCCCGGCATGCAGGCGCGCGTGCTGCGCACCGCCGCCGCGGCCCCCACCCTGGCCATGGCCGTCAACGCCTCCGGCTATCAGCTCGCCGCCGCCGCTGCGGGCCTCGTCGGCGGACTGATCGCCGACTCCCCCGCAGGCCCCCGCCCCCTCTACCTGGTCGCCGCCGGCCTCACCGCCTGCGGCCTGCTCATGACCGTCGCTGCCACGAGGACGTCCCATCCCGAAGAAGCTGACGCAATGGCGCAGTGAGCCCGACGCCGCCCCGACCGGAAACCCGTCGGTGTCGTCGCATGTGTGACGACACCGACGGGTCACGTTCCCGTCTCCCGGCCGAAGCCGGCTTGCACCGTACGGGAGTGCGCCGAATCCGCGTCAGCCGATGTTCGCCGACAGGTCCGGAGCCATCCGGTACACCTCGTCACGCCAGTTGTTCCAGGCGTGAATGCCCGCGGCCGGGAAGTCGTAGGCGATGTTCTGCGCGCCCAGCGAACCCATCCGCACCTGGAACGCGCGGGTGTTCACCAGCGCCAGGGCCTCGAGTCCCATGCCGTTGACGGTGCCCATATTCGGCCCGTCGGTGGCGGTGGGGATGCCGCTGCCGGCCGAGATCCACAGCCGCGTGTTGTTCTGAATCAGCCTCGGCGCGAAGACGAACGGGTCCATCCGCAGCCACTGCGGGCCCCACGGCGGAGCCATCGCATCGACGTTGTAACCACCGGCATCGAGCATCGCGACGCGGATCGCCTCGCGCATACCCGGCGCCGAGATGTTGAGGTAACCGGAGAAGGAGCCGGCGAAGCTGAACTGGTCGGGGTGGTAGGCGGCCAGGGTCAGCGCGGCACTACCGCCCATCGACAGTCCGAAGACGCCGTTGCGGTCGGCCCGGAATCCCAGGCGGTCGCGCAGCGCGTCGCGCAGGTTCTGCGTCAGGAAGGTCTCCCACCTGTAGGTGTAGGACTTCCCCGGCCCGGCCGAAAACGCCTGCAGCGCACCGGATCCCGAGGTCGAACCGGACGAGGAGCCCGAGCCCGGCGCGACGCCGAGGAAGCTCGACGGCGCATTCCAGTCCGCGTAGAAGCTGGACTGACCGCCGACCGGCATCACCACGTTGATATTCCACGAGGTCAGCAGGCGGGCGATATCGGTCTCGATCTCCCAGCCGTTGAGATCCTCACGAGCGCGCATGCCGTCGAGGGCGTAGACGACGCGGTCGGTATTGCCGTCGGCAGCGCGGAAGACGCGCGATTTGACCGGCCCCATACTCGAATCGACCCAGAAGTCGAAGCCGGAAGGGTCGAAGGCCGCCGCAGCCCGGGGGAGCTGGCCCGATACCGCCGCGGTCAGCGGTACGAACAGAGCCAGGGCCAAGGCGAGCAGGGTCCGCCCCGGCGTCGCACCGGAGCGGCCGGATCTCTGCCGACGCAATCTTCGCATGTCACAGCAACCTTTCGTGATCGAACGCCGCGGGCCCCCGCCCGGCCGCGACGATGCCCAGTGCCGCCGCCCCGACCCCCTGCCTCGCCGGGGTCCGCCGCACTGCGCGTGTCACGCCCGTATCGACCCCTCGTTCGACACCGTTACTGAAATGTGATGTTTATTTCCGACCGATCGGTTTCGCATAACAGACATACCTGCCGCACGGTCATGCGGCGGAGGCGTCGGGCGTCCGAGTTTCCGGCTCGTCCAGCGAGATCGTGCGCGCGACCTTCTGCGGCGCCCCGTCGATCAGTCCGCGCCACGGCAGGTAACGCAGCATCCGCACGTCGAGGTTGCGGAAACGATCATCGCCTTGCCGGCCGGCGCGTACCACGCGCCGACACCCTCGGCGAACTTCCGACAGGCGTCGACCATCGGTCGCATCCGTTCCTCGTAGCCCGCGAATGCCGCGCGGTGATCACCACGAGCCGCGGCCGGTTCGGCGGCCGGCACACAGGCGCCGACCAGCGACAGATCCAAACTCTGCCCAAGGAGGCGTTGCTCGGCGAGGCGCCGGCCCAGGCCACCCGCGACTGGGGAACGGAATTGGCCGGCGCCGTAGCGGATTACCGTGCGCCATCGAATAATTCGAGTTCACCGACGGTTATTCGACCGGCCGCGCAGCATCGGACAGTCGGCGTTGTACACCCATCCCCGCACGGCCATTCAGGGTCGGCCTGCTGCGGTTACCGAGCCGGAAACCTCAGCGACCGAATCAAACCCGCATCACTCCGGGACTACTTGTCCGGGAACCCGGTGGAAAATCCGGCGGCGATGAGCGCGGCGGCGATGACCGACAGGACGGCGATGCTCCACATGGCAAACCTCTTCGATTGTGGGCCAAGCGGATTCACCGTAGCGTGATGCGGTTCACATCGTGGCCGAAACGAGCGCATTCGATAACGCCGAACCGCCCTCCCGAGTCCGCCCCGCCCACAACGCAACTCCGCCGCACCTCTCGAGTGTCGCGAACCGCCGCGCTGAGGGGCCTGCTCCATCCATGCCTTCTTGCGAAAGTCGCCGCTTGCGGCGAAGCCGGGCTTGCCCGACATGCCGCGCACACATGTTTTGATGCGCATATGCCCGTGAGGCAATGAACATGCCCTGCCGATCGCCCCCGCGCGAACTTCCAGCGACCTGGCCCGGCGGAATGTCCGGTGCGGACGGAAAACCCGCCCGCACCGGCACTTTCCACTACTTCTTCGACCGATCCCGCTTCTCGCGCACACGCACCGAGATGCGCACCGGGGAACCGTCGAAACCGAATTCCTCACGCAGGCGGCGCTCCAGGAAACGGCGGTAGCCGGCCTCCAGGAAGCCGGTGGTGAACAGCACGAACGTCGGCGGCCGGGTCGTCGCCTGGGTCGCGAAGAGCACGCGCGGCAAACGCCCGCCCCGCATCGGCGGCGGCGTCGCCGCGATGACCTCCTTGAGCCAGGTGTTGAGCCGGCCCGTGGGGATCCGCTTGTCCCAGGATTCGAGTGCGGTTTCCATTGCCGGAACGAGCTTTTGGACCGCGCGCCCGGTGTGGGCGGAGATGTTCACCCGCTGCGCCCACGGCACCCGCACCAATTCGCGCTCGACCTCACGCTCGAGCTGGTAGCGGCGATCCTCGTCGACCAGATCCCACTTGTTGAACGCGAGCACCAGCGCACGGCCGGCATCGGCGACCATGCCGATCACCCGCAGATCCTGCTCGGTGATCGGTTCGGAGGCGTCGATGAGCATGATCGCGACCTCGGCGGCCTCGATGGCGGCCTTGGTGCGCAACGAGGCGTAGAACTCGGTTCCGTCCGCGGTGCCGACCTTGCGGCGCAGACCCGCGGTGTCGACGAAACGCCATGGTTTGCCGCCCAATTCGACCAGCGAGTCGACCGGATCGACCGTCGTTCCGGCGACATCGTGCACCACCGAACGCTCGTCGCCGGACAGCTTGTTCAGCAGGCTGGACTTGCCGACGTTCGGCTTGCCGACCAGCGCCACGCGTCGCGGGCCCCCTCCCCCGGTACCCTCGCGCGGAGTCTCCGGCAGCACCGCCAGGACATCGTCGAGCAGATCACCGGTACCGCGACCGTGCGCCGCCGACACCATCCGCGGCTCACCGAGACCGAGCGACCACAGCACCGCCGCATCGGCCTCGGCCTTCTCGCCGTCGACCTTGTTGGCGACCAGGATCACCGGAGTCTTGGAGCGCCGCAACGCCTTCACCGCCGCCTCGTCGGTCGCGGTCGCACCGACGGTGGCGTCCACGACCAGCAGAATCGCATCGGCGGTCTGCATCGCCAGTTCGGCCTGCCGGGCCACCGCCTGCTGCAGCCCCTTGGCGTCGGGCTCCCAGCCGCCGGTGTCCTGCACCAGGAATCGGCGCCCGGCCCAGCTCGCCTCGTACGACACCCGGTCACGGGTGACGCCCGGGATATCCTCCACGACGGCCTCGCGGCGGCCCAGAATCCGGTTCACCAGCGTCGATTTGCCGACGTTCGGGCGGCCGACGACTGCCAGGGTGGGCATCGGCACATGTTCGTGTGCGTCCGCGTCACCCTCGAAATCGGCGATCTCCCAATCGGTTTCGTCGGTCCAGATACCGTCGCCGGCGAGGGTGTCGGAGTTCGAACTCGGTGTCACACTCGGGCTCATCTACGCTCTCCCACCGTAATCTGCTGCGCCACAACCCGGTACAGCTCGTCGATGACCTGGTCCATGCTCAGCTCGCTGGTGTCGACCTGCACCGCGTCCGCGGCCGGGCGCAGCGGCGAGACCGCGCGGGTGGAATCCAGATTGTCGCGGCGCTGCACATCGGCCAGCACCGCCTCGTAATCGTCGCCGCGGCCCTCGGCGATGTTCTGCTGATTGCGCCGCGCCGCGCGGGCCTGCGCCGACGCGGTCAGATAGATCTTGGCATCGGCGTCGGGCAGCACGACCGTGCCGATATCCCGGCCTTCGACCACGATGCGCCCGGCCGCGGCCGCGATCTCGCGCTGCAGCGCGACGAGTTGCGTCCGCACCTCGGCCACCGCGGAGACGGCGGAGACCGCCTTGGTCACCGCGTCGCCGCGAATCTCGGACGAGACGTCCTCACCGTCGAGTTCGATCAGCTCGTGGCCGGGATCGGTGCCGATGGTGAGCGGCAGATCCTTGACCGCGGCCGCGATCTCGGCCGGATCGGTCAGCTCGACACCGCTGCGCAGCACCCGCAGCGTCGCGACGCGATACATCGCGCCGGTGTCGAGATAGCGTGCGTCGAGCCGCGCCGCGAGCCGGCGCGACACACTCGACTTGCCGGTGCCCGAAGGCCCGTCCATGGCGACGACGAGTTCCGCGCCAGGGATGCCGTCGCCGATGCCGGATTCCACCACGTCACGGCCTCCTCGGATCCGATCGTCCAGCATGTCCACACCAGTCACAACTCCACCGCCTCGTACAACTTCCCGATTTCGTCGCGGCCCAGCACTCGCAGGGTGCCCGACCGTTGATCACCGAGCGCCACCGGCCCGATATGCGTGCGAACCAGCGCGATCACCGGATACCCGACCTCCGCGAGCAACCGCCGCACGATGTGCTTGCGACCCTCGTGCAGGACCACACGGACCAGCGTTTTACCCTCGGCGACCTCGAGCACCTGGAATTTGTCGACCTTCGCCGGGCCGTCCTCGAGTTCGACACCGTCGCGCAGCTGCTTGCCGACGCCCCGCTGCATTTCACCCTGCACCGTCGCGAGGTAGGTCTTCGACACCTGGAACGACGGGTGCATCAGCCGATGCGCGAGGTCGCCGTCGTTGGTGAGCAGCAGCAGACCCTCGGTGTCGGCGTCGAGGCGGCCGACGTGGAACAGCCGCTGACCGGCCATGACCCGCTCGGCGACGATATCGCCGACACAGGGGCGGCCCATTTCGTCCGACATCGTCGACTGGAAGCCCTTGGGCTTGTTCAGCGCCAGGTAGACCTGCTCGTCGCGAACCACGACACGGACCCCGTCGACCCGCACCACGGCGGTGTCGGGATCGATGCGCAGGCCCTGTTCACGCACGACCGCACCGTCGACCTCGACGCGGCCCTGTTCGATGAGCTCTTCGGCCGCGCGGCGCGAGGCCACGCCCGCCTTGGCGAGCACCTTCTGCAGCCGTTCGCCCTCA
>NZ_BAFW01000090.1 GCF_000308535.1 Nocardia cerradoensis NBRC 101014 | reverse complement strand
AGGAACGACAGACCGCCGGCGATGAGCATCGGCCACTGCTTGCCGAGCTCGGGACCCCGACGGTACAGGCCGACGGCGACCTGGGCCGCACCGGAGAGGACCGCTCACGCGCCGAAGGTGGCGAGGGTTGCGGCTACGCCGCCGGTGATCGCTGCGGTCCCGGCCGCGACGGCGGCCAGCGTGCTCAGCGTGGCGTTGAAGGCGGTGACGCGGCGTTCGGGGCCGGCGTCGGTCGCCTTGTAGTCGATCAGCGACGAGACGGCGTCGATCAACGGGTAGGCGACCAGCAGGCCGACGGCGAGTGCGTCGAGGGATTCGTGGGCTGTGGCGAAGACGGCCGCCCATGCGACGGCGAGGACGCCGCGGCCGAGGTACAGCCGAATCAGGGCGGCGCGTTCGGATTTCGTGACGGCAAGGGTGCTCATCGGATTCTCCTCCGTGGGGAACGAACAGAACTTCACTGTCGTCCGGAGATCCGATCGCGACATCCGTCGCATGACGCTGATGACGACGTAATCGCTCGCGTCGGCTCCGATTACGTCGTCGACAGCGTCGTCTGACGGATGCCTGGCGACGGGTCCGCCTCGCACAGTGGAACCCGTATCCGCACCACTTGTACGAAGGGCGTAATCACATGGTCGTAGTCGGACGTGGCCGCACGCGGCGGCGCGTTGTCCGGACGGTTTCGGTGGTGGCGGCGGTTGTCGTCGCGGGGAGTGTGGCCGTTGCCTGCGCCGCCGAAACGACATCCCAGGCAGGGCCCGGCGAGGACGCGCCGAAGCCGACGATCGTGCTGGAGCACGGTGCGTTCGCGGACGCCTCCAGCTGGGACGGTGTCATCGAGAAGCTGCGCAGTGACCACTATCCGGTTGTCGCGGCGGCGAATCCGCTCCGCGGGCCCGCCATGGACGCCACCGGGTTGCGTGGCCTGATCAGCCATATCAACGGGCCGGTGATCCTGGTAGGGCATTCCTACGGCGGGTCGGTGATCAGCGCGGCGGGCGCCGGGAACGATCAGGTCGAGGGCCTGGTCTATGTGGCGGCGTTCCTGCCGGCGCCGGGGGAGACGGCACTCGGGCTGACCAATCAGTTCCCCGGCTCCACTTTGCCGGGCGCAGTGAATCCGGTGCCGGTCACGAACACCGACGGCAGCACCGGTACCGACCTGTACATCCAGCAGGCCAAGTTCCGCGACCAGTTCGCCGCCGACGTCGCCCCCGACCGCGCCGCCCTGATGGCCGCGAGACAACGGCCGATCGCGCAGTCCGCGCTCGACGAGAAGGCCACCGTCGCCGCATGGACCGAGAAGCCCAGCTGGGATGTGATCACGACCGAGGACAAGAACATCCCGGTCGCGGCTCAGCGCTTCATGGCCGAACGCGCCCACGCCCACGTAACCGAGGTAGCCGCCTCGCATTCCGTCGCGGTCTCCCACCCCGATGTGGTGGCCGGGGTGATCGAACAGGCGGCCCATGACTCCCACTGAGCGCGGTTCGACAAGGCAGCCGGGAGTCGTCCCGGCTGCCTTGGCCCGATTCCGCCCCTCGCGGGTGTCGCTGAAGAGGGGATAAGTCGCCGACTCGGGAGCCTGATGACGGCCCTTCGGACCACCTCGGGCGTTCGATGCTTGCTGGGGACGCGATCGAGGGTGCCGTGGTGCCGGTGACCGGGCGTTCGGCGAGGCCGGCCGGCAACTCGATCCGGTGTGCCGTGGTTGCGGTGGCCGGATGTCCGGCGTTGCGCCGCAGACGATCCGATCCTGCGGCCGCGGATCATCGACCGCACCTTCGTACCGTGGTGGGGCGAGCGGATCGGTTACACCCGCTGAGCCTCCAGCAGGTGGACGGGCAGTCGGAGACCGGCGGTCTCGTCCTTTTCTGGATGGAAACCATGGGACGCGAACAGTTTTCGGACTTCCTCCGGCGGATTCACTGCCTCGATGAACTCCGGTCTCAGGGTCGTGATGTCCCACTCCGGTGTGGTGAATTCGCTGCGCAGTTCGGGTTCGGAGAGCGGGTAGGGCGCATACAGGTGCGCGTGTTCTGTTGCGGCGAAGCTGAATTGGATGAGCCTTCCACCTGGCTTCGTTACTCGGGCGAGGGCGGCGACGTGGGAGCGGCGTTGGGTGGGGGAGAGACAGTGGAGGAGGGCGCTGCTCACTACCGTGTCGAAGTGGTTGTCGTAGCCCGCGAGGATGGTGGCGTCGGCGACGGCGAAGGTGACCGGCAGGTCGCGGCCGGCGGCGCGGGCGCGGGCCTGGTCGATCGCGGTGGGGGCGATGTCGACACCTGTCACTCGGTAGCCGCATTCGGCCAGGTGGACGGCCGTGTCTCCCGGGCCGCAACCGATGTCGAGCACCTCGCCGGTGATCCGGCCGGCGCGTTCCAAGGCGATGAGGAGTGGTTGGGGGCGGCCGATGTCCCACGGTGGTTTCTCCAGGCGAAGGCCGGGGGCCAGGGCGGCGCCGCTGTAGAGCTGTTCGAAATCGACCGTCGTGGGGTCGATTCCGGATACGGAGAGGTCATCGGACATGTGTGGTCCTCTGCTCGGATGAGAGCGTCGCCACGGCGACTGCTCGGGTACGAATCCACTCTATCTCATATCGTATGAAAACGATATAGTTGGGAAACCGTATTAGTTATCGATCGAGCGAGGCTCCGATGTACGTCGCCTATCTGACCGTCATGCTCGTCACCATCGCCGCCAACACCTTCTCCGGGGTCGCCGCCGTCACCCGATTCGCCCCGGTCATGGCCACGTTGGCGCCGGCGATGGAGACCGCCGGAATTCCGCAGTCGTGGCTCACCTTCCCGATCGGCACCCTGAAGCTCGCGGGTGCGGCCGGGCTGCTGCTGGGTGTGCTCGGGGTGCCGTATGTGGGTACGGCCGCCGCGATCGGCCTGGTGCTCTACTTCGTCTGCGCGGCCTATACCCACATCCGCGTCGCCGACTACGCCCAGACCTTCTATCTGGCTGTGGGACTGTTCCTGCCCCTGGCCGTCGCCTGCCTGGTATTGCAGCTGGCGGATCAGCACATCTGAACCGGACGTCGGGCAGGGGCCTGCGGACTAGCCGTTCAACAAGCCCTTGGCGATATGCGTCACCTGGATCTCGTTGCTGCCCGCGTAGATCATCAGCGACTTCGCGTCGCGGGCAAGCTGTTCCACCTTGTACTCGGCCATGTATCCGTTGCCGCCGAACAGCTGAACCGCTTCCATGGCGACCTCGGTGGCGGCGCGGGAGGAGTAGAGCTTCATCGCGGATGCTTCGGCGAGGGAGACGGATTCGCCGGCGGCGGTGCGTTCGATGGCATTGAAGACCATGTTCTGCACATTGATCCGGGCGATTTCCATTTCGGCGAGCTTGAGCTGGATGAGCTGGAAGTGGCCGATCTCCTTACCCCACAGGGTGCGCGATTTCGCGTAATCGACACAGAGGCGGTGACATTCGTTGATGATGCCCAGTGCCAGCGAGGCGATGCCGATGCGTTCGGCGGCGAAGGATTCCTTCGCGCTGTCCTTGCCGTCACCCTTGGCGGGATTCTCGGTCTCGCCGAGCAGGCGGTCGGGGGTCAGGCGGACGTTGTCGAAGACCAGCTCGCCGGTGGGAGACGAGTTCATACCCATCTTCTTGAACGGCGCGCTCTGCACGAAACCGGGCATCCCCTTGTCGAGGACGAAGGTCAGCACCTTGCGTTCGCGCCGGTCGGTGCCGTCCTCCTCGTCGAGTTTGGCGTAGACGACGGTCACATCGGCGTACGGCCCGTTGGTGATGAAGGTTTTGCGGCCGTTGAGGATGTAGTCCTCGCCGTCGCGGCGGACGTAGGACTTCATGCCGCCGAATGCGTCGGAGCCGGAATCGGGTTCGGTGATCGCCCAGGCTCCGACCTTCTCGAAGGTCACCAGCTCCGGCAGCCAGCGCTTCTTCTGCGCGAGGGTGCCGCGGCTGCGGATGGTGCCGACGGCCAGGCCCAGGCTCACGCCCATCGACGCGACCAGCCCCAGACTCACTCCGGCCAGCTCGCTGTTGAGGATGACGCCCATACTGCCGGCCCCGCTGAAGCCGCCGGACTTACCCGGCGTTCCGGCTTCCTCGCGAGCCAGTGATTTCGCCAGCCCTTCGCGCGCCATCTCGTCGAGGCCGAAGGTGGCGTACAGCTTGCGGATGATGTCGAACGGCGGCAGCGCGCCGCTCTCGAGCCGGTCGACATGCGGTTCGATTTCCTTCTTGATGAAGCCGCGCACGGCGTCGCGAAGCATCAGATCTTCATCGGACCACTTGTACATGTCGTCAACTCCCGAGGATGGCAGGAACGGTCCCCTCGAATATAGAACACGTTCTAATTCGGGACGGCTGCCGCGTCGCCTTCGCGGCGAGCCGCGCGCCTCGGTGCGTACTCTCCCCACGGCTGGTGCCCGACCCGGCCCGGCCGCGGTGGAACTCTGAGATGATTTCGCGGGCAACAGGTCTCATCCGCGTGCGCAGTCACGTCGACAGTCGAAGGGTTCCGTGATGACGAACCGACCTGCTTTTCCCGATGCGAACGAACGTCCCCTCGATACCTGCCTCCGCCTACGCAAGACCGCTCCGGTGGTCGAAGTCGACTTCCCGGGCGGCGTTCCGGCCTACCTCGCGCTCTCCCATCGGGCGGTCGAGGAGATCCTCGCGGGCGACAACAAGACCTTCGCCCGGGATCCGAAACACTGGCCCGCGCTCTACGACGGATCGATCCCCGCGGACTGGCCGTTCCGGGCGATCGTGCAGGGCGATCATCTGTCGACCAAGGACGGCGCCGACCATCGGCGCCTGCGCGGCCTGGTCGGCAAGGGCTTCACTCCGGCCCGGGTCCGGGCTCTGGAGCCGCGGATCCAGGCGATCATCGACGGCCTGCTCGACGGCGTGGCGGCCGCGGGGGATCCGGTCGACCTGGTGCCGGCGTTCTGCGACGCGTTGCCGATGGCGGTGATCAGCGAGCTGTTCGGCGTACCGGAATCGGAGCGGGCGCAGCTGCGGCAGTGGACGTTGACCTCACTGTCGCAGGATATTTCGGCCGAGGAGGCGTTCTCGACGCAGGTGGCGCTGCGCGGCTATCTCTACGAGCTGGTCGAGCGCAAACAACGCGAGCCCGGTGACGATCTGACCTCCGATCTGGTCCGGGCCCGCGACGAGGGCGACCGGCTCACCACCGACGAACTGGTCGCCGTGCTGTGGCTGATGCTGATCGCCGGCCACGAAACCACCGTCTACCTGCTCGGAAACGCGGTGGTCGCGCTGGGCCGGCATCCCGACCAGCTGGCTCTGGTCAAGGCGGAGGATCGGTGGGCCGATGTGGTGGAGGAGACGCTGCGCTATCGGCACTCGGTGATGATGACGAGTTTCCGATTCACGCTGGCGGACGTGACCATCGACGGGGTGCCGATACCGAAGGGGAATGCGGTCGGTGTGGTCTACCAGGCCACCGGGGTGGACACCGCCTATCACGGTGAGACCGCCGACGAATTCGACATCACCCGCCCGCCGCGGCCACATCTCGGATTCGGCCACGGACCGCGCTACTGCATCGGCGCACCGCTGGCCCGGCTGGAGGGCCGGCTCGGGTTGTCGAGCCTGTATCGCCGGTTCCCCGATCTGACACTGGCTGTCGATCCGGCCGAAATCCCTTACACCCCTTCGTTCTTCACGGTGGGTCCGATGTCGGTGCCGGTTCATCCCGGAGCTGATCGCGGCTGAACACGACAACGCCCGCGAGACCGGTGGTCTCGCGGGCGTTTCGGTCTGCGGTCAGCCGCGGACCATCTCGGTGTCCTCGACGTCCTCGGAATCGAGGACGACCGCCTCCGAGGATGCCGCCCGGTTGGGCAGCAGCACCGCCATGACGATCACGATCACCGCCAGGCCGGCGGATATCGCGAAGGCCAGCCGCATACCCGACAGATGGGCGACGAGCGGTTCGATCCCGCGGTCGGTGAGCGTGGTGGCGCGGGCGGTCATCACCGTGACCACCAGGGCGGTGCCGAAGGCCGCGGCCACCTGCTGCAGGGTGCCGAGCATCGAGCTGCCGTGCGAGTACAGATGCGGCGGCAGCGCGCCCAGACCGAGGGTGAAGACCGGGGTGAAGGCCGCGGCCAGTGACACCATCAGCAGAATGTGCAGGGCCAGCAGCTGCCAGTACGGCATCGTCAGCGAGATGCGGGTGAAACCGGCCAGGGCCGCGGTGATGCCGACCGCGCCGGGAATCACCAGCATGCGCCCGCCGAAGCGGTCGAACAGCCGCCCGATCGTCGGCCCCAGCAGTCCCATCGCCAATCCGCCCGGCATCACCAGCAGGCCGGTTTCCAGCGGCGAGAGCGACCGCAGATTCTGCAGGTACAGCGGCAGCAGGATCATCGAGCCCATCATCGCCAGGAAGGCGACGGCCATCAGCACCAACGCCTTGGTGTAGGTGCCGGACAACAGGATTCGCAGATCCATCAGGGGAGAGCCGGTGCGCTGCAGGTGAATCTGGCGGACCGCGAACACCGCGATGAAGGCCACACCGGCCGCGACGATCAGCGCCGGGATCACGATGTTGCCGACCTCGAACCGGCTGAGGCCGTAGACCAGGCTGCCGAAGCCCAGGGCCGCGAAAACGACACTGGCCCAATCGATCGCACCGCTCTCGGGTTCGCCGACGTTCTCCAGTTTTCGCAGGCCGAAGAAGGTCACCGCGCCGGCGATGGGCAACACCAGCAGGAAAAGCCAACGCCAGGAACCGATCTGGAGCACCAGACCGGAGATGACCGGACCCATGGCGGGGGCCACGGAGATGGCGAGGGTGACGTTACCCATGACGCGGCCGCGGTCGTGTTCGGGCACCACGGTCATCAGGGTCGTCATGAGCAGCGGCATCATCACGGCGGTACCGCCGGCCTGCACCACGCGCCCGACCAGCAGGATCGCGAACGACGGCGCCGCGGCCGACAACAGCGTGCCGGCGAGGAAGACGCCCATCGCGAGCGCATAGGCGCGGCGGGTGGTGACGCGTTGCAGGAACCATCCGGTGACGGGAATGACGGCCGCCATCGTGAGCATGAACGCGGTCGACACCCACTGCGCGGACCGCTCGGTGACGTGCAGATCGGTCATCAGGCGGGGGATCGCGTTGATCATGATGGTCTCGTTGAGGATCACCACGAAGGTCGCGAGGACCAGCAGCCGGATCACCGCCGGGGTTCTTCGTCCGGCCGGGCGATGGACTGGTTCGGCGGGCATGTGTACCTCCGGGTGTCGCGAACGCAGAATGTCTGACCGACGCCGAGTCACCCCTGTAGTGCCTCGAACGTCACACCAGACCTGACGACCGTGACCCACTCAACTCATCGGTGCCGCGCAAGTATTCCGGTGCTCCGCGCCCGCGAGCACCCGATTTTCCGCCCCGAAGTGCGCCGATAGCCGCGAAAAACGAGTGCTC
>NZ_BAFW01000091.1 GCF_000308535.1 Nocardia cerradoensis NBRC 101014 | reverse complement strand
AGGTGCTGGCCGCCATGCCGGCCTTCGGCCGCTTCATCGCCGAGAACATGTGGCCGCCGGACTTCAAGGGCCTGTCCGATCTGCTGTCGGCGACGTTGGTGACCATCGAGGTCGCGTTCCTGGGCACACTGCTGGCGGCCGTGGTGTCGCTGCCGCTGGCACTTCTCGGCGCCCGGAACCTGGCGCCGCATCGCTCGGTATTCGTGGTGGTGCGATTCCTGATCATGGTGTGCCGCGCCGTACCCGATTTCGTGTTCGCGCTCATGTTCGTCGCCGCGCTCGGACTCGGCCCGCTGCCCGGCATTCTCGGGCTGGCGATCCACTCGATCGGCATGCTGGGCAAGGTGTATGCCGAGCGGATCGAAGAGGTGGACCCCGGACCGGGAGAAGCGCTCGCCGCGGTCGGTGCCTCGCCACTGCAGATCATCAAGCATGCGGTGCTGCCACAGATCATGCCAAGCCTGGTGGCGAATACCCTGTACCGCTTCGACATCAACATCCGAAGCTCGATCGTATTGGGCATCGTGGGAGCCGGCGGAATAGGCTACGAGTTGGTCACCGCGCTGCAGGCGCTGGACTATCGGCGGGCCGCGGCGGTGATGATCATCGTGCTGGTGCTCGTCGCGATCGTCGAAGCAGTCAGCAACCGGATCCGCCGCAGCTATATGTGAGGAACGTTGACCCAACCTGCGAAGCCTGAAACAAGCAGTGCTGGACCCAGCAATACCGAATCCGGCAATGTCATCGACGCTGGAGGCGCGGACCCCGGCGCCCGCGGTGCCACCGTCTCCGAACGGATTCGGGCGCGGGCCGGGACGTTGTCGCCGGCGGGCAACCGGGTCGCGCAGATCCTGCGAGAACAGCCGGCGACGGTACTGGGAATGTCGGTCGGTGAACTGGCTTCGCAGTCGGATACCTCGGTCGGGTCGGTGGTGCGCTTCAGCCAGGAGCTCGGATTTCGCGGCTTCCAAGAGTTGAAAT
Organism: Nocardia cerradoensis NBRC 101014; assembly: GCF_000308535.1. Taxonomy (GTDB): domain Bacteria; phylum Actinomycetota; class Actinomycetes; order Mycobacteriales; family Mycobacteriaceae; genus Nocardia; species Nocardia cerradoensis. The sequence goes on along the minus strand of NZ_BAFW01000091.1, from coordinate 13,463 downwards.
TGCAGCTGGCCGGAGATATTTCGACCCGGCCGCCGGCACGGGACAAGTCGATAGGATTGCCGGGAGCGATATTCCTGGAGACCGCGCAGGCGCTCAGCCAGGCGGTCTCGGCGCTCGATACCTCCGTATTCCGCCGCGCGGTAACGGTTCTCGACGGTGCCCACCGGGTATTGGTTGCAGGAGTGGGAACTTCGCAGCCGGTAGCCGCCGATGCCGCCTACCGGCTGCAGCTGGCCGGATTGATGACGGCCAGTAATCCGGAGGTGCACTCCCAGCATGTGTCGGCGGCCCTGCTCGGCACCGGCGATGCGTGTTTCACCGTCAGCCACTCCGGTCAGACCCAGGAGACACTCGCCATAACCGCCGCCGCCCGCGAGGCCGGTGCGACCACGATCGGCCTCACCAGCTTCGCCCGTACCCCCCTGGCCGATGTCTGCGATGTTGTGCTGGTCGCCGGATCCGCGGAAACCGACTACCGGCTCGAGGCCATGACCAGCAGATTCCTCCACCTCGCGGTGGTCGATGCACTGTACGTGGCGCTGTCGGAACGGAATCCGGAGCGGGCCGAGCAAGCGCACGCGCGAACCTTGCGAGTGGTCGCCCGGCACCGTCTGTGAGGCGGAGGCCCTCGACGCCACCTCGAATGCCGTCCTCGATACCCAGGACACAGCCGCCAGCGATCGTTGCAAGAGTAGAGCTTGCTCAGTTGCTGCGGCATTTTGAACCGTCCCGGTTTGGGGCCGCTTCCTTCCATGAAGGTGCCCCGGCGCTGAAACCAGCACCGGGACACGACTTTTCGGCGGCGAACTACATGCGTTGAATGAGGGTCGCGGTACCGAGCCCACCACCACAGCACATGGTGACCAGACCGAATTCCTTGTCGGTGTCTTCGAGTTCGTGCACCAGGGTGGTGACCAGACGCGCTCCGGTAGCACCGAGCGGATGGCCCAGCGCCATCGCACCGCCGCGGGGGTTCACCCGCTCGAGGTCCGGCTTCAGTTCGCGACTCCAGGCGGCGACCACGGAAGCGAAGGCCTCGTTGATCTCGATGACATCGATGTCGTCGATCGTCATCCCATTGCGTTCCAGGATCTTGCGGGTCGCCGGAATCGGCCCGGTGAGCATCATCCGGTTCGGGTCCACACCGACCACCGCCTGGTCGACGATCCGCGCCCGGGGCGCGAGCCCGAGGGCACCGGCCTTGTCCGCGCTCATCAACAGTACGGCCGACGATCCGTCGGAGACCTGCGAGGAGGTCGCGGCGGTCGTGGTACCGCCGGCGCGGAAGACCGGCTCGAGTGTGCCCAAGGTCTCCAGGTTCGTCTGCGGCCGGATCCCCTCATCGGTGCGATGGGTGACGCCGTCGACGGTGAATTCGACGATCTCCCGGTCGAATTCACCGTTCTCGGTAGCCCGCTGAGCCAGTGCGTGCGAGCGTACGGCCAACTCGTCGAGTTCGGTTCGCGACAGCTTCCACATATCGACCAGTGCCTCCGCGGCAATGCCCTGGCCCACCAGATTGTGGTTCTCGATCACGCCGTACCGTTCGATCAGCGCTGGTGTGACGGCCATGCCGAAGGTGTTCTGGATCTGCACTCCCAGCGCGAACGGCACGCTGCCCATATGCTCGACACCGCCCGCGACGACGACGTCGTTGACGCCCGCCGTGATGGTGGCGGCGGCGAAATTGACCGCCTGTTGGCCGGATCCGCACTGGCGGTCGAGTGTCGTGGCCGGGACCTCGACCGGCAGCCCTTCCTGCAGCCAGGCATTACGCGCGATATTGCATCCCTGTACGCCGATCTGCTGTACGCAGCCGGCGATGACGTCCTCAACCTGTGCCGGGTCGACGCCCGAGCGATCGAGAACCGCCGAAAAGCTCTTTCCGAGCAGAGCATTGGGGTGCACGTCGCGGTAGTAGCCCTTTCCGGGGCGGCCGCGTCCGATAGGTGTGCGAACCGCGCCGACGATTACCGCGTCGCGTCCAGTGGGTTTGTTCATGTTGTCTTCTTTCGGGCATGCTCAGGGCCGGTGTGGCGGCAGGCCGCCACACCGGGCAGAGAAAAATTCGATCAGTCGGTGGATTGCTTTCGCAGCGCACGTTCCAACGTGCTGAGGCTCTCCCGGATGGTTTCGAGAGCACCCTCCGCGGTACCACTACTCGAGCGCTGCCGGTCCGCGCTGATCAATCCGCGTACCGCCATATCGGCGACACTGTCGGCTGTTTCCTGTGCGCCGACGAGGTCGCCGTGGTACCACCAGGCGGTCCAGTTGCAGCTGCCCAGGATCGTCATCGCCGCGGTGAACGGATCCACCGGCCGGAAGATCCCGTCGGATATCCCGGCCTCGATGGTCGCGACGATGTCCTTGACGAAACGATTGCGATAAGCGATGTGCTCCCGCGCCAGATCGCCCGACAACATCGATTCGGCCTGTGTGACGAGCCGGTGGCGGTACGGCCGTTCCGCGATTTGCAGCACCAGGGCACGCACGACCGCGCGCAGCCGTTCATCGGGTGCCAGCTCCTCGCTTGCCATGAAGTGCTCACTGAGCGAGCGCGTGACCTCGATCATCTCCGTGACGACCTTTTCGATCAGGTCGTCCTTGTTCTTCACGTAGTAGTACAGCGCCTGCCGGCTGACTCCCATCGCCGAGGCGATGTCCTGCAATGTGGTTCCCGCAACGCCTTTCAACGCGAACAGCTGCGCAGCCGTCTCGTAGAGCTCGTTCTCGACGAGTTCCCGGCGCAGCCCCGACCGGTCCGCCGACCGGTCGGGGTCCTGCGGGCGACCTGTGACACCGATCGTCGCGTCGGCCTTCGGTGCGCGTCCGTTCCTGCTCATGGGGCGACTTTAGCTCCGCCATGACATGAACTGTGTCCGTCTCGGCCGAGCACTGGCTCGTGTGCGGGGACGACGGCGGTGTGCACAGCGGTACCGCAGCCGGGACAGCACAGCTGCCGGAAGATCGTGTCACTGTCGATGTGCAGTCGTGGGTCGCTCCACACCGCCGAGCCACCTTCCGCAGGTTCGCCCGTGCGCACATGTAGCGCACCGAGGTGATCGGCAGCCGCGGGGCCGATCGTGATCTCGCAGTGCCGGCACGCCACGGCTCGTCCGTCCGGCCCCTCGACGATTGTGAAGTTCGTGTCCAGGTAGGTATCCGAATCGAGTTCGGTGGCATCGGATTTCACACTGCGGAGTTCGCCTGCTTGCGGCCCCAGCCGGGCTTTGCGCAGGCTGGTTCGCTGGGTGGCGGTCGCCTCGGCATCGACCGTGCCGTCCGGACCGAGGATCACACCGTAGATTTGCTCGGCGCTGCCCGGGGTGACCCGGCCGGAGGCGACATCGCGTGCGACGTGCGCGGGATCGCGCAGCAGCGGGTCACCGAAACCGCCGCCCCCACCGGGGTGGATGAAGACCACGTCGCGCACCCCGATCTGGGTCTCGTACCGGGTCGGGACGACCTCCTGGGTGCCGCCGAGTTCCTCGACCGAGGTGGGCACCCGCCCCTCGGCGAAGAGCTTCGCCACCTCGGCGTCGCGGACGACGATGTCGAGCTGACATCCGCCCGGATAGCCACCGGCGAGCCCGCTGGCATCGGGTCGGGCCTTACCGCTGCCCATGAACGATCCGAACATCGGTGCCGGGGTCCGGTGCGGGCTGAGCGCCTCGGCCAGCGAGACACCGCCGCGGAACTGTCCGGGGCCGCCGGAGTCGGGCTCCTCACGACGCCACAGCACCAGGTAGGGATTGAGGAATTCCTGCATCTCGACATCGGGTGCCCGGCCCATCGGGATCGGCAGAATTCCGGACGTATCGCCGCCGTCGTGTTCGGGCGTCGCACCGTAACCGCCCGCCATACCGTCGAAATCGATGGCCACGAACGGATTTCCGTTCTCGTCGACACCGGCCATCGTCACGATGTCGTAGGAGCCGGTGCACACCGACTGCGACCGCGACCTGAGCTCGATCGAGGTGTCGAGCATCTTGCCCATACATTCGACGACCAGGTTCGAACTCCCCCACATCGCTGAAATCGGTGCCCACCCAACGGCGGCGGGAAATGCGGCGTTGCTGATCGTGTCCTCGTCCGAGATCAGATCGAAGCAGCGCATCAGGCCGCCCGTGGACCACGGGATGTCACCCGCGAGGATCGGCAACAGGCCGACCAGGACAGCCGCGCGCATCCCGGAATAGGGCGAGTTGACCATTCCGACCGAGGACGCGGTGCCTCGGAAGTCGAAGGTGAGGTGATCGCCCTTCTTGGTCAACTCGAGTTCGAGGTTGTAGAGGTTCCGGTCACCCACCACAGCTTGCTCGATATACCCGGTGCTGCTCCAGGAGCCGTCGGGAATGGCACGCAGTCGTTCCCTCAGTTGTGCCTCGGAGTCGTCCATCATGCGCTTCATGACGGCCTTGACCGTGGTCGGCCCGTAGCGCTCGATGAGCTTGCGCAGCCCCGCCTGCGCGGTGAGATTGGCACTGATCTCCGCCCGCAGGTCGAGATTGACCAGCAGGGGCATGCGGGATCGTCGGGTGAACGATTCGAGCACATCGTTCTGGATCGTTCCCTGGCGGACCACCTTGACCGGGGGTGTCGGTGCTCCCTCGGAGAACACGTCCAGGGCCATGATGTCGGCCGAGCCGGCTTTCGAACCGCCCACATCGATCAGGTGACAGCAGGACGAGGTCCAGCCGAACAGCTCGCCCTCCCAGAAGAACGGCGCGATGATCGCCGCATCGTTCTGATGCAAACCACCCCCGGTCCAAGGATCGTTGGTCAAGAACATGTCACCCGGTTCGATACCGGGATTGTGGCTGCGGTGCTGCAGGATCCAGTACACGGCCAGATCCATCGAGGCGACGATGCCGGTGTTGGCCAAGCCGACCTGAACCTCGTTGCCGAGTTCGTCGCAGATAGCGAACCCGAAGTCGTTGGATTCGGTCACGCCCGGAGATCCGGACATCCGGCGCAGAGTCTGGCCCATTTCATCGGTGATGGACCAGATTCGGTGCCGGACAACCTCATACGTCAGCGCGTCCACACGCTCGGACGCCGAAGCGTCTATTTCGTGCAGGGGCAGCTTCGGGCTGACGGCGGCCCGCAACTGTTCGGCGCTGATGTCCCGGCTGGCGTACATCTCCGATCCGGGTACCGGTACTGGTTTGGGAATGAACATATCGGTCTCCGATCAGAAGAAGGTGATGCGAATGTTGCCGAGCTCGTCGACGCGGGCAACGCGATCGGCGGGGACGGTCACAGTGGTGGAGTCGACCTCGACCACAGCGGGGCCGGCGATTTCGTGTCCCGCCCGCAAGAGGGAATAGTCGTAGATGTCGGTTTCTTCGAAACCCCGCTGAATATCGAGGAAGACCGGGCGGCGCTGTTTGACGGCGGCCGAGGCCGGTCCGTCGGCCACAGGATGTGCCGGCAGGCTGGGGCTGAAGGCGAAGCGGCCGGTTCCGCGCACGCGGTAATTGATGAATTGGAATCCTGCGGCGCTGAATCCCGAGTCCGCACCGTACAATTCGGCGTAACGGCGTTCGAAATTCTTCGCCATGATCGCCAGCGACTCCTCGTCCAGGCGACCGTCCGGCGCCGCGGCCGTGACCTCGAACATCTGCGCGGTGTACCGCGCATCGAATTCGCGGCTCATCGTGATCTCGACGAAGTCGATCCCCTGGCGCTGCAGAGCTTCGAGGGCCTGCTTCTCCAGGCGTTCGAAATTTTCCTGCACCCGGGCGGGGTCGACCGGATACGGTGCGGGATCCGACATTTCCCTCGTCACGACGATGTCGGAGGCAGCCAGACCGTAGGCGGAGAAGCCGGCCGCACCCGCACCGAGTGGCACGACCAGTTCCTTGGCGCCCAATTGCGCGGTGTAGGCCGAGGCGTGGATCGGCCCGGCGCCCCCGAAGGCATAGACCACGAAGTTGCGCGGGTCGTGACCGGCCTGCACGACCACCCGCCGAGTCAGGTCCGCGGTCTGCGCATTCTGCACCTCGTAGACGGCGGCGGCGGCTTCCTCGGCACTGAGCCCCAGTGGCTTGCCGATATGTTCCAGCAGCGCGGACTCGGCCAGATCGCGCCGCAGCGTGCGCTTTCCGCCCAGAAAGTAGTCCGGGTTGATGATGCCCAGGACGAGATCGGCGTCGGTGACCGTCGGCCGGGTGCCGCCGGCGCCGTAGGCGGCCGGTCCGGGAACCGCCGTCGCGCTCTTGGGGCCGACGCGCAGATTGCCGCCCGCGTCGATCCACGCGATCGCACCACCGCCGGAGCCGATCACGTCGACCTTCACGGTGGACGCGTTGACCGGCTGCTTGTTGATGACGGTTCCGGGAGTGCGCACAGGCTCGCCGTCGACTACCAGGCCGACGAGGAAGGTGGTACCGCCGGCGTCGGTGGTGACCACCTCGCTGTGACCGAGTTGCTGGGCCAGTCGATGCGCGCCGACGACGCCACCGGTCAGCACGGATCCCAGCGTGGTGATGGCCGACTGCGGTGCGTCCTCGGCCGAGATCGTCCCGCCCGCGCTCTGCATGATCAGCAGCGGCCCGGCGAGACCACGCTCGTCGAGTTCGGCGGTCAGCGGCTCCAGGTAGTGCCGCAGCGGCGGACCGAGCTGGGCGTTCATGATCGTCGAGGTGCTGCGGGCATACTCCCGGATCCGGGGGGACACCTCGTGTGACAGGGACACGAACATCCCCGGAGCCATCTCGCGGATGATCTCGCGAACCCGCAACTCGTGGGCCGGATTCTGGAACGACCACAACAGCGAGACCGCGATCGCCGAGACGCCCTGCTCGAGCAGGTTGGTCACCGCGGACCGCACATCGTCCTCGTTCAGCGCGACGATGACATCACCTCGGGAGTCGATGCGTTCGGTGATCTCCAGCGCGCGGTGTTTCGGTACCAGGGCCTCGGGCTTGTAGGTGCGCAGGATGTCCTGTGCCTCTGTTCCCGACAGTCCGAGATACCGGCCCTCCACATTCATGATGTAGATCGAGTCCCGGTGACCCCGGGTGGTCAGAAAACCGACCTCCGCCACGTCACCGGTCACGAGCGCATTGATACTCGCGGTCGTGCCGTGCGCGAGATAGGCTGTCTCCGAGAGGATTTCCTCGCGGGGGCGACCCACCTGCTCGGCAAGGCCGTCGATCGCGTTCAGCACGCCGACCGCGTAGTCCTCAGGCGTGGAGGGGGTTTTGGCCCCCATGATGTTGCCCTTGTCGTCGGCGATGATCGCGTCGGTGAACGTGCCCCCCACGTCGATTCCGATTACGTATGCCATGTTTGCTCACTGATCTTTCTGAATCGTGGGGCTCGAAGACCTCGGTCCCCAGTCGGATCGGAATGGTCGGTCAACCGACCGATGCGGAATCGGTTGCTCCCGAAATCGGCTGGGCCAGAACCTCTTCGAGCAGCGCGCGTTTGTCGATCTTTCCCACTCGGGTGGAGGGCAGCGCCATCACCTCCAGCCGCTCGGGCCATTTGAACTTCGCGACGTCACGGGCCTCGAGAAAGCGCGTGATGTCGGCCAGGGTCGGTACGGGCGAATCCTCGACGACTTCCACGCAGATACAGCCGCGTTCGCCCAGCCGCTCGTCGGGGACCGGAACCAGAGCCGCACGCCGGATCCCGGGAATCTGCAGCACCAGCGATTCGATCTCGGCCGAGTTGACCTTCTCGCCGCCGCGGTTGACCAGATCTTTGGCGCGGCCCTCGAAGGTGTAGGTACGCACCCCGGCTATGGTCCGGGCGGCCACAAGATCCCCACTGCGGAACAGTCCGTCGGAGGTGAACACTTCGGCATTGCGTTCCGGACTGTTCAGATACCCGCGCAGCGTATACGGGCCGGTGAAGCACAACTCGCCGATCGACTCGTCGGGCACCTCCTTCTCGGTGCCGGGTTCGAGCACGCGGACCTCGTCGAGTTCGGACAGCGGGATGCCGACCGAGTGCTGGCGCACCGCCGCCGGGGCGTCCGGCGGAGTGACCATGACCAGCCCCTCCCCGGCTCCGTACAGCCCGAGCCCGCGGATACCGCGATCCTCGAACAGTGCGAAGCTCTCGTCGTTGATCTTCGACCCGGTCAAGATCACTCGCCGCAGTCCAGCGGTCGCGCGGTCGAACTGCGGATGCTGCGCCCAGCCCAGGGCCAGCGCCGGATAGAACAGGATGTCGGTCACCCCGTTCTCGGCCATCAGCGGCAGGAACCGATCAGGGTCCGGGGTGCCGAGCACCATGGCGGCGCCGACGGAGTGCGCCGCGTGCACACCGAGCACGATGCCGGCGTTGTGGATCACGGGCAGGATGTGCGCGGCGCGGACGGTGTCGTCCCAGCCCAGGCGGGCGGCGTAGGCCGCGGCGTTGTACCAGTACTCGTCGTGCAGGCGCGGGATGACCTTCGGTACCGACGTCGTACCTCCCGACAGCTGGAACACCGCGATGTCGTCACCGTCGATCCCCGCCGCGGTGCGCTCGATCAGCGCACGCGCCTGCTCCGCGCCGATGTCGGCACCGAGTTCCGCGATCGCCACCACATCCGGATGGGTGGACCGGCCGACGGTCAGGATGATTCGATCGGTCGTCTCCGGGCTCTCCGCCGCCATCCGGCGAGCGAATTCGACCAGGTCGATTTTGGGATAGTCGGCCTGGACGAGATGTCCTCGCGCCGTGGTGAGTTCGCCGATCTGCCCGATTTCGTGCCCGCGATGCGCGGCCAGCGTTGCCACCGGAATCAGCCCGGCCTTGATGACGCCGTACCAGGCCAGCACCGTCTCCGCAGAGTTCTCCACCTGGAACAGCACGGCATCACCCGGGGTGAACCCGAGGCCGAGCAGACCCGCGGCGATCAGATCGGTTCGGCGATCGAGCTCACGATAGGTGTAGCGCGAATCGGCGTCGACGACGGCGATGTTGTCGGGGTACCGCTGCGCCACCGCGTGGAAGTGGTCACCGATGGTGCGGCCCTTCCAATAACCGGCGGCACGATATCGCTCGGCGACAGCGTTCGGTAGCGGGACCACTTGGTCCCTCCATCGTTCGGACTTCACGATGAGCACTCCTCGGGCTCTGGTCGATCGGGGTCGGATCGGCTGCTGTGATTCGGTTCAGGACTGGGTATGGACCAGATCGATACGGCCGGCGAGCAGGCCCGCCACCACATCGGACGAGAAGTCCGGTGCCGCGGTCACCGCGACCGTGGCACCGGTCTCGAGGCGCACTCGCTCGGCCACCGCCAGGCGGTCCAGCAACGAATCGCGGTCGGCGCCGCCGGTCAGCAACACCGGCCGACCGTCGCTGCGGACGCACTCGCGCACCCGCTCGACGACTGCGTCGCCGGCACTGTCCCACGGATCCGCGGACGTCACGACCAACCGCTGTGACACATCGGCCGTCGCATCGACGATCCGGGTCTCGGTGTGCAGCCGATCGGTGTGCAGCGGGCGACCCAGCACCCAGTCGACGAAGTTGTCGGTCGGAATATCGGCGGCGTCGACGCCGGCCCATTCCGCAGCCGCGGTGCGCATGATGGCTTCACTGGTGGTGAGTGCGGATTCCAGCGGCACCGCGCCGGTCCGGCTCAGATAGGCGACCGCGATCCGGGCCGGGCCCAGGTGCAACCGCTGCGGGAAGCTGTCCCACCACAGCTGGCTGCGTCCGGCCCATCCCTGGAACCGGCCGATCGCCGGCCGGCGCGTCTGTTCGAATGCGTCCAACGCCTCGGCCAGCGGCCGCTCACCCCAGGTTTCCAGCGCATCGGCCAGCGCGATCGCGGACTCCATTGCCAGTTTTGTGCCCGACCCCAGCGACGGATCGGCGGTGGCGGCCGCATCGCCGAGCAGCACGATGTTCTCGTGCGACCAGCGGCGGCAGCTCAAATTGCGGAACTGGAACCACCAGGACTTGTTGCCGATGAACTTGTGGCCCTGAAGCAATGGCTGGAACTGCTCGCTGAGGAAGGTCAGGGTGCCGTCGTCGGGACGACCGGATCTGATGTCGCGGGTGTCGAAGCCCGCATTCTGCAGGGTTTGCTCATCGGTCTCGATCACGAAGGTCGATCGACCGGGGGCGTACGGATAGGCGTGTGTGGTGAAGGTACCGGCCGGGGTGTGCACCGGCATGAACACCGTACCGTCGAGCGGCGCCTCGCTACCGCACCAGATGTAGCGCCCCCGCCCGAGCGTGATCTCGGGACCGAAGGCCTCATTGTAGCGTTCCCGGGTACTGCTCGACACACCGTCGGCGGCTACCACCAGGTCGGATTCGGCGCTCAGCGCCTGCGCGGTGTGCGATGAACCGAAGTTCACCTCGACCCCGGCGTCGCGAGCGGTCTGCACCAGTGCGGCCAGCAGCGCGGTGCGTCCGACGGCGATACCGCTGTGGAATCCGGGGATCTCCACCGATCCCGAGGGCAGGTCGAACTTGCCCGAACTGAATTCGATGGCGTGAGCGAGGATCTGCTCACAGGACTGCGGATCCACCGCGCGGATCGAGGACAACGCGGCCGCGGACAAGCCGACGCCGAATCCGAAGGTGTCGGTCGGCTGCAGCCGTTCGAACAGCTTGATCGTCCAATCGGGGTGCCGCAGCGCCAGCAGGCGCGCGGCGAACAGCCCACCCGGCCCGCCTCCGAGAACACTTACATGTCGTCTTGCCATAGCTATGTCCTACGCCACATTCGACGCATCTGTCAATAGTTCGTCGCAAACGCAAAATACCGGCTGGTCCCTACCTGATTCCACGATCGAACCCCATCCACCCATGCCTCATCAGCACTTTCAGCGCCAATGACGAATAATTTGCAGAATCGTTGACAGGGACGAACGGTCGTCCTACGGTGACGACAGGACCCACTTGGGAGGCAACCAATGACTTCGCTACACGATCGACATCTCGTGCACGGGGTGGACCATGCGGCGTTCCCGACCTTCGATCCGGCGGCGACCGTGCGGTTCTATCGGGATGTGCTCGGATTTCCGGTGGTGCACTCGGTGTGCGCCGCCGGCTGGGGGCCGAATGACCACCCGGATTTCGTGCACTTCTTCTTCGACATCGGCGACGGAGACCGGATCGCATTCTTCTACTACTTCGGCACCGAGCCGGTGAACACCACCGGACGCGGCGACGCCTACTCGGGATTCGGGCCCGAGGTCCCGCAGTTCTTCCTGCAGTCCCGGCATCTGGCGATTCATGTCGAGTCCGAGGAGGCCCTGCTGGAGTACCGGCGCCGCCTCGACGCCAGCCAGTGGCCGGTGGAGATGCAGGTCATGCACGAGACGATCGAATCGATCTACACCCACGACCCCAACGGGTACATGTTCGAAATCACCCGAGCGCTGCGTCCGGTTACTCCGCAGGAGGACCTCGATGCGAATCTGTCGGTCGACGCCCTGGTCGACGTGGTCTCACAGCCCGAGCCGACCCTCGGCAAGCTGCTGGCCCGCAAGGCCGAACTCATCGTCGAACGGGCCGCGCAGTGGGATCCCCAGCGGGACCGAACCGGAGCGTCGTCGTGATGAAGCTGTACCTACTCGACGTGCCGGAGAACTCCGGCATCGTGACGGTGGCCGCCGAGGATCCGGCCCTGACCGTCGGCAGGGTCGGGCCCTATTTCGAGATCCGTACCGACGAAGCAGTGATCGTCATCGATCGGCGCGCCACCGATTGCCGAATTGCGGTGTGGTACAGCGCCATTGCCGGCCTGACCGACTGCGTCGTCACCCAGCACGACAAGAATGCGCTGCGATTGGAGCCCGCGTCATGCCGACCGTAACTGCCACCGGACTGGGAGCAGGCCGATACATCGCCGCAGGTCGGCGGCCATCAGAGGCCACGACCACCGTCCACGAACTCGAAACCGCCGACGGCGCCAAGGTCCGCGGCGTACTCACCACCGTCCCCGGCGCGACCACGGTGGTGTGCCTGATGCATCCGCGCCAGGACATCACCCATCATCCGCTGGTACCCGGCCTGCTCGCGGCCGGTGCGGCGGTGTGGACCCAGCACACCCGCTCGGTCAACAACGATCTGACGCTGATCCACGAACAGGCACTACTCGATGTCGCGGCAGGAATGGTGTTCCTGCGCGATCGCGGGTTCGAATCGATTGTGACGCTGGGACATTCCGGCGGCGGCACCCTGTATGCCTATTACCTGGAGCAGGCCGGACTCGCGCCGGAGCAGCGCATCGCGGTCACCCCGGGCGGCAGGCCGTCCGGGCTCAGCGAGGCGGAGATGCCCACGGCCGACGGTGCGATCTTCCTGGCACCCCATCCCGGCCAGGGCAAACTCCTGCTGGGATGTATCGATCCTTCCGTCACTGACGAATTCGACCCGATGTCGGTGGACCCGGCGCTCAACGCCTTCGACCCGGCGAACGGTTTCGCCGAACCGCCGCACAGCTCCAGTTACAGCGCCGAATTCGTCGAGCGTTACCGCGCTGCCCAGCTCGATCGGGTCCGCCGCATCGACGACTATGCGCGCGAATGCCTGCAACGGGGTGCCGCCGCCCGCAAGCGGTATGCGACGACCCGGTCAGCGCAGGACAAACGCGAAGCGATCGCGCCGCGGATCATGACGGTGTACCGAACCGACGCCGATCTGCGGACCGTCGATCTCTCCCTCGACCCCAACGACCGCCCCTACGGCTCGGTGATGGGACGGCGCCCGGATCTCATCAATTACGGTCTTGTCGGCTTCGGCAGGCTCACCACCCCAGAGGCATGGCTGTCGACCTGGTCCGGTATTTCGTCGAATGCCGAATTCGCCCGCTGCGCACCGGGTGTGCGGGTCCCGACCCTGTTCATCGAGGTGACCGGTGATCAATCGGCCTTCCCCGCAGACACCGCGCAGATGGTGTCGGCCCTCGGCGCCGAGGACTGCACCCATATCGCCGCGCGCGGAACGCATTTCGGCGGTGCGATCACCCCGGGCGAGCCCACCGGGAATGTCGTCGCGGGCGCACATGCCGCCGACTGGCTCGAGGCTCGATTCGCCCTCGCCCCCATCGCATCCGGCGCCGAGGACGAGGCACGCGATGTCGCGAGCTGAACCCGGAACAGCGACGGGGACCGGGCCGGTGTACTTCACCAAGACGATCGGCGAGTTCGACGTCTACACCTTCGCCGGCATCACCGGCGACTACTACCCGGTGCATATCGACGCCGAGTACGCGGCGCACCATCCGGTCGGCGAACGCGTCGCACACGGTGTGCTGATCATGGGTCTCATGTCGACCGCGGCGGGGCGGTGGATGGTCGAAAAATCGATCGACGGACTGTCCTACGGATACGACAGCGTCCGTTTCACCGCACCGGTCCGGTTCGGCGACACCATCTCGATCAGCTATCTGCCGGAGAACGGCACCGACGACGGGCACAAGATCTACAGCCGGGTCGAGGCACGTAACCAGCGCGGCGAGGTCGTGGCGGTCGCGCGACATATCGTCTGGCGAG
>NZ_BAFW01000092.1 GCF_000308535.1 Nocardia cerradoensis NBRC 101014 | reverse complement strand
GAATAGTCCTGGGCCGACCAGCGGTGGGTCAGCTCGGCATCGGGGAAGTGCGTGCGCGTCCAGTTGTACATGTCGGCGACGTGGGCCATCGCCGATCGGGTACGGCCCACGACATGCCCGCTGCCGCCGACGAGCAGCAGATCCTCGCCGGCGTGCGGGGCGTAGCGCAGTGAGCGCGTGGGCTGGTCGGCGGACAGATACATGTCGTGCGGGAATTCGCCGGGCACCCGGAACGCGGCCGCGTAGGAGCGGTGGGGCTCGAGCCGAGCGAAGTATCCGCCGCGATCGAGAATTGGTGTGCCCGTGGCCAAGACGACGGTCCCGGCGCGGATATCGCCGCGGTCGGTCGACACCGTATCGCCGTGGACGGCGTGGACGCGGGTGTGTTCGAAGATCGTCGCACCGTGGCGGCAGGCCTGCAGGGTCAGTCCCTCGAGGACGTCCATCGGGTCGAACTGCGCCTGCTGCGCCAGGCGCACGGCACCGTGGGTGTGAAACGGCAGCGCGGTCTCCTCGGCCCACGCGACGTCGAGCCCGGCCTGCTCGCACGCGCGAAATTCCTTGCGCACCAAGTCGGTTCCGTCCTCGGTGCCGGCGTAGGTGATCGCGTCCGCGTGCTGGGTGGCGATGTCGTTCTCGGCGCAGAACCGCAGCAGCCATTGCTGGCCCTCCAGGTTCGCGTCGACGTAGTGGCGCACCGTGCTCGCCGAATGCTTCGCGGTGATCGCCGAGAGGTGGGTGCCCTGCAGCAAGGTGAGCTTGCCGGTGGTGTTGCCGGTCGTGACCGCGCCGATCGTGCGGCCCTCGAGCACCGCGACCGTGCGCCCGGCGCGGGCGAAGAGCAGGGCGGTCACCAGGCCCGTGAGCCCGGCGCCGACGACGACGCAGTCGTACTCCCCGTCGGGTTCCGGGGTCACCGGGACCGAGACGGGCGCTCGATCGAGCCACAGAGATGTCACCGAACCAGCCTCCTGTCGTTGCGCGTGCTCTCGCCTCGTCACCGCAGGTTGCCCTCTTTGTCCGGCGGCTCGGTCCGGCCCGACCGGTGATTGTGGATCGTGCGGTACAGCAGCACCGCGGCGACCAGAACGACCAAGCCGACGATCACCAGTAGTTCCATACCGAGCCCTTACCCTGGATGGTCGCCTTCAACCCCGTGTCATCGGATCCGCCGCAGCGACAGCGCCAGGCGCGGGCACAGGCTCACCGCGTCCCGGGCGGCGGCGGCCGAATCGCTGTCGAGGACCGGGTCCCGGTGGTCGCCGGTGAGCGGAAAGCCCCAGTCGTCGCGGGCGATGGCATGGGGGAGCAGTTCGCTGCACAGGCCTCGGCCGTCGCAGCGGGTCCAGTCGATGTGCATGCGCCAGGCGGGGCGGTCGGATGCGGTCACCGGGCGGCTCCCTGGGAACGGGCACGGCAGGAACCGTGCCGGTGGCGGTCGATTTCCCCGGCGAAGACGGTCAGGGCGGAACGCGCCAGCCGCGCGGTCCCGTCGGGGTGGTGGCAGGCGCCGCGGCCGTCGACCAGATCCGCGATGCGGACGACGTCCTGCGGCCGGGCGGGCCCGCCCGCCGCCAGATCGCCGACGGTGCGGGTCAGTTGCGGTAAGCCGTTGCGGCACGGGCCGCACTGTCCGGCGCTCTGGGCGGCGAGGTAGGCGGTGATCTCGGCGGTGACCCGCAGTCCGCATTCGTCGTGGCGGAGTACACGAATCACGCCGGCGCCGGGTGTCGCGTGCCAGTGGCGCAATGCTTTCCGGGACAACGATGCGCGGGGAAGGGCTGCGCCGGGCAGCCAGGCGCCGTGGTATCCGCCGACCAGAACCGCTTGGACCGTGGCCGGATCGGTGCGTCCGAACCGCTGGATCACCTCGGTCAGGGCGGTGCCGAGGGGAATCTCGACGACACCGGCGGCGGAGGTTCCGGACAGGGTGACCAGCATGGTGCCGGGTTCGTCGGGTGTTCCGGCGGTGCGAAACCAGGACGGGCCGAATCGGGACAGCAGCGCCAGATGGGCGAGGGTCTCCACGTTCTGCACCAGCGCCGGGCGGCCGTTCAGCCCGGAGCGGGAGGTGCTGACCGGCTTGTCCCGCGGGATCGGCGCGCGACCGGCGAGCCGCTCGAGGACCGCGCTCTTCTCCCCGGCCAGGAAGGCATCGGCGGCGGGCGTGAGATCCACCTGCCGTGTCCCGTAGCCCGTGGACTGCCGTTCGGCGAGGGCGTGCCGAATCGGGTCGAGCAGCCGTTGCGGGGCGTACAGGTGGCATTGCTGCGCCCCCACGGCGGCCGCCGCCACGGACAGGCCGTCGAGGACGAGATGCGGTGCCCGCCAGAGCAATACGGCATCCTTGTCGCTGGCGGGTTCGCCCTCGGCGCCGTTGGCGACCACGATGGCGCGCCGCCCGTCCGCCACCGCGGCGAGCTTGCGCGCCACCGGGAAGCCCACGCCTCCGCGGCCGGTGAGACCCGCGGCCGACACCACGTCGATGAACTCGCGTCCGACGTCGCGTGCGGGGCCGTAGCGCGCCACATGCGCGGAGAGTTCGGGCCCGGTGGCCGCCAGCAGCCGGTCGGTGCCCGTCGGAGCGGGTGGAGTCGTGGGGTTTCCGGTCAGTGTCGTCGTCATCGCCGGCTCCTCTCGGGGACTGTGGTGAATTCGGTGAAACCGCGACTGAACCGCCAGACGCCGGCGGTGGCGACGGCGAGAATGCACGCGCCGACGAGGACGAGCATCCACACCCGGTCGACGTCACTTCCCGACCCGAGCGTGTGGATCAGGGCCACCGGCCACAGGGCGTAGACCGACCAGTGCACCAGGCGAAAGACGCGGGGCCCCAGGCGATGTCGCAGCAGGGCGGTGATCACGACCACCGCCAGCAGGTCGACGGCCAGGGTGCCGAAACCCACCCACAGCGGCCGATATCCGCCGGTGAACGGCACCACGACGGTCAGCAGCCGCAACTGGGCGTACGGATCGAAGAACAGGGCCAGCACGTGCAGGGCGACGAACGCGGTCGCCGCCAGTGCCACGCTGCGGTGGAATTCGGCCAGCCCCGCGCGGGGGAGCAGCACGGCCCGCCCCGAGCGGGCGGCGATTCCGGCGACGGCCGCCACGGTCAGCACGATCAGCGCCGTGATGCCGCTGCCCCGGCCGAACGCCCACAGCGCCTGGTCGAACGCGGAGGTGCTCATCATCGAATTCCTTCCGGCTCGTCGGGCCAGGCGCCGAGGGTGAGCACCCGCCCGTCCCGGCCGACGAGCCGGGCCGGGAGTCCGGCCGACCGCAGCCACGGCAGTGCCGCCCGGCCGCGCACCACGGCGGCGGTGGCGGCGGCATTGGCCGCGAGGCAGGATTCGGCGGCCACCGACACCGTGCGCCAGACCGGATCCGCGGCGCATCCGGTGCGGGGTCGAGAATGTGATGCAGCGGGCGTCCCCCGCGAATCCAGCGGCGCCGCACCGTACTCGAGGTGGCGATCGCCGCGCCCGCGGGCAACCGGACGAGCGTGGCGGGCTGGGTCGCGCCGTCCTGGACGAGGACCTGCCAGTGCCCGCCGGGGGCGGGTCCGGCGGTGGCGATATCGCCGCCCAGGCTCACCAGTACACCGCAGCCGAGTTCATCGGCGACCGTGCGCGCACACCGGTCGGCGGCCAGGGCCTTCGCCGTCGCGCCGAAGTCGAGCCGCACGCCGGCGGGCAGCGTCACCGCGCGCGGGGAGCGGATCACCTGCGACCAGTCGGGACGCTGGGTGAGGCGCAACCCGGCGACCACCGGTCCGGCGGTGATCTGCGCGAAATCGCGGTCGTAGCCGAGGTTTTCCAGATCGGCGCCGATCGTCGGATCGACGTCGCCGTCGGTGTCGCGGGCGACGGTCAGGGCCGCGTCGAGATATTCGTCGAACAACGCGCTGACCGTGACCGGGCGGCCGGGTGTGAGCGTGCTGATCTCGGAATCGGCGCGAAACCGGTTGCAGGCGTGGTCGACTCGATCCAGATGTGCGTCGACGAGGCGGCGCGCGTCGGCCAGCGCGGCCGGGTCGGTGACGACGAGGCGAGCGGTGGTGCTCCACAGCTCCCATTCGGCTGCGGCGGTCTCCGCCGCGGGCACCGAGGTCACGAGCCGCTCGAGCGCGCGTGTGCGGTGCCCTGGCCGGGGCTCAGCTGGGGAACGCTGCCGGAGGTGCCGGACGACTGATCGGTGTCGCTGCTGCGGGTGTTGTCGGTGATGGTGGTGCCGGTCGTCGCGGCGGGCTGGTTGTCGGCGTACGCGACGACCGCCGCCGTCGTGGTGCCGACGGCGCCGACGGCCACGAGTATCCCGGCCGCGGTCCGGCCCAGGCGGCGGTTCGGATGTGACGTTCCCATATCGGTCAGCATGCGGACCGAGGCTGGGTACCGGCTGTGCGCCGGCAATGAGTTACCGAGGCGGCGACCGTGAGCTGAGGATCAGCTGAAACTGCGGCGATAACTGTGCGGGCTGACGCCGGTGGTGCGTTTGAAACGCTCGCGGAAGGCGGTGGGCGAGCCGAAGCCGACCTGGGCGCCGATGCGTTCGACGGAATGAGCGGTCGATTCCAGCAGATGCTGGGCGCGGCGGATGCGGGCGCGATGCAGCCACTGCAGCGGCGTGGTGCCGGTGTGCTCGCGGAAGCGGCGAATGAGGGTGCGGGTACTGACGCCGGCGCGTGCGGCGATCTCGTCGAGGGACAGGTCGGCGGCCAGGTTGGTTTCCAGCCAGTTCAGCAGCGGCTCGAGGTCGGAGCCGCGGGGGGTGGGCGCGAAGCCGTGGACGATGAATTGTGCTTGTCCGCCTTCGCGTTCCAGTGGCATCACCGAGAGCCGGGCGGTGTCGGCGGCCACCGCGGAACCGTAGTCGCGGCGGATCATGTGCAGGCACAGGTCCAGCGCCGCGGCGGCACCGGCCGAGGTGAGGATCTGACCGTTGTCGACGTAGAGCACATCCGGGTCGACCTCGATCGCCGGATACGCGGTCGCCAGCTCGGCGGCGGCGACCCAGTGCGTGGTGGCGCGCAGCCCGTCGAGCAGGCCGGTGGCGGCCAGCGCGAAGGTGCCTGAGCAGATGGAGGCGATGCGTGTTCCGTTCGCGGCGGCGGTGCGCAGCGCGTCGCGGACGGCCGGCGACAGCGGCGCGGTCGGGTCGGCGGTGCCGGGGACCATGACGGTGTCGGCGTCCGCGAGTCCGGCCAGGCCCCAGGGCGCGCGCAGGGTGAATGCTCCGGCGTCGACCTCCGGTTGTTCGGCGCAGACCCGGACCTGATAACCGGGGCGGCCGTCGGGCAGCCGCGTCCGGGTGAAGGTCTCGATCGGGGCGGCGAGGTCGAAGGAGACCACCCCGTCCAGGGCCAGAACGGCGACGGTGTGCATGGCTGGAACATACCTCGTCGCCACCTGTGACTTTCGCCATGAGGCCCCGGGAAACCACTCTGTTCACCCAGGTAATAGCGGCTTTCTCGAGCTATGTCGTTTTTCCGTCGAGATCTGTCGAAAACGCCACTGGGAACGGCGGACCTGCCCGCATACCGTCGGGCCGTGCCCGGGCCGACCGGGCGGATTCGAAGGGATTCCCATGCATGCTCAGATCGTCCTGTTCGATGGGTTCGATCCGCTGGACGT
>NZ_BAFW01000093.1 GCF_000308535.1 Nocardia cerradoensis NBRC 101014 | reverse complement strand
CATGCGGTGGTGTAGGTGCGGGCGACGAGGGCGCTGCGGAGGTACCAGAGTCCGCTGGCTTGGGTGGGGTCGAAGCCGGTGAGTTGGGCGATGCGTTTGAGGCGGTAGTCGACGGTGTTGGTGTGGACGTGGAGGAGTCGGGCGGTGCGTTGGCGGTTGAGGTTGTTGGCGATGTGGGTTTGGAGGGTGGTGAGGAGTTCGGGGTGGTGGTCGAGGGGGTTGAGGAGGGTGCCGAGGTGGTCGCGTCCGGGTCCGGGGCGGGTGAGTTGGTATTCGAGGGCGAGGTCGTCGAAGCGGTAGAGGCCGGGGATGGATTGGAGGCGGGTGACCATGTCGAGGAGTTGGTGGGTTTGGTCGGTGGCGGTGGGGATGTCGGTGGTGGGGGTGGTTGTGGTGGTGGCGGTGATGGGGACGCGGGCGGCGTGGGAGAGGTGGGTGATGAGGGTGTCGAGGTCGGTGGGTGTGGTGGTGGGGATGAGGAGGGTGCCGCCGTCGGTGGAGAGGAGGGAGAGGGTGGTGGTGTGGGTGGTGGTGGCGAGGGCGGCTTGGATGCGGCGGAGTTTGCGGCGGGCGATGATGGTGGGGTCGAGGTGGGGGTTGGCTTGGTCGGGGTGTGGGGGGATGTGGAGGGCGAGGATGTGGTAGTTGTCGGCGATTTCGATGCCGCATTCGCGGGCCATGGTGGAGGTGGGGTGGCCGCCGAGGAGTGCTGAGGTGAGGGTGTGGACGGCGTTGTGGTGTTCGGAGACGACGGCGCGGAGTTCGCGGACGTAGGCGTGGGAGACGGCGGTGGTCATGGTGTCGAGGATTTCGACGAGGAGTTTGGCGCCTTGGAGGAGGTTGGTGTAGTCGGTGTGGGTGAGGGTGAGTGTGGGCTCACCGTCATCGTTGCCTGCGCTGCCACCGCCATTACTGCTGCTGCCGCCGCTGTTGGTGCGGGTTTTGGTGGTGGCGTTGGTGACGACGAGGTCGAAGCCGATTTTGAAGCCTTCGTGGATGGCGTGGTGGATGGTGTCGATGGGGACGCCTTCGCGGGCCCAGGCGGCGGCGGCGTCTTTGAGGCGTTCGGTTTTTTCGGGGATGTCGCGGCCGTCGAGGAGGCTGATGGCGAGTTCGAGGCAGGTGCGGGTGATGGTGGTGATGTCGCCGTGGATGGCGTCGCCGGGCAGGGTGCCGCAGGGGGCGACGTTTTCGACGAAGTGGCCGACCATGTGCCGCGACAGTGACCACACATCCTTCAACGGCGACGACA
>NZ_BAFW01000094.1 GCF_000308535.1 Nocardia cerradoensis NBRC 101014 | reverse complement strand
GGGCGAGGAGAAGACCCACGACCTGCCCGAGTGGCTGCGGAATATGGAGAACACCGAAGAGTTGCTCGGCCCCGCACCGCGAACCATTCCGGGTGGAGTGATCGGCGGCGACTATGCCGAGCCGCCGACCGGGTCCGGCTGATCGCACCGGGCTCGCCCCCGTCACCCGAAACCGTCTGTTTCGCTGCCGTTCTCGTGCACATCGAGTCCGGCGGTGCCGCCTCGCATGATCGGAGCGTTTCCTCACGATGGCCGAATGGAGTTGGGACCCGGACGATTTCGCGGTCCTGTGGTACAGCGATGCCAACGACCGGATACCGGTGCCACTGCGCTACACCAGCAAGCTGGCCACCAACGACGAGGTCACCGCACACCGGGCCGCCGTGCGCGCCCGATACGGCACCGACGAGTTCGAGCAGATCCATCTGGCGCTGCACACGCTCACCACATCCGAACTCCGCATCGAAATCCACGGCGAATCAGCGGTTCTCGGCAAGGGCAGGCCGCGCGAGTACCGCGTGATCGGCGCGCGCACCCCCTACCACGCCGTGATGCTCACCCAGACCGCCGACGGCGACGTCGACGGTCCCATCCGCTGCCGGCTGTTCCCCACCGACCAGCTCGCCGGGCGCCTGGCCGCCATCGTGCCCGGATTCCCACCGGGAAGCGGGAAGCCGGACACCTTCCACATCGACGACCTGCGCGCTCCGGACGACGGCTATACCCGCAACGCCACGCGTGACCGTTTCCACCGCCTCACCGCCCGACCCCTCGACGGCACCGGTATGGCGGGCCTGCTGGCCGGTTATCTGCACAGCCGCCCCGACCCCTGGAACATCCTGGGATGGTTCGACGTCACCGGTGACGGGCGCTATCTGCGGGAGCAGTCCCGCGAGCACATCGCCATTCGCCCGGCGGCGAGCCGAGATCTGGCCGCGCACTTCGAGACCTGGATCGACCGAGCCGTGCGCCGCCTGCGCGAGGAGCAACCCGCCACCTGGTAGTCGTGCGTTGGATCGGCCGATTTCGCCCCGAATTCGGCGCTGCCGCCCGGACGCGGGCCCGGACAGCGTAGGGTTCGAGACAACTTGAGGAGATCCATGTCACAGGCACGCCACATCACACTTGTCCACGAGCAGAGCGAGTTCGCCGAAACGCGTGCCGCGGAGAAAGCCGAGGCCGCACGGCGCAGCGCGCTCGCCGCGCGGGCGGTGGCCAGTCATTCGACCGGAGTCGACGACTGCCAGGCGTTGCTGACGATGCTCGGATTGGATGCGGCGGCAGGCAAACTCGTCGCCGAATCGGACTGAGTTCGCGCATCGGGCGACGAATCGGACGTCGAATCGGACGTCGAATCGGACGTCGTCGCCCGCGCCTCCCGTGACTCCACCCCGTTCCGCCGCCCGACCGGGCGCCCGGCGCCGGTCGGGTACCACTGTGCGACCTCACACGCGGGAACTTGTCCGCACAGGAACTAAACTGGTGTCGGATCAACCGGGAATCCGCGTGGTCGATGCTGCCCGTGCGCGGCCGTGTGGACCCCGAAGGCGAGCGAGGAGGTGGGGCCGATGTCGAGCACCGAGAAGCGGCGGCTGGAGGTCCTGCGCGCGATCGTCGCGGACTACATCGCGACCAAGGAGCCGATCGGGTCGAAAACGCTGGTGGACAAGCACAATCTGGGTGTGTCCAGCGCCACTGTGCGCAACGATATGGCGGTTCTCGAGGCCGAGGGCTACATCACCCAGCCGCACACCAGCTCCGGTCGCATTCCGACCGACAAGGGCTATCGCCAGTTCGTGGACAACATCGCCGAAGTCAAGCCGCTGTCGAATGCCGAGCGCCGCGCGATCATGGAGTTCCTCGAAAGCGGTGTGGACCTCGACGACGTCCTGCGCCGCGGGGTGCGGTTGCTGGCGCAGCTGACCCGGCAGGTCGCGATGGTGCAGTACCCGACGGTCTCGGCGTCGACGGTGCGCCACCTCGAGGTGGTGGCCCTCAATCCGGCCCGGCTGCTGCTGGTCGTGATCACCGACACCGGGCGGGTCGATCAGCGGCTCGTCGACCTGGGGGCGGTGATCGACGACGAGGATCTCGCCGCACTGCGCGGCATGCTCGGCAAGGCGATGGACGGTAAGCGTCTGTCCGCTGCCTCGAGCGCCGTCGCGGCGCTGCCGGAGAGCGCACCCGCCCGGCTGCGCGATGTGCTGGTCCGGGTGTCGACCGTGCTGGTCGAAACCCTGGTGGAACATCCGGAGGAGCGGCTGGTGCTGGGCGGCACGGCCAACCTGACCCGAAACGCCGGTGATTTCGGCTTCCCGGGCTCGCTGCGCGCCGTACTCGAGGCGCTCGAGGAGCAGGTGGTGGTGTTGAAGCTGCTGGCCGCCGCGCAACAGCCCGGCACGGTGACGGTGCAGATCGGCGAGGAAACCCGGGTCGAGCAGATGCGCGGCACCTCCGTGGTATCCACCGGGTACGGTATGCCGGGTACCGTGCTGGGAGGTATGGGAGTGGTCGGCCCGACCCGGATGGACTACCCCGGCACGATCGCCTCGGTCGCTGCGGTCGCCCGTTATATCGGTGAGGTGCTCGCGGAACGATGAGCCCGCCCCGGTAACCGGGATCCGCGCCGGCCGGCAACCACGTTCGCCGGTCGGCCACAGTGAACATGGCAGCATCGGCTGTGAGCAGGGATGCTGGACGACACCCATTCGGAACAGGACTAGAGACTCAAGTGGCACGGGACTACTACGGAATCCTCGGCGTCGGGCGCAACGCGTCCGACCAGGAGATCAAACGCGCCTACCGCAAGCTGGCCCGGGAACTGCACCCCGACGTCAACCCGGATCCGGACGCGCAGGAGCGGTTCCGCGAGGTATCCACCGCCTACGAGGTTCTCACCGACTCCGAGAAGCGCCGCATCGTCGATATGGGCGGCGACCCGATGGAATCGGCGGGCGCGGGCGGTGGCTTCTCCGGCGCCGGCTTCGGTGGTCTGGGCGATGTGTTCGAGGCCTTCTTCGGCGGTATGAACGCGACCAGTTCGCGCAAACCGCGCGGCCGGGTGCAACCGGGCGCGGATTCGCTGCTGCGGACGCGGCTGTCGCTGGCCGAATGCGCGGTCGGCGTCACCAAGCATCTCACCGTCGACACCGCGGTGCTCTGCGATCTGTGTCAGGGTTCGGGCACCAACGGCAATTCCAAGCCGGTGCGCTGTGAGACCTGTGGCGGCGCGGGCGAGGTACAGACCGTGCAGCGCTCCTTCCTGGGACAGGTGATGACCTCGCGGCCGTGTCCGACCTGCCGCGGTACCGGAGAGACCATCCCCGATCCCTGCCGCAAATGCGGTGGCGACGGCCGGGTGCGGGCCCGCCGCGAGATCGCCGCGCCGATTCCGGCCGGTGTGGCCAACGGCATGCGGGTGCGGCTGGCCGCCCAGGGCGAGATCGGCCCCGGCGGCGGACCGGCCGGCGACCTCTACGTCGAGATCGTGGAGCAGCCGCACGACACCTTCGTCCGCGACGGCGACGATCTGCACTGCACGATCCGGGTGCCGATGGTCGATGCCGCACTCGGGACCACGGTGGTCATCGACACCATCCTGGACGGGCCCACCGAACTGACCATTCCGCCGGGCACCCAGCCGGGTGAGGTATCGGTGCTGCGCGCCCACGGCATGCCCAAGCTGCGCTCCAGCTCACGCGGCGATCTGGTCGCGCACCTGGACATCGTGATCCCGACCAAACTGGACAACAAGCAGTTCGATCTGCTGCGCAAGTATCAGGCGATGCGCAACGGCGAACACACCGAGGTGCTCTCGGCCCAGTCCGAACACAACAGCGGATTGTTCGCGCGGTTGCGCGCCTCGTTCAGCGGCCGCTGAAAACGCCGTGGCCGCAACGGTTTTCTACCTCGACGACATACCGCCGGTCGGCGCGGTCGCGGTGCTCGACGGCCCCGAGGGACGGCATGCCGCGACCGTGCGCCGCATCCGGGTCGGCGAGCCGATCACGCTCTCCGACGGTGCGGGACTGCTCGCCGAATCCGAGGTCGTGGCCACCGGACGGGACCGACTGGATCTGAAGGTGCTCGACCGCGTGGTCGCCCCGCCCGTGTCGCCGGCGGTGACGGTCGTGCAGGCACTGCCCAAATCGGATCGCTCCGAACTCGCCGTCGAATTGATGACCGAGGCCGGCGCCGACGCGATCGTGCCGTGGCAGGCCGCCCGGTGCGTCGCCAACTGGGAGACCAAGGCACGCAAGGGCGTCGACAAATGGCGCGCCGCGGCCCGGTCGGCGGCCCGGCAGTCGCGGCGGGCCTATATCCCCGAGGTCGCCGATCTGCACCGCACCGCGGATGTGGCCGAGCTGGTCCGGAAAACCGTCGCGGACAACGGTATAGCGATCGCCCTGCACGAATCCGCGACCGCGCGATTCGCCGAGCTGGCGTTCCCGCCGACCGCGCCGATCGTGCTGATCGTGGGTCCCGAGGGCGGTCTCGACGATTCGGAGCTGGATGCGCTGACCGCGGCGGGTGCCACCGTCGCGCTGTTGGGCCCCACGGTCCTGCGCACGTCCACGGCCGCGACGGTCGCGCTCGGTGCGCTGGGAGCATTGACTTCGCGCTGGTAGATCGCGTCGGCAGGTGCCCTCGGCGGCGCGGTCATTCCACCGAGCCGCCGCGCCGAGTATCGGCGGACGTCCCGGCCGATCGCCGAGATGCGCTGTCCGCTCGCAGGCGGAAACCGAGGCTCGCGACCAGGGCCGCCGCGACCACGATCAGCGCGCCCACGTACAGCACCAATCCGGCCCACCCGTGCCGGCTGTAGGCCAGGCCCGCCAGCGCTCCGACGATCGAACTGCCCACGTAATAGGCGAACAGATACAGCGACGAGGCGGCCGCGCGATTGCCGGTCGCGGTGGCGCCGACCCAGGCGCTGGCCACCGCGTGCGCGCCGAAGAAGCCCGCGGTGAACAGCAACAGCCCGGGCAGCAGGATCGCGAGGTGGTCCGGAATGGTCAGCAGCAAACCGAGGCCCATCGTCACGATGGAGATCGCCACCACCGGGAAACGGCCGAGCCTGTCGGCGAATTTGCCGGCCGCGGTGGACGAGACCGTCCCCGACAGATACATCAGGAAAACCGCACCGGCGGTGGCGGCGGACAACCCGAACGGCGACTGGATCAGCCGGTAGCCGAGGAAGTTGTACACCGAGACGAATCCGCCCATCAGCAGGAAGGCCAACCCGAACAGCGGTAGCAGCGCGCGGTTGCGCAGATGTGCGGCGAGATCGCCGAGCAGCGCGCCGATGCCGAGAGGCCGTGCGACGAAGTGGCGCGAGGGCGGCAGCATCCGCACGAACCACACCGTGCACAGCGCGGCGCCGACCGCGAAAATCGTTGCGCCCCAACGCCAGGACGCCACCTCCAGGGTGAAGGCCGGAATCAGCCGCCCGGCCAGACCACCGACGGTGGTGCCCGAGACGTAGATGCCCATCGCCGCGCCCAATCCGGCCGAACCGATCTCCTCGGCGAGATAGGCCATCGCCACCGCGGGGACGCCGGCCACGGCGATGCCCTGAACCGCCCGCCCCGCCAGCATCACGTCCAGATTCGGGCTGAACGGCAGCAGCAGGCCGATGACGCTGGTCGCCACCGCGGACGCGATCATCACGCGGGTGCGGCCGAACCGCCCCGACAGCACACTCACCGGCACGATCGCCACCGCCAGCAGACCCGTGGTCAGCGAGACCGCCAGTGCGGCGTGCGCGGGCGTCGCGCCGAAGGCCGTCGACAGGCTCGGCAGCAGCGCCTGCGCGCTGTACATCGAACCGAAGGTGGTGAGTCCGGCCGCGAACAGGGCGAGGGTGATCCGTCGTTCGTGGCGCGCGTCCTCGGCCGTCCGAGTGGGGGCGGTGGTCACGGTCGCGCTGGTCATTCCTCCACCGTGGCTCCGCGCGGCTGGAAAAGGAAATGCATAATGATCGGTAAGTTGATGCAATTGCCGCATTAGGCGAGCTGAGCGCTGGGAGCCGTCCGATGGCGAGTGACGAGTTGCACTGGTTTCTCACCCTCGCCGAACTCGAGCGCGTGGGCGCGGCGGCCGACCGGCTGCATCTGGCCCAGCCCACGCTGTCGCGCATGCTCGCCCGGCTCGAACAGCGGCTCGGCACGCAGTTGTTCGACCGGCACGGTAAGCGGCTGACGCTCAACGAATCCGGGCGCATCTTCTACGAACACGCCCGCCGCGCCCAGGCCGAACTGGACGCCGCGGGCCGGGCGCTCGCGGATCTGGCGAATCCGGCGCGGGGATCGGTGCGGCTGGCGTTCGTCCATTCCTTCGGCGGCCGGGTGGTGCCGGAGTTGATCGCCGGCTTCCGGCGGGTATCGGGTCGGATCACGTTCCGGCTCGATCAGGGCCCCGCGAACGTGGTGGCCGCCGAGGTCCTCGACGGCACGGCGGATCTGGGCCTGACCTCGCCCGAACCCGCGCTGCCGGGACTGGGCTGGCGCACGCTGTTCCGGCAGCGCCTCGGGCTGGGCGTACCGGTCGACCACCGGCTGGCGGGACGGCGGCAGATCCGGCTGGCCGAGGCCGCCGAGGCCGAATTCATCGCCATGCCGACCGGATACGGGATGCGCAGGATTCTCGACGAGCTCTGTGCCGCAGCGGATTTCCGCCCGCGGATTGCCCTGGAATCCAGTGATCTGGTGACCGTGTCGGGCCTGGTGGCGGCGGGACTGGGCGTGGCGTTGCTGCCGTTGGAGGAGCCGGCGGTGCGGGGCCCGCAACCCGGACCGGTGCTGGTTCCGCTGTCGGATCCGGGCGCCGCCCGCGCGGTCGGGCTGATCTGGTCGGCCGACGCGGTGCCCGGCGAGGCGGTGCGCACCTTCCGTGACTTCGCCGTCGAATGGGCGCGCCGCAGCGGTCGGTGAACGGATGGTGACGACTGCTCATCTTCCGGGTGAGCGGCCTCTGAGCTGGGGCTGGAGATCAAATAAGTGGGCGGTGTCGGTGCCGCGCGATAGACTTTGAGGAAAGGAGAGGATCCGTTCGAGACCGGAAAGCAGGCCATAGCCCCTTTTGCGAACATCAGGCGATATCGGCGACCCGACAACACCCACGACCGGCATCGGAGCCGGTGCCCCCGGCAATGGTAACGGTTCGGGTCCAGCGGCCCGGACGGTGCGGTCCAGCATCGAACTGGCCCCGGAGTCCGTCTTCGGATTCCTCGGTTCCGCCGATGCGAACCTGCGCGAACTCGAAGGCCTCCTCGACGCCGACATCCACGTGCGCGGGAATTCGGTCACCCTCACCGGTAAGGCCGCCGATGTGGCGCTGGCCGAGCGGGTGGTCGAGCAGCTCGTGGCGTTGACCGCGCACAATCGCGTCGTCACCCCGGAAGCGGTCCGGCATACGGTCTCCATGCTGACCGAGGGATCCTCCGATTCTCCGGCCGAGGTGCTGAGTCTGGACATCATCGCCCGGCGCGGCAAGACCATCCGCCCGAAGACGCTGAACCAGAAGCGCTACGTCGATGCCATCGACGAGCACACCATCGTCTTCGGCATCGGCCCGGCCGGTACCGGTAAGACCTATCTGGCGGTCGCCAAGGCCGTGCAGGCGCTGCAGAGCAAGCAGGTCACCCGCATCATCCTCACCCGCCCGGCGGTGGAGGCCGGGGAGCGGCTGGGCTTCCTGCCGGGCACGCTGAACGAGAAGATCGACCCGTATCTGCGCCCGCTCTACGACGCCCTGCACGACATGATGGACCCCGAGGCGATTCCGAAGCTGATGGCCTCCGGCGTCATCGAGGTCGCGCCGCTGGCGTATATGCGCGGACGCAGCCTCAACGATTCGTTCATCATCCTGGACGAGGCGCAGAACACCACGCCGGAACAGATGAAGATGTTTTTGACCCGGCTCGGCTTCGGCTCGAAGATCGTCGTCACCGGCGACGTCACCCAGGTCGACCTGCCCGGCGGGACCAGGTCCGGGCTGCGGGTGGTCAGCGACATCCTCACCGATGTGGACGACATCCATTTCGCGGAGCTCACCTCCAGTGACGTGGTGCGCCACCGGCTGGTTTCGGAGATCGTCGACGCCTACGAGCGCTACGAGTCCGATGCCCGGCCGCAGGTGGCGCGGCACTACCCGGGTGGCAACCGCGCCCAGCGCCGCGCGGCCGACAAGGCGGCCCGCCGCTGAGTAGCCGGAGCGGCTCGCCGCTGAGCGACAGGAGCGGCTCGCCGCTGAGCGACAGGAGCGGCTCGCCGCTGAGCGACAGGAGCGGCTCGCCGCTGAGCGACAGGAGCGGCTCGCCGCTGTGTTGCCGGAGCGGCTCGCCGCTGATGTGGTGGTGAGCCCCCGCACGGCCCCCATTAGGCTGGCAGGGTGAGTATCGAGATCGCCAACGAGTCGGGTATCGACGTATCGGAACCGGATCTGGTCAGCGTCGCGCGGTTCGCGATCGAACGGATGGACGTGCATCCGGCGGCCGAATTGTCGATGGTGCTCGTCGATCTCGATACCATGGCCGACCTGCACATGCGGTGGATGGATCTGCCGGGTCCCACCGATGTGATGTCGTTCCCGATGGACGAACTCGAACCCGGTGGCCGCCCCGACGGCGCCGAACCGGGCCCCTCGATGCTCGGCGACATCGTGCTCTGCCCGGAATTCGCCGCCGCCCAAGCCGGTAAGGCCGGCCATTCCCTCGACCACGAGCTGGCGCTGCTGACCGTCCACGGAGTGCTGCATCTGCTCGGCTACGACCACGCCGAACCGGAAGAGGAGAAGGTGATGTTCGGCCTGCAGAACCGTCTGCTCGCCGAATGGTACGAAAGCCTGCGCGAGGCCGCCCGCCGTGCCGAACTGGCCGAGCGCGACCGCCGCCTGCTGGGCAAGACCGGATTCACCGCCCCGGGCGACCCCCTGGACCCGGCATGAGCGTCATCACGCGGGCCCGAGCTCATGCCGCCGAGGGCAGAGCGTGAATGCGCTGATCCCGCTGCTGCTGGCGATTCTGCTGGTGCCCGTCGGCGGTGTCTTCGCGGCGATCGATTCCGCGCTGATGACGGTCTCGGCGGCGCGGGTGGAGGATCTGGTCCGCGCCGACCGGCCGGGCGCCCGCCGGCTGGCCCGGATCACGGTCGACCGGCCGCGCTATGTGAATCTCATGGTGTTGCTGCGGCTGACCTGCGAGATCGCGGCGACGGTCCTGCTGGTGGCCGCACTCGGCGAGGTGCTCAGCTGGGGGTGGGCGCTGGCCGTGACCGCCGTGATCATGGTCGTGATCGACTATGTCGTCATCGGTGTCGGTCCGCGCACGCTGGGCCGCCAGCACGCGTATTCGATCTCACTGGCGGCCGCGCTGCCGGTGCAGGCGATCGGGACGCTGCTCGGCCCGGTGAGCCGGTTGCTGATCATGATCGGTAACGCCATCACCCCGGGGCGCGGATTTCGCAACGGCCCCTTCGCTTCCGAAGTGGAACTACGCGAGATCGTCGACATGGCGCAGCAGAGCGGTGTGGTCGACTCCGAGGAACGCCGCATGATCCAGTCGGTGTTCGAACTCGGCGACACCGCGGCCCGCGCGGTGATGGTGCCGCGCACCGAGATGGTGTGGATCGAGGCGGACAAGACGGTGGCGCAGGCGATGTCGCTGGCCGTGCGGTCCGGGCATTCGCGTATTCCGGTGGTCGGCGAGAACGTCGACGACATCCTCGGCGTGGTCTATCTGAAAGACCTTGTGCCGTATGCGGATCGGGGCCGCACCGTGCAGGTGCGGGCGGTGATGCGGCCGGCCGTGTTCGTGCCCGACTCGAAACCGCTGGACGCTCTGCTCGACGAGATGCAGCGTCGCCGCAATCATATGGCGCTGCTGGTGGACGAATACGGCGGGATCGCCGGACTGGTCACCATCGAGGACGTGCTCGAGGAGATCGTCGGCGAGATCGCCGACGAATACGACACCGACGAGATCGCACCGGTGGAGGAGCTGGGCGAGGGCGTCTACCGCGTCTCCACCCGGCTGCCGGTCGAGGATCTGGGCGAGCTGTTCGGCCTGGAGATCGAGGACGAGGACGTCGACACGGTCGGCGGCATGCTGGCCCACACACTTGGCCGGGTGCCGCTGCCGGGATCGGAGGTCGTCGTGCACGGGCTGCTGCTGCAGGGCGAGGGCGGCGCCGATACCAGGGGGCGGGTGCGCGTGCACACCGTCGTCGCGCGCCGGGCGGGGGAGCCGGGCGAACTGTCGGGCGCGCTCGCGGATGCGGTGCGCGGCGACCGTCAGGGGCGGGAAGAGACGTCGAGATACGAGAACGGAGATGGCGATGACCGAGGGTGAAACCGCCGAATTGAGCGCCGAGGACGGCAAACTGCTGGTGCTGGCCCGTGGTGCGATGGGACGCACCGGCGGGGTGGCGGGCGCGGCGATCCGCGATACCGACGGCCGCACCTACGCCGCCGGCACGGTGGACCTGAACGCGTTGTCACTGTCGGCGCTGCAGGCGGCGGTCGCGGCCGCGATCTCCAGCGGCGCGCAGGGATTCGAGGCGGCGGTGCTGGTCGGCGGGCAGGATGGCGATCCGGGCGTGGCCGCGGTGCGCGAGGTGAGCGCGTCGGCCGCGGTCATCGTCACCGATCGCAAGGGTGCGACCTACCGCACCGTCGACGCCGGAACCGAGACGGCACGATGAGCGTCGAGCAGCCCGGCGAGGGCGAATTCCGTTCCGGCTTCGTCTGTTTCGTCGGCCGGCCCAATACGGGTAAATCCACGCTGACCAATGCCATGGTCGGCCAGAAGATCGCGATCACGTCCTCGCGGCCGCAGACCACCCGCCACACCATCCGCGGCATCGTGCATCGCGATCACGCCCAGCTGATTCTGGTCGACACTCCGGGATTGCACCGGCCGCGCACGCTGCTGGGGCAGCGCCTCAACGATCTGGTGCGCGACACCTACTCCGAGGTCGACGTGATCGCGCTGTGCATTCCAGCCGACGAGAAGATCGGACCCGGTGACCGCTGGATCGTGCAGCAGGTCAAGCAGATGGCGCCGAAGACGACGCTGATCGGCGTGGTCACCAAGATCGACAAGGTGGACAAGCCGCAGGTCGCCGAGCAACTGCTCGCGGTCTCGCAACTGCTGGGCCCCGAGGCCGAGGTGGTTCCGGTCTCGGCGGCCAAGGGCGAACAGGTCGAACTGCTCGTCGATGTGATCGCATCCAAGATGCCGGAGGGCCCGGCGTTCTACCCCGACGGTGAGCTGACCGACGAGCCCGAGGAAACCCTCATGGCCGAGCTCATCCGCGAGGCGGCGCTGGAGGGTGTGCGCGACGAACTGCCGCATTCACTGGCGGTGGTGATCGAGGAGATCATGCCGCGCGAGGAACACGAGGGCATGCTCGACGTGCACGCCCTGCTGTACGTGGAGCGGCCGAGTCAGAAGGCGATCATCATCGGCAAACGCGGCGCCCGGCTCAAGGAGGTCGGCACCGCGGCGCGCAAGCAGATCGAGCACATCCTGGGCACCCGCATCTATCTGCACCTGCACGTGAAGGTCGCCAAGGATTGGCAGCGCGATCCCAAGCAGCTGCGCAAGCTGGGCTTCTGATCGAGCGCCACGGATCGGCCGCTGACCGGTGCGGCTCCGATTCCGTCTCGGGTCTCGCGTCGATGCCGTCGTCCGCTGTGATCTCGGTCTCGGGACGCGTGCGAGTCGCGGCGCGGTTCCGGTCACCCGTTCCCATCGGATTCGCAGGTTGGCCGTAGTCGAATTGTGATGTGCGATTCCGGTATTTCCGCAGGAGCGGGCGAACTGTGTGCGCACGCACATTGTGAGACGGGCCTACGATCCTGGCGTGAAGTGGATGTCCCGGGCGTTCGGCTCGAAAGAGCTGCCGCCACAAGTGCGTTCGGATCTGGAATCGGAAGGGATCGTCGTATTCGGCCCGGTGAGTGGATCGCTGGCCAGACGCAATTATCGGACGCCACTGCACTACGGTTCTTCCAGTTGGGAGAACATCGTCGGCGGAACCATCGGGATGAGCAGAAAACGCCTGGTCATCTGGGGTAATCAGGAGGCGTTGGTCGACGTCTGGCTGGGTCATCCCGCCGTCACCATGGAACTGCAGGGACCCGAACGCATGCTCGTCGAGGCCGACCGCGGCGCGATCGACCCGATCCGCACCGGCTGGACCACGCTGATGCTGCGCACGATTCACGCACCGCGCATCGCGCAGCTGTATGCCGAGGGACTGCCGCGCAGCGTGTAGAGGCCGAAGGCCTCGCGCACCCGAGGGGGCGGATGTCCGGCTGATCGGTGACCGGCTACGTCGGCGGGGGCGGGAACGTCGCGCCCGATCGGGGGCCAGTGGCGTGGGGACGCGGGCACGTCGGGGTGGCGTGGGAGACTATGAGCGTGTTGTTGTATCGGGACCAGGCGATTGTGCTGCGCCAGCACAAGCTGGGGGAGGCCGATCGCATCGTCACGCTGCTCACCCGTCAGCACGGGCTGGTGCGGGCGGTGGCGAAGGGGGTGCGCCGCACCCGGTCGAAATTCGGTGCGCGGCTGGAACCGTTCGCCTATATCGACGTGCAGCTGTATCCCGGACGCAACCTCGACACCGTGACGCAGGTGCACACGGTGGAGGCGTTCGCCGCCGATATCGTCGCCGACTACGGTCGCTACACCACCGCCTGCGCGGTGCTGGAGACCGCCGAACGTCTCGCCGGTGAGGAGCGCGCCCCCGCGCCCCGCCTGCACACCCTGACCGCCGGCGCCCTGCGCGCGATCGCCGCCGGCCGGCGCCCGCACGAACTGATCCTCGACGCATTCCTGTTGCGCGCCATGGGTTTCGCGGGCTGGGCGCCCGCTCTCGACGAATGTGCGCGGTGTGCCACCCCCGGCCCGCACCGCGCCTTCCACGTGGCCGCCGGGGGAGCGGTCTGCGTGCACTGCCGCCCGCCCGGCTCGGCCACGCCCGCGGTCGGGGTCCTGGAATTGATGAGTGCGCTCAATCGCGGGGACTGGGACGGACTCGACGTGGTCGCCGAGTCCGTCCGTCGCCAGGCCAGCGGACTCACCGCCGCCCATCTGCAATGGCATCTGGAACGGCAGCTGCGGACGTTGCCGTTGATCGAGCGCTCTCGTCCGCACGAGGCGGCGGAGTCGCCGGCGTCGCGGGTGGGGTAGACCGGCCGGCTATCCGAGGTCGGCCAGCTGCGGGACCGCCGGCGCCATGTCCTCGATCCACGCGGCGGGTGAGCCAGTGGTCGGGGTGATCAGCACCGCGTCGATGCCCAGTTTCGCGTAATCGGCCATGCTGCGGACGAATTCGTCGCGAACGTCCGGATTCGGGCGCGGATTGTTGGCCATGATCGTGGTGCGGATGGTGTCGAAATCGCGACCGACGTCGTCGCAGTGGCGGCGCAGCACGTCGAGTTTGTGGGCGACGTCCTCCGGCGACGTGCCGAACAGATTGCAGGCGTCGCCGTACTGTGCGACCAGCCGCAGCGTCTTCTTCTCGCCGCCGCCGCCGATCAGCACGTTCGGGCGATGGATCGGCTGCGGCGAGCACAGCGTCTCGGCCAGCTGGTAGTACTTGCCCTCGAACGGCCCGTTGTTCTGCGGATCCCACATCTGCGCGCAGATCCGCAGCGTCTCCTCCAGCCGCTCGAACCGCTCGGCCAGTGGCGGGAACTCGACCCCGAGCCCGCGATGCTCGCGCTCGAACCACGCGGCCCCGATCCCCAGCGTGGCCCGTCCGCCCGACAGCACGTCGAGGGTGGTGACGATCTTGGCGAGCAGACCCGGATGCCGATAGGTTACGCCGGTGACCAGCAGTCCGAGGTCGATCGAGGTGGTATGTGCCGCAAGGTATCCCAGCGTGGTGTATCCCTCCAGCATATTCGCCTCGGCCGGTAGGCCGGTCGGCTCGATCTGGAAGTAGTGATCCATGAACGACAGCCAGGTGGCGCCCGCCGCCTCCGCGGCCTGCCCCACCCGCGCCAGCTCTCCCGCGATCGCGGGGGTGCCGCCATCGATATCGAAGATAGGAATGTGAAATCCGAGCTCCATGGAGTTCTCCTCGTCAGTGACTGACTTCCCGGGGAGAACGCTATGCCCTGGAGCGCACTCCAGGTCAAGAGGTTTCCGGGAATGCGGGACCTACGTGCGGCTCGGACGGGGTAATTTCACTCGAAGGTCCCACCAACCTTACGGAGAAAGCTTCGATGTCTCACGAGCTTGTCGAGTTCGATACGGACAAGGCGCATTCGGCGCGGATGTACGACTACTACCTCGGCGGCAAGGACAACTATCCGGCCGATCGGGAGGCCGCGTCGAAGGTGATGGAGGCGTTTCCGGAGACCGCGCAGGCCGCGCGGGCCAATCGCGAATTCGTCCATCGAGCGGCACGTTTCGCGGCCCGCAACGGAGTGCGGCAGTTTCTCGACATCGGCACCGGAATTCCGACCGAACCGAATCTGCACAACGCCGTACAGGCCGTCGATCCGCATTGCCGCGTGGTGTACGTCGACCACGACCCGCTGGTGCTGGCGCATGCCCGCGCGCTGATGATCGGCTCGGAGGAGGGGCGTACCGAATACATTCCCTCGGATGTGCGCGATCCGGAGGTGATCCTCGGCTCGGAGCGGTTCCGCGCGGTGATCGATCTGTCCCGGCCGGTGGCGCTCAACCTGGCCGCGATCATGCATTTCGTCACCGACGAAGAGGGCGCCTACGACATCGTGCGTACCTATATGGACGCGTTCGCGCCCGGGTCGTATCTCAGCATCACCCACGCCTCCAGCGATGTGAATCCGGAACGGCTCGCGAAGGTGGCAGCGGTCTACGCCCCGGCCGGGATGAAGGTCGCCCTGCGCAACAAGGCCGAGGTCACCCGCTTCTTCGACGGGCTGGAGCTGGTCGAGCCCGGGGTGGTTCCGATGCACCGCTGGCACCCGAACCCGGACTTCTACATCCCGGAGGAACGGCTCGCGTGGGCCGACGAGGCGTTCGGCATCTGGGCCGCGGTCGGCGTCAAGCCCTGAGCGAATGCGCAGGTCGGCGCGGAAATCCCACGGCACCGGTCACGCGCGGCGCGCGGTGATGCAGGATAGGTGGCGTGATCGGTAACCGCTCCCAGACCACCCGCACGATTCGTCCGCCGTCACCGCACCCGTCGGGCGCCACCCCGCCCGCGCTGCCGCCGGAGTTCGTGCCCAGGCATGTGGCGCTGGTGATGGACGGCAACGGCCGGTGGGCCCAGGATCGGGGACTGCCGCGCACCGCCGGGCACGAGCGCGGGGAGGCGGTGCTGATGGACACCGTCGAAGGGTGCATCGAGATCGGCGTGAAATGGCTTTCCGCCTATGCCTTTTCGACCGAGAACTGGCGGCGCAGCCCGGACGAGGTCAAATTTTTGATGGGCTTCAACCGCGACGTGATCCGGCGCCGCCGCGACGAGATGCACGAGATGGGCGTGCGGGTGCGCTGGGCGGGCCGGCGACCACGCCTGTGGCGCAGCGTGATCAAAGAATTGGAGATCGCCGAGGAGCTCACCAAGGACAACACCGTGATGACGCTGACCATGTGCGTCAACTACGGCGGCCGCGCCGAAATCGCCGACGCGGCACGGGAAATCGCGCGGAAGGTGGCGGCCGGACAGCTGGATCCGGAAAAGGTCACCGAATCCACCTTCGCGAAATATCTCGACGAGCCGGATATGCCCGATGTGGACCTGTTCCTGCGCCCTTCCGGTGAGCTGCGCAGTTCGAACTTCCTGATCTGGCAGTCCGCCTACGCGGAGTTCGTCTTCCAGCACACCCTGTTCCCCGATTTCGACCGTCGCGACCTGTGGGAGGCCTGTGTGGAGTACGCCAAGCGCGATCGCCGGTTCGGTGGCGTGAAGTGAGCAACGATCTGACCGTCGCCCGGGAACTGCAGGCCCAAGCGGCCGCCTGCCTGCGTCGATGCGATATCACCGTGCGGGAGGAGGACGGTGACGCCCTCGGCTTCGAATACGAGGGCGCGCTGTGCTCGCTGCGCGGCGTCACGCTGGCGCCCGGCCTGGACGTCCTCACGCTGACCTGCGTGCTCGCCTGGGATCGCCCCTTGAAGCCGCAACTGCACAAGCGAGTCGCCGACCGCAACAACGCCCTGCAGTTCGGCTCGCTGACGATCATCGCCCACGAAAAACTCGCCGACGTCCTGCTGCGCTACACCTTCCCGGCAGCCGGCCTCGACCACGACGCCCTGGCGACGATGCTGCTGCTCGTGCTGTCCGGCGCAGGTCGCGCCCGCCAGGGCCTGGTGCCCTGACCGGCACGGAGCCCGCTCGAGCCACGGGCAGTGGATAGGACGCCGGCCTCCCGGTCTTCGCGGAACCGACTGCTCATCCGGGTGAAGATTCCGGACATCACCGCCGAGGACAGCACGCGGTAGGTGAGGTCGCGCCGGCGGATCTGCCATCGGGTCGCGGGCGCGAGGAAGCGGCCCGCGCCGGTGGCGAACTTCTGTGACCTCTCGACCGTGGGGCGCATGATCCGTTCGTAGCGGGCGAAGCCGATCCGGTGATCTCCGTTCGCCGCCGCGAGTTCGCCCGCCAGCGTGTACGTCCCCAGCATGGCGTGGCTGGTGCCGTTGCCGCCCGGGCCGGCGCACCACGCGGCGTCGCCGAGTAATGCGACCCGGCCGTCGGCCCACCGG
Source organism: Nocardia cerradoensis NBRC 101014 (assembly GCF_000308535.1). GTDB lineage: Bacteria > Actinomycetota > Actinomycetes > Mycobacteriales > Mycobacteriaceae > Nocardia > Nocardia cerradoensis. The sequence continues at coordinate 41,724 of NZ_BAFW01000094.1, read as the reverse complement.
TCGAGCCGGATCTGGCTGAGCGAGTCGAAATACAGGTCTCCGGCACCCTGGAGCGCGGCGAGCAACTGCGGCGCTCGCCAGCCGACGCCGGCGAAGTGATCGGCGATGAACCGTTTCTGCGCGCCGACATCGCGGCGATCGAATGTCGTTGGGGAGCGGAGAATATGAAGCCGACCACAGCCCGTTCGGGATCTCGGGCGCTGCCGGGTGAGAGGTAGCGGCCCGGCTCGTTGTAGATCAGGCCGCGATCGGCTATCACTTCGGCTCCCGGGACGCACTGCTGATCGAGGCGTTCACCCGGGCGATGGAGGAGTGGGGCCTGCGTATCCAGGAGGCGTGGCCGAAAGTTGTTGCGGCGCCGACGAAAGTGATGCCACAGGACGATGCGCGTCCGCGATCAGCGGGTGAGATGGGCGCAGTCGCGGCAGGTGCCGAACACCTCCATGGTGTGGCTGATGTCGGTGAATCCGTGCTCGCCGGCGATGGCCGCGGCCCAGGCCTCCACCGTCGGGCCCTCCACCTCGACGGTGCGTCCGCACTGGCGGCAGACCAGGTGGTGATGGTGGCCCTTGGAGCACTGCCGGTATACCGATTCGCCTGTGTCCGTGCGCAATACGTCGACCTTGCCGGCGTCGGCGAGGGACTGGAGGGTGCGGTAGACGGTGGTCAGGCCGATGCCCTCACCGCGGCGGCGTAGTTCGTCGTGCAGCTCCTGGGCCGAACGGAATTCCTCGATATCGCCCAGCAGTGCGGTGATCGCGCTGCGCTGGCGGGTGCTGCGAATTCCGACAGTCTTCTCGGCGGTGCCCGTCTTCTCCGGCACGGTCATCCTTCCTCGGCGTGTGCGACGGCGTCGACGACGATGCGTGCCAGATGGTCGTCGACCAACTCGTAGATCACCTCACGGCCGGTGCGTTCACCGCGCACCACGCCCGCGGACTTGAGAATGCGCAGGTGCTGGCTGACCAGGGGCTGCGTGACGCCGAGCGTATCGACCAGTTCGTGCACGCAGCGCGGCGATTCGCGCAGCTGCAGCACGATCGCGATCCGCACCGGCGCGGCCAGCGCGCGCAGCAGTTCACCCGCGTTGTCGAGGGTGGTGCGGGCGGGTACCGCGGGGGCGGTCGGGGCGCGATAGGGATACGGGTCGTGTGGGATCGGCGTGGGCGCCTCGACGGCGACGCGGCTTCGACGCGCGGGAACACCGCTGTCGGCAATCATCGAACCAACTCCTTATTGGAAACCGATGCCATTATTGATATGCACAGGTGCGCATGTCAAGGAGCCATGCCGTCGATACTGCTTCGCGGTGTGCCTCGACGTGTCGCTAGGCTGGGGCGAATCGATCGAACCCATCATCCAGAGGGAGAGCTCCAGCCGTGGCACCCAAGTCGAAGATCGACACCGTCGCGAATCTCGCCAAGCGCCGGGGTCTGGTATACCCCAGCGGCGAGATCTACGGAGGGACCCGGTCGGCATGGGATTACGGTCCGCTGGGTGTGGAGCTCAAGGAGAACATCAAGAAGCAGTGGTGGCGGGCCATGGTCACCAGCCGCGACGATGTGGTCGGCCTGGACTCCGCGATCATCCTGCCGCGGCCGGTGTGGGTGGCCTCGGGGCACGTCAGCGTCTTCAACGACCCGCTGGTCGAATGCCTGAACTGCCACAAGCGGCACCGGCAGGACCACCTGCAGGAGGCGTACGCCGAGAAGCACAAGATCGACGATCCGGACTCGGTGTCCATGGATCTGATCGGCTGCCCGGACTGCGGCACCGTCGGTAAGTGGACCGAACCGCGCGATTTCAACATGATGCTCAAGACCTACCTCGGGCCGATCGAGTCCGAGGAGGGCCTGCACTATCTGCGGCCGGAGACCGCGCAGGGCATCTTCGTGAACTTCGCGAATGTGATGACCACCGCGCGCAAGAAGCCGCCGTTCGGTATCGCGCAGATCGGCAAGAGCTTCCGCAACGAGATCACCCCCGGCAACTTCATCTTCCGCACCCGCGAATTCGAGCAGATGGAGATGGAGTTCTTCGTCAAGCCGGGTGAGGACGAGCAGTGGCACCAGTACTGGATCGATACCCGCCTGGCCTGGTACACCGACCTCGGCATCGACCCGGAGAATCTGCGGCTCTACGAGCACCCGAAGGAGAAGCTCTCGCACTATTCGACCCGCACGGTCGATATCGAGTACCGCTTCCACTTCCAGGGCAGCGAATGGGGTGAGCTCGAGGGTGTCGCCAACCGCACCGACTTCGACCTGTCGACGCATTCCAAGCATTCCGGCACCGATCTGAGCTTCTTCGACCAGAACACCAACGAGCGCTACACGCCGTACGTGATCGAGCCCGCGGCCGGCCTGACCCGCTCGCTGATGGCCTTCCTGATCGACGCCTACAACGAGGACGAGGCGCCGAACGCCAAGGGCGTCATGGAGAAGCGGACCGTGCTGCGCCTGGATCGCCGCCTCGCGCCGGTGAAGGCCGCCGTACTTCCGTTGTCGCGCAACGCCGATCTGTCGCCGAAGGCGAAAGACCTTGCCGCGCAACTGCGTAGGAACTGGAACGTCGACTTCGACGACGCCGGCGCGATCGGCCGCCGCTACCGCCGCCAGGACGAGATCGGCACCCCGTTCTGCATCACCGTCGACTTCGACACCCTCGAGGACCAGGCCGTCACCGTACGCGAGCGGGACTCGATGGCGCAGGAGCGGATCGCGCTCGACCAGGTGGAGGGCTACCTGGCCCAGCGCCTCCTGGGCGCCTGAGTTCACCGCGGCGCGGACGGGTATACCGCATCCGGATTCGGACATAACCGAAGACCCGGACGTCATCGGGACGAATCGCGTGCCGAAGTGGGAGCGGCGGAAATATCGCCGTGGTCCGGGTCGTTCCGAGCACTGAGCAATCCGAGATCCGGCCGCACCCCCCGGGGGGTACGGCCGGGCCCGGCCCACAGGTGCGACGAAAGGTCCTGATCATGGCGCAGGCGGTCAAGTTCGATCGTTACGGCGATATCGATGTGCTCGAGGTTCGCGAGATACCCGATCCGCAGCCCGGGCCCGGACAGGTCGCGGTCGAGGTGGTGGCCGCGGGGATCAATCCGGGCGAGGCCAAGATCCGCAACGGCTCGCTGCACGAACGGTGGCCCGCCACGTTCCCCGAGGGGGAGGGCACCGATTTCGCGGGGCGCATCGTCGCGCTGGGCGAGGGGGTGAGCGGGATCGCCGTCGGCGACGAGGTGCTCGGATTCAGCGACAAGCGTTCCAGCCACGCCACCCGGGTGGTGGTGCCGGCTCAGCAGGTCACTCCCAAGCCGGTGGGTCTGTCGTGGGAGGTGGCCGGATCGCTGTACGTCGCGGGCACCACCGCCTTCGCCGCCGTGCGGGCCGTGAGCCCGGAAGCGGGTGACACCATCGCGGTGTCCGGCGCGGCCGGTGGTGTGGGATCCATTGTGGTGCAACTGCTTCGGGCCCGCGAGGTGACGGTGATCGGCATCGCGGGGCCGGACAACCAGGACTATCTGCGCGAGCTGGGGGCGGTCGCGGTGGAATACGGTGACGGTCTCGCCGAGCGCCTCCGGGAGGCGGCGCCCGGCGGTATCGACGCCTTCATCGATACGCACGGCAACGGCTACGTCGAACTCGCCCTCGATCTCGGCGTGAAGCCCGAACGCATCGATACGATCATCGATTTCGCCGCGGTGGAGAAGTACGGCGTCAAGGCGGAGGGCAATGCGGCCGCCGACACCATCGACGTGCTCGCCCAGCTGGCCGAACTCGCCGCCGCGGGGACCGTCCGGATTCCGATCGCCGCCACCTATCCGCTCGGCGAGGTGCGCGCGGCATTCGCCGAACTCGAACGCGGCCACACCCGGGGCAAGATCGTCCTGCTGCCATGACATTCGTCATGGCACGGTCGTGACGCTCGGGCCAGGTACGACGCCCGGCTCCACGCGACAGTGGAACCATGACATCAGCACTGACATCCGGTTCGGCGGAACGGGTCGCCGCCGCACCGGTGATCGACCTTCGCGGACTGACCAAAACCTTCCGCAGCTCCGGTGGGCCCGTCCGCGCGGTCGACGGACTCGATCTGACCGTCACCGCGGGTGAGGTGGTCGCATTCCTGGGACCCAACGGTGCCGGGAAGTCCACCAGCATCGACATGATGCTCGGCCTGCTGCGCCCCGACGCCGGCACCGCCCGCATTCTCGGCGGCACACCGGCGGAAGCGGTTGCGGCGGGCCGAGTTTCGGCGGTCCTGCAATCGGGTGGCCTGCTTCCGGATCTCACCGTCGGCGAAACGGTGCGGGTCGTGGCGTCCCTGCACCGGAATCCGCGCCCCGCCCGGGAGGTGCTCGTCCGCGCCGGAATCGACGGCATCGCCGACCGCATGGTGGGCAAATGCTCGGGCGGGCAGCAGCAGCGCCTGCGCTTCGCCCTCGCGCTGCTGCCCGATCCGGACCTGCTGATCCTCGACGAGCCGACCACCGGCATGGACGTCGAGGGCCGCCGCGATTTCTGGAACGCCATCCGCGCCGACGCCGGTCTCGGACGCACCGTCGTCTTCGCCACCCACTACCTCGACGAGGCCGACGCCTACGCCGACCGCATCGTGCTGGTGCGGGGCGGGCGGGTCGTGGCCGACGGCAGTGCCGCGTCGGTGAAGAATCTGGCCTCCGGCCGCACGGTCTCGGCGACGCTGCCCGATGCCGATCCGGCGAGTCTGCTCGCCCTCGCCGGCGTGGACCGCGTCGAGCAGCGCGGTGATCGAGTGCTCGTGCACGGCAACGACTCCGACGCGGTCGCCCGCTATCTGCTGACCAGGACACCGGCCGTCGACATCGAAATCACGGGCCGCAATCTCGAAGACGCCTTCCTCGCACTGACCGGAGACAACTGAGATGACCACATCGACCGCGCCCCGTGCCGTCCGTCCGAGCGCCGGCGGCTTCAGCTGGGGATTCCTGCTGCTCGAATTGCGCCGCATGCTGCGCAACCGGCGCACCGTCATCTTCGCGCTGGTGATGCCGGTGGTGTTCTTCGTGATCTTCGGTGCCCAGAACTCCGCCCGCCACGAGACCTACGGATCGGCGAATGTCACCGCCTACGTGATGGTGTCGATCGCCGTCTACGGGGCGATGCTGGCCACCACCAGCGGCGGTGCCATGGTGGCGGTGGAACGCGCCGCCGGTTGGGTACGCCAGCTGCGCCTCACGCCGCTGAGCCCGGCCGCCTACGTCGCTACGAAAGTGGCCGGCGCGATGGTGCTCGGATTGTGTTCGGTCGTCGTCGTTTTCGTCGCCGGTGCGGTGACCGGCGCACATCTGACCACGGCGGCCTGGGTGGGCTGTTTCCTGATCGCGTGGCTGACCTCGGTGGTCTTCGCGGCATTCGGGCTGTTCATGGGATATGTGCTGCCCTCGGAGAACGTGATGCAGATCCTCGGCCCGGTGCTGGCACTGCTGTCGTTCGCCGGTGGATTGTTCATGCCGCTGCACGGCTGGTTCGAGACGGTGTCGAAGGTCTTCCCCACCAACGGCGTCGCGACCCTGGCCCGGTTGCCGCTCGGCGACACCACTGCCGGTTCCGCCGCACTGGCGGTGTTGAACATCGTGGTCTGGGCCTCGGTGTTCGTCCTCGGCGCCGCGGTTCTGTTCCGGCGTGACACCGCTCGCTGACCGTCGCGCCGCACCGTCCGCCCCGGTGGACGGTGCGGTAGCGTCGAAATCCGGCGGCCAGGGCAGGAGACGGAGGGTGAGGATGCGGGTACCCCCGGTCGATCGGCCGATATCCGGAGCGCTGGACCGGATCGCCCGCAGGATGGACCGCGAACCCGCCCCGCATACCGCCATCCAGCATCGACGCCTGTTCTTCGGCGCGGTGCTGGCTTTGATCTGGCTGCTCTATCTGATCGCGCCGATCGTCTCGCAATGGCAGGACGGGCACCGGATGCGAGCCGTCGCGGCGGCGGTATGCCTCGCGGTCTTCTGGGTGCTGACGGCCTCGTGCTTCGGTCCGTTCCGGCAACCGGACTGGGACGAGGGACACGCACAGGCGGTGCTGCCCGTCTCGTACGAGTGGCCGCGATGGCTCGTGGTGGGCGCGCTGGCGGCGCTCGCCGCCACGATGACCGTTTTGCTCGGTGTCACCGGCCTGGGCACCGTCATCTACGTCGCGGCCGCCGCCGTCTTCGTGCTCCCGACCGCGAAATCCGGTGCGGTAGTGGCAGGTACGGCCGCGCTGTTGATCGGCCTGTCGCTGCATTACGGCAGCGCCCCGCTGTATTTCGCCTTCATTCCGGTGGTGATGTGGACCGGTCGCGAAATCGGCCGCCGGCGCGGCCAGTTGCGGGAACTGACGCGCCGTCAGCAGGGCGAACTCGCGATCGTGGAGGAACGCAACCGCGTGGCACGCGACGTGCACGACATCCTGGGTCACTCGCTGACCGTCATCACGGTCAAAACCGAATTGGCGCAACGGCTGCTCGATTCGGATCCGTCCCGGGCCCGGCAGGAGATGGCCGATGTGGAGCGACTCGCCCGGGAGGCGCTGGCGGGGGTGCGCGATACGGTCGGCGGACTGCGCGAGGTGTCGCTCGCGAGTGAACTGGTCAACGCCCGCACGGCCCTGCGCGCCGCCGGTATCGAGGCGGAGCTCCCGGACCCGGCCGAAGTCCCCGAGCGATATGCGGTGATCTTCGGATGGGTCCTGCGCGAGGCGGTGACGAACGTGGTGCGCCACAGCGGTGCCCGCCACTGCCGGGTACGGGTGAGCGAATCGCGGATCGACATCGTCGACGACGGAAAAGGGCTGTCCGGCAGCGTCTTCGGCTCCGGACTGACCGGCTTGCGCGACCGGGTGCGCGCTGAGGGCGGTGTGTTCACCGTCGACACACTTCCCGGCGGGGGAACCTCGATCGCCGTGGACTTCACCACGGCGGATGAGCAACGCTGAGTGAAGCAGGCGGCCACGAACGACACCGGCCCCCTCACCGGGCACGGTCACCACTGTGGCCCGGTATCGAGCGAGGTGCAGGCTGCGGTCGGACGGCCGGGGTGCCGCGCCGAGGTTCGACCGGTCGGGCGGCGGCGAGTCTGTCGTCCGGATTAGGGTCGCAGGTGTGCGATGGATGATGTCGGTCGGTGAATCATGGCGGGGGCGACGGCGGTGATCCGGTTGCTGCTCGCCGACGATCAGGCGCTGGTGCGCGGCGCGCTGGCGGCGCTGCTCGGGCTGGAGGCCGACCTCGAGGTGGTGGCCGAGGTGGGCCGGGGTGACGAGGTTCTCGACGCGGTGCGGCGCACCACCCCGGATGTGGTGCTGCTCGATGTGGAAATGCCCGGAATGGACGGAATTTCGGTGGCGGCGCAGCTGCATGCCGAATTCCCGCGCATCCGGATTCTGATGGTGACCACATTCGGCCGCCCCGGCTACCTGCGCCGCGCCATCGACGCCGGAGCCGGTGGATTCGTCGTCAAGGACACGCCCGCACGGGAATTGGCGGATGCGGTGCGGCGCGTGCACATGGGCCTGCGAGTGGTGGATCCGGCGCTGGCCACCGAAACCCTCACCGCCGGAACCTCTCCGCTCACCGCACGCGAGCGCGAGGTGCTCGCCGCCGCGGCCGACGGGTCGACGGCGGGGGTCATCGCGAAGCGGCTGCATCTGTCCGAGGGAACCGTCCGCAACCATCTCTCGGCCGCGATCGGCAAGACCGGCACCCGCACTCGTGCCGAAGCCGTCCGTGCGGCCGAACGTCTCGGCTGGTTGTGAGCGACCGTGATCGCGGCGGGCGTAGATTCGCCGATGTGCATCTGACGCAGATCCGCCTGATCGTGTCCGAATTCGACCGCTGCATGGCGTTCTACCGCGACGTTCTCGGACTCACACCGCAAACCGACGACCCGCGCCCGCCCTACGCGGCGTTCAAACCGGAACTGGGCAGCACGCTCGCGCTGCACGAGCGCGCGAATCTGGCGGCGGCGCTGGGGGATACGTTGCGGTCCGGGATCGATGCTCGCCCGGCGTCGGGTGGAGACGGGGCGCCGGCCCCGGCCGCCGACACGGCGATGGTGTCGTTGCGGGTCGACGACCTGGACGACTATCTCGCCGTGATCACCGCCCGCGGCGCCGAAATCTCCGGCGAACCGGTCGAATACGACGGACGCCTGCGCTGCGCCTATCTGCGCGATCCCGAGGGCAACCTGATCGAACTGCAGCAGTGGCTCGCGACGCGCACCGGCGAAGCCGTGCCACCGGCACGGTGAGACGAGCAGATCAGAAACGCCCGCCGCGGCTGATCCGCCGGGAACTGTCGGAGCCGCCGAAAGAGGCCGGACCCCATCCGGATCCGCCCATCGAACGGCCGCGATAGCCACTCCCGGCGCCGCGCAGCAGGCTGTCGATCAGAATTCCGCCCAATACCGCGCCGGCCTGTGACGTCCCGGAAGCCGGGCGACGGGTCTGCCACTCCCGCACATCGGCCTCGGCGGCGTGCAGTGCGCGGGTGGCCAGATCGGCGGCCTGTTGGGCACTGCTCAGTGCCGCCTGCGGATCGGTGGCCGAAAGCTCCTGCGCCCGATCGAGATTGCGCTGCGCTTCGGCCAGCCGAGTGCGGGGCGCGGCGTCGATACCGCCGCGGCGGGTGTCGATGAAATCGGCGGCGGCGCGGACCTGGCTCTGCGCGGCGATCACGGCCTGGTCCAGGCGGCGCCGCAGCTGCTCGGCGGCGAGTTTGCGCTCACCGGCCGCCGCTACCGCGCGATCCAGTGCGGTATCGGCCGCGACCGCGCGGTGGAACGTGCCGAGCGGATCGTGGTCCCCGGTGGTCCGGGCCGCCTCCCACGCGGTGCGGGCGCCCGACATCGCCGCCGCCAGTTCCGGGCCGCCGTGTTCGGTCAGGCCCTGCGCGGTCTCGAGGTCGCGGCCCAGTTCGTCGATCGCCGCGGGCAGCCCGGCCCGCGCCTGGGTGATATCGGTTTCGGCGGTGTCCACGGCGTCGAGCAGGGTGCGGGCGGCGGTCACCGCGGCCTCCGCGCCGCGAATCGCCGCGACCACCCCGCCCTGCCGACCGACCGGCGCGGCCGCGGCCAGGCGGCCCTGCTCGATCGTGTTCTCGGCGAACCCGATTCGCTCCCGTGCCATCGCCACGTTGTCGCGCACCGGCGCGGTGACCGATTCCGGCTGGGCGGCCAGCAACTGCCGCAGGGTCTCCTCCGAGCGCGGCAGCCGCACGGTGAGATCGACCACATCGCGAGTCAGCGCGTCCAGTCGTTGCGGCGCATCGATCAGCAGATTGCGCATCGCGTCGAATTCGGCCACCCTGTCGTCGAGTTCGGCGTCGGCCCGCCCGCAGGTGGTGATCAGCTCGATCAGCAGATCGCGGCGCTGATCAGGGGTTTCCGGGATATCGTCGTCGAGTCGCTGGCGGATCGAAAAGGCATGTGCCATCGCCCGTTTCGCCGACTCGAGCGCGGCCGCGAACGGTGCGGTCGCGGTGGCGCCGAATTCGTCGGTGGCCAGCCGCAGTTCCTCGGCACTGGCCCGGATCGCGTTGTCGGTGTCGACCAGCACCCGCGCCGAACGGGACTCGAGCAGATCCGGGCGGAGCCGAGCCAGCGCGGCGGTGTCGGTCGGGTCGACCGCGCGGGCGGCGTCGGTCTCCGCGCGGCCCCGGGCCCGCCGGCGCAACTGGGAATACCCCAGCACCACACCGATCACACCCAGCACGATCAGGGTGATCACGATCAGTGGCCAGATCCCGACACCACCGGAATCGCCCATGGCCGTGGACAATCCATCGGCCGCGGCCACCGCGGCCTCGGCCCACTGACCGTTGTGCAGTCGCGGCTCGACCTGATCGGTGAGCAGCGAATTCAGTTCCGCGTCGCTCACCGAGGGCGGGAGCGCGCCGGTGAAGGAATAGGAGCGATCGCTGGTCGCGATCGACAGCAGCACATCGCGGTCGCCGAATCCGGACGCGGTCGCCGTGCGCTGCCCCCAGGTCTGCGGGTCCACGCCGCCGAAATCGCGGACGTAGACCACCCACAGCCGCTCCCGGTGCGCGGTGTAGAGCGCGTCCACCGAGGCGCGCACGGTGTCGCGCTGCGGACCGTCGAGAACCTGGGCGGAATCGGTGACGTATTCGTTGAGCCGCATCGGTTCGTCGGCGACGGCCGGGCCGCAGCAGCCGAGCACGAACCCGAACACGATCGACAGCAGCACCGCGAGCAGCGTCGGCGGCTGTGATCGGCGAGGACGCGAGTGCGGCGGCATAGCACGAATGTATCCGCCGACACGGCGCGAGGGGCGTTGATCCGGCCGACCCGTGTCGGAACCGATGATTACGATCGGCAGGGTGATCACGCTGGATATCCCCTATACGGGCCACGTCGCGCCGGGCACGAATCCGCAGCAGCGCGACGTGCCGGGCGCCCGGATCGTCAAGATGTCGGTCGGCGGTATGGACAACAACGTCTATCTGGTGCAGGACGCCGCCACCGGCGACGCGGTGCTGATCGACGCCGCCAACGAATCCGAACGCATCCAGGCCCTGCTGGACCAGGAGGTGCCGGGGCGGCTGCGGCTGATCGTCACCACCCATCAGCATTTCGACCACTGGCAGGCACTGAGCGCGGTGGTCGCCGACACCGGCGTACCGACCGCCGCGCACGCCCTGGACGCCGAACCGCTTCCGGTGCGGCCGGATCGGCTGCTCGCCGACGGTGACACCGTCTCGATCGGCGACTTGCGGTTCGACGTCATCCACCTGCGCGGACACACCCCGGGCTCCGTCGCGCTGGCGCTCACCGACGGCTCCGGCCGCACCCATCTGTTCACCGGCGACTGCCTGTTTCCGGGTGGTGTCGGCCGCACCACCTCCCCGGAGGATTTCGATTCCCTCTACAGCGACGTCACCAGCAAGGTGTTCGACCGCTTCGGCGACGATACGGTCGTCTACCCGGGCCACGGCGACGACACCACCCTGGGTGCCGAACGTCCGCAGCTCGCGCAGTGGCGGCAACGCGGTTGGTGAGCGGTTCCGGTGCCCGGCAGCGGTGACGATCCGGCGCTGCGCAGCGGTGAGGATCCGGCGCTCCGCAATCGTGGCGTGACCGAGCACTGGCACACTCGGGGAATGCCCTCGGCCCTCACCCATCCCGCACCGACCCGCCCGCCCGCCGCGCCGCGCCGTCCGCGCGGATCGGCGGTCGTGCGCTGGGTGCGCCGGGTGATCGCCGGCACCGTCCTCATCGGGGTCGTGCTCGTCGGCGGCACCGCCTTCCGGGTCTGGCAGGTGGCGCGGATCGACGACTACAGCCGTGCCGACGCGATCGTGGTGCTGGGCGCCGCGCAATACGACGGCACCCCGTCCTCGGTGTTCGAGGCCCGGCTCGGCCAGGCCTACCACCTGTACACCAAAGGTGTTGCGCCGCTGGTGATCACGGTCGGCGGCAAGCAGGTGGGCGACAACTACACCGAGGCCGCCTCCGGTAAGAACTATCTGAAGAATCGAGGCGTACCCGCCGACCGGGTGCTGGCCGTGGAGACCGGATCGGACACGCTGCAGAGTATCGAGGCGGTCGCCTCCGCGATGCGGGCCCGCGATCTGTCGTCGGCGGTGCTGGTCAGCGATCCGTGGCATTCGCTGCGTACCCGCACCATGGCCCGCGATGCCGGTCTGGACGCGTGGACCGCGCCGACCCGCACCGGCCCGGCGGTCTACACCCGGGAGTCCCAGTTCCACGGCATCGCCCGCGAAACCGGCGCCCTGCTGTGGTATCAGCTCACCCACTTCTCCGCGGATTTCAAATACACCGCGGAGCAGTGAGACACGTACCAGGCGGTATCCCTCATGAGTTTCGACGCGATGCCCGAATGCCCGTATGCCGACAGCGACCACGAGCGCATGGTGTCCGAGACCTCGCCCACGGCGGGGTTGCGGTGGTCGCCGTCACCCGCCCGGCGCAGTGACTTCGCGCGGGACCGGGCGCGGGTGCTGCATTCGGCGGCACTGCGGCGACTTGCCGACAAAACCCAGGTGATGGGCCCGCGCGACGGTGACACGCCGCGCACCCGGCTCACCCACTCGCTGGAGGTCGCCCAGATCGGGCGCAGCATCGCCGAGGGGCTGGGCTGTGACGCGGATCTGGTCGATCTGGCCGGGCTGGCCCACGACATCGGCCATCCGCCGTACGGCCACAACGGGGAACGCGCCCTCGACGAATTCGCCGACGCCTACGGCGGGTTCGAGGGCAACGCCCAGAACCTGCGGATTCTGACCCGGTTGGAGCCGAAGGTCTTCGACACGGCGGGGGAGAGCTACGGCCTCAACCTGACCCGCGCCGCCCTCGACGCCACTGTCAAATACCCCTGGGGCAGAACGGCTTCCGGTGCGAAGTTCGGCGCCTACGACGCCGATCTGGATCGGCTGAACTGGATCCGCAAGGGCGCGCCCGAGCGTCGGCAGTCGCTGGAATCGCAGGTCATGGACTGGTCCGATGACGTGGCGTACTCGGTGCACGATGTGGAGGACGGCGTGATCGCGGGCCGGATCGATCTGCGGGCGCTCGCCGATCCGGACGAACAGGCCGCCCTCGCCGAACTGGGCCAGCGCCAGCACCGCGACCTGTCCGCCGACGATCTGATCGCGGCCGCCCAGCGGCTCTCGCAGTTGCAGGTGATCGCCGAGGCCGCCGGCTACGACGGCACCCTGCGGGCCTCGGTCGCGCTCAAGCGGCTGACCAGCGATCTGGTCGGCCGGTTCGCGACCGCGGCGGTCGAGGCGACCCGCGCGGCGTGGACCGGGCAGTCGCTGTGCCGCTACGCCGCCGATCTGGAGGTGCCCGCCGTCGTGGCCGCGGAGGTGGCGCTGTTGAAAACGGTCGCGCTGCGATACGTGATGTCCGACCCCCGACATCACGAACGCCAGGCCGAACAGCGCGAGCGCATCCGCTTCGTGGCCGAGCGCCTGCTGGCCGGCGCCCCCCAGGGCCTCGACCCGATCCTGCTCCCGTGGTGGGAGGCGGCCACCGACGACACCGCCCGGGTACGCGTGATCGTCGACCAGATCGCCTCCTACACCGAGAGCCGATTGGAGCGGATCGCGGCCCGATGACCCCGGTCGTCGGCGTGGGCCGACCGGTACGCGGCTAGACTCGGTTGCCGTGGCAGGTCGACTTCCGGATCGCGATATCGCGGCAATACGTGAACGCGTACGCATCGAGGATGTCGTCGGTGAATATGTGTCGCTCAAGCGTGCCGGTGCGGATTCGCTGAAGGGGCTGTGCCCGTTCCACGACGAGAAGTCGCCGTCGTTCCACGTGCGGCCGAATCACAGCCATTTCCACTGTTTCGGCTGCGGTGAGAGCGGCGACGTGTTCGCCTTCCTGCAGAAGATCGAGCACGTCGGATTCGTCGAGGCGGTCGAGCAGCTGGCCGACCGGATCGGCTACACCATCAACTACGAGGGTGGCGGGACCTCGGTGCAGCGCGACCGCGGCACCCGCTCCCGGCTGGTCGCCGCCAATGCGGCCGCGCACGAGTTCTATCAGGCGCAACTGCGGGAACCGGGTGCGGAGGTGGCGCGCGCATACCTCACCGACCGCAATTTCGACGCCAACGCGGCGCGGCAGTTCGGCTGCGGTTACGCCCCGGCCGGCTGGGACACCCTCACGAAATACCTGCTGCGCAAGGGTTTCGACATCAAGGAGCTGGAGGCGGCGGGGCTGTCCAAGCCCGGCCGGCACGGTCCCATCGACCGGTTCCATCGGCGGCTGCTGTGGCCGATCCGGAATCTGAGCGGCGACGTCATCGGTTTCGGCGCGCGGCGCCTGTTCGACGACGACCAGATGACCGCCAAGTACATCAATACGCCGGAAACGGTGCTGTACAAGAAGTCCCAGGTGCTGTTCGGGCTCGACCACGCCAAGCGGGAGATCGCCAAGAGCCATCAGGCGGTGGTGGTCGAGGGCTACACCGATGTGATGGCCATGCATCTGGCGGGTGTGACGACCGCGGTCGCCTCGTGTGGCACCGCCTTCGGTGACGAGCATCTGTCGATGTTGCGCCGGTTGCTGATGGACGACAATTTCTGGCGCGGCGAGATCATCTATACCTTCGACGGTGATGCCGCCGGTCAGGCCGCGGCGCTGAAGGCCTTCTCCGGTGACCAGAAACTGGCCGGGCAGACGTATATCGCGGTCGCGCCCGACGGGCAGGATCCGTGTGAATTGCGGCAGCGTTCCGGTGACGGAGCGGTCCGCGATCTGGTGGCCCGGCGAGTCCCGTTGTACGAGTTCGTGATTCGCGGGCTGCTCGCCGACCACAACCTCGACACCCCCGAGGGGCAGGTGGAGGCGCTGCGGCGCGCGGTGCCCGTGGTGGCGCAGATCAAGGACAACGCGCTGCGCAAGGCGTACGCCACCAAACTCGCCGGATGGGTCGGCTGGGACGACATCCAGCTGGTGGTGCGCCGGGTCGGCGATCACGCCCGCCGCGGCAAACCGGTGAAGGGCGTGCCCGGCCGGGAAGCGGCCACCGAGACAGCGGTCGCGGAGTCGGCCGCCGCCCGGCCGAACCCGAATGACCCGGTCCTACTGCCGCAGCGGCAGGTGCTGGCCGCCGCCCTGCAGTATCCGGCGACCGCGGGCCCGATCTTCGACAGCCTCGAGCCCGAGGCGTTCACCCACCCCGCCTACACCGCCGTGCGCGCCGCCCTCGCCGCCGCCGGTGGCACCGCGGCGGGCCTCGGTGGCGCGGAATGGGTTTCGCGCGTCGCCGACCACACCGACGATCTGATGCTGCGCGCACTGGTCTCCGAACTGGCCGCCGAGCCGCTGCCGGTGAAATCGATGGACGACATCCCCCGATTCATCTCCGGCGTGCTGGCGCGGGTGCAGGAGGCATGGGTCGGGCGTCAGGTCGCCGCGCTCAAGTCGAAATTGCAGCGGGTCTCGTCGACCGAACAGCCGGACGACTACATGGCCCTGTTCGGCGATCTGGTCGCCCTCGAGCAGTACCGCAAGAGCCTGCTCACCCAGGCCATGGGCAACTCGGATGATTTCAACGTGGCCTGATCGTTCCAATCGGAATGAGATCGACGTCTTTCCATCGTTCCGGGACCGTACTGACCGCCGAGATCGTCGACGGTGACGGCCCGCCACTGGTGATCGTTCCGGGGGTGATGTCCGACGCCGCGACCTGGCGGCCCGTGGTGGAGCGGCTCGGACTGCCCAATCCGGTGGTGACGATCAATCGCCGCGGGCGGGTGCCGAGCGGTCCGCTGGGGTCGGACTACTCCGTTCGCGCCGAAGTCGACGACCTGCACCACATCCTCGACACTCTCGGCGGTGCGGTGGAGCTGTTCGGGTGGAGCTACGGCGGGCTGGTCGCCCTGGAGGCGGCGTGTGAGCGGTCGGATCTGCGCTCGCTGATCGCCTACGAACCGGTATCGGCGCCCTTCGCCCCCGCCGCGATCCCCGCATTGCGCGCCGCCGTCGACCGCGGCGATCTGGATGCGGCCGTGGGGCTGGTCAACACCGACGTGTCGGGGTTCTCCGCGGAATATGTTGCCGCACTGCGGGAATCGCCGGCGTGGGCGGTGCTGCGGCCGCTGGCCGCGCCGCTGCCGACGGAACTCGAGGCCATCAATGTTTATCCGGCGAACCTACAGCGGTATCGCGCTCTGACCGTGCCCGTCACCCTCCTGCTGGGCGAACGCAACGCGAACGCCGAACCCTACGGCACCGCCTTCGACCGCATCGCCGATGCACTGCCGCAGGCCCGCATCGATCTGCTGCCGGGGCAGGGGCATCTGGCTCACGCACAGGCGCCACAGCTGCTCGCCAGGCACATCGCCGCCACGGTGGGCGCACGGACCGGGCAAGAGCCTGAGGAGATCGGCTCGACCGGTAGGTAGGGCGCGTTCGGAGGCACGCGGACCGGCGAGGACGCCGGCCGCGGGCCCCGGGTTCGCGGCTCAGCGCCGGAGCTGGTCCTGAGGGACGAGGACGGTGGTGCGCTCGTCGATCGGCTCCATGGGTTCGAGCCGCGGCTGGGTATTGAGTCGATCCGACAGCTTCTGGCGGCTGGCCTGGACCAGCTTGCGGGTGACCGGGCTGGCGGCGACAGCACGGGTGGTCTTGCTGATCTGCTCGTAGCGAGCCCGCCCCGCCTTGGCCCCCAGCACGTAACCGGCTGCGACGCCGATGATCAACCGCAGCATTCTTTCGGGCTCCTCCCAGTAGCTGTCCGCGCCGTACATCCTGCCCGACACCGAGCCGGACTGTCGATCCGGCACCACCTTGCCAGACCCCACCGACAATTTCCGATCCCCGGCGCCGGCCCTTCGAATTCCTCACCCGCACAGCCCGGTTGGCGCCCGCGTCGCGCGCCCCGGACCTGCCACCACGTTCCGCATTTCCCCAGCTCCCGGGCCGATTTGGGGAGCGGACCGGACATAAGCTAAAGTTTGTGCTCGGCCAGCCCACACGGGCTGAACCGGAGCAATCCCCTATAGCTCAATTGGCAGAGCAGCCGACTGTTAATCGGCAGGTTTCTGGTTCGAGTCCAGATGGGGGAGCAGAAACAGCAGGTCAAGCCCGCTAACCGGGCTTGACCTGCTTCTTTTCTGACCGGCAAGTGTCAAGAAATTCGGATTCGCGCCCTATTTCGATGCTGTTCGTTCCCGGTCATCGCTGTGGTGTCGGGGCGTACCCCCAGATGGACAGCTACCGCCGCAGTCGCATTGCAGGGTGTGTGGCGTGAGGGGCAAGTGACGCCGGTGGGGTCATCGAGCCGGTTGTGAGTGCGCTGCTGCACAATCACGGGGCTATGAATTCGTTGTTCTCGATCGTTCCGCTCGCGGTAGTGGACTCCGTGAATGTCCTTGCGTTGCTTGCGGTCTCCTTTGTGTGGGTATCGAGCGCTTCGCGGGCGGCGTATGCGAGGACAGCCGTGTCGTTCATGATCGGTGGGATCTGCGGGCTGGCGCTGACCCTGGTGTTCTCGTTCACGGTGATCCTGCAGCTCGTGCACCGAGCCCTCGACTCGCTGTCTCCGGCGGCTGTTGCCGTGATCGTGGTGGTAGGTGCGGTACTGGTCATCGGTATGTCGGTGCGCGGATTTCTCCGCCCGCCGATGTCGCTGCCGGTGCATCGCGATCTGCACCCGGTCGCGGCCATCGCGCTCGGTCTGATCATCTGGACGGCCCAGTCGCTGACCTCGGCACCGTTCTACGGGGCCATCGCCGTCATGGCCGACGAGACCATGGCCTCGCGCCTGGGCCTTTCCACGGTCTTCGTCGTGATCGCGGTTGCGCCCGTCGTCGCGCTCGTGTTCGCGCTGTTGCTCTGCCCGACCGAGGCCGGACATCGCATGCTCGCCCACCTGCAGGCAGCACTGCCCATGACATCGCGGGTCGTCGCGGCACTCCTCATCGTCGCCGCCGTTGTCGCAGCCGCCATCGGACTGACGATCATCCTCGGATAGCCGCGCAGGCTCGGACACCTGGGGCTGAACGGTTCAGGGTGCGATGGCGGTGCGTGCGTGATGGGCGCGGATCTCGTCGTGATGTTCGGCGGCCCAGCCGATCAGGGAAGAGACGATTTCGTGGAGACCTCGGCCGAGTGAGGTGAGCGCGTACTCCACGCGCGGGGGGACCTCGGCGTAGGCGGTGCGGCTGATCAATCCGTCCTGCTGCAGTTGGCGCAGGGTGAGGGTGAGCATGCGCTGGGAAATGCCGGGCACCTGGCGCTGCAGGTCGGTGTAGCGAAGGGGGCCGGTGTCCAGCACGGCGATCACCAGCAGGCTCCACTTGTCGCCGACGCGGTCGAGTACCTGGCGGATGAAATCCATGTGCTCGGCGGGGATGCTCGCGCACGGCCCCACTGCCGCCGCCCCGCCCGAATCGTTCGTGAGCTCCATGACGCACATTCCTCTCCGTCACGCACACCGCTGTGCCTTTTGTACCGCCTCCGATACCGGTCCATTATGGCGTTACGAACAAATAATATGAATTGGAGGTGTGGCATGCGCGTGGAGATCTGGGCCGAGGTGACATGTCCGTGGTGCGGGCTGGGTAGTCACCGCCTGGACCGGGCTGTCCAGCAGTTCCGACTCGAGCACGGCACACGGATCGAGGTCCTACATCGCTCGTTCCCACTGAGCAGCGCCTTCCCCGCCGATCGCACGATCGGTGTCCGTGCGGCGCTGTTGCGGCAGCACGGTGTCAGCGGCGCGCAGGCGGAGGTGTCGACGCGCCGGATCGAGGCGCTGGCCGAGGCCGAGGGGCTGAGCCCGTATCGGGTGCTGGACAACCGGGTCGGCAACACCGATCTGGCGCACGAGTTCCTCGCACACGCCACGACCGAGGGCTGCAACCGCGCGGCCTGGGATGCGATTTTCCGGGCCTACTTCGGTCAGGCACGGCCGGTCTTCGCCCTCGACGATTTGCTCGACCTGGGCGAGGAACTCGGACTGGACCGAGCCGAGACCCGGCGCGCTTTGACCGAACGCCGCCATCGCCCGCAGGTCCAGGACGAGCTCGCACGGGCTCGGCGATTGGGTGCCGCGGGTGCCCCTTTCATCCTTGTCGACGGCAAGTTCGGTGTGGCAGGTGCGCACACGAGCGACAGTCTGCTCGACACTCTGCGCCGGGCCTGGGACGAGTCCCATCCGGCCGCCGTGGACGACCCGGCGGAAGGTCCGTGTGCGGGCCCGACGGCTGCGCTCTACCCGCCAATCACGACAGACAGGACAGCACGATGACCAACCCCGGCCAGTCCGCCGCCGTGAACCGGCCCGGTCCGCCACCGCCATGGATTTTCCGGTTCGCCAACAAGATAATTCGCCCATTGCTGGCATCTCCGTTCCACAAGCCGCTCAGCGGCCGACTCATGCTGCTCACCTATACCGGCCGCAAGAGCGGCCGCCGGTTCACCATCCCCATCGGGTACTTCGACTGGGATCCCGGTACCGTCCTCGCCCTGTCGAGCCACCTCGGCTGGGTCATCAACCTGCGCGGCGGACCCACCGTCGGTCTACGCATCCGCGGCCGGAACCGCATAGCCGTCCCGGTCGTCATCGAAGGGCCCGGCGAGATCGTCGCAGTCCTGAAAGAGTTCGCCGACCGCAAGGGCCCCAAGGCGGCCAAAGGCCTGATGCTCGGACTCCCCGGCGACCGGCAGCCCACACAACAAGAGCTCCGGGACGCGGCCGCCAGAACCCGCCTCGTCCGCTTCCAGCTGACCGCTTGACGCCATCGCCGCCGGGTGGTCGCAGTACGCGGGGGATACGATGTGCGCCGCGAACGGGCTCACGAGGAGATCGATGGACGAGGCAGCGCACGAGCAGGCGAGTCCCGCTGTGCGGGCGCGCATTCGGGACAGTTTCGAGCGGCAGGGGCTCATGCGTCATCTGGGCGCCCGGCTCGCCCATATCGGGCCGGGGCGGGTGCACATCGAACTGCCGCACCGGCCGGAGGTGACGCAGCAGCACGGGTATGTGCATGCCGGTGCGACCAGCGCCATCGCGGACAGTGCCGGCGGGTATGCGGCGTACACGCTGTTCCCCGACGACTCGTCGGTGCTGACGGTGGAGTACAAGATCAATCTGCTCGCGCCGGCCGAGGGGGATCACCTCGAGGCGGTGGGCGTCGTCCTCAAATCGGGGCGCACGCTGACCGTGTGCAGGCTGGAGGTGTTCGGTGTGCGGGATGATCGGCGCACGCTGATCGCCACCGGCCAGCAGACGCTGATCTGTCTGAGCGGCACATCGGATCAGCCGATTCGGAAGCCGTAGCCGACGATCCCCGGACGGGAGTTGATCTCGGCCAGCACGCCCTCGATGCCGGAGAACCAGAACGGGCCGTCCGGTGTCGTGGGGTTGATCTGCGAGTCGATGCCCACCAGGCCCGTGCCCTGATATGCGGGGGCGCCGCTGTCGCCGTTGAGTCCCGGGACGGAGGTGTGGATCACGTTGTCGACGACCGAATCGACCTGGCCGCTGGTGGACCGGGTGGTGCTGCCGTATTTGTCGATGCGGCTGCCGGGGGCGGGGGCCGCGCCGAAGTGGTCGATGACGGCGCCGTTCGGGGCCTCCGTCGAGATGCCGAGGCCGGGGCGAAGCGCGATGACGGCCCAGTCGCTGGTCGAATCCGATTGCAGCAGAGCCCATTTGGTTGTCCAGCTGGCGTAGTGGCCGATTCTGCCGATGCCGGGCGCGACCACGCTCTGTCCAGGGCTGAACATGCAGTGGCCGGCGGTGAGGGCGACCGCGTTGCCCGCCGCGTCGTGTCCGGCCGCGGTGATCGTGCAGAGGCCCAGCGAGGTGCCGGGCCCCACCGTCCGGGTGGGGGAATCGGCGGGAGCCACCGCCGGCGCCACCAGGACGGCGGCCCCGGCCAGCAGCGCGGTCGCGATGATCGATCTCTTCGTCTGCTCGGTCATGGCGCTCGGCCTCACTCCTCTGTGCAGCCTGCGATGTCGCTGTGGCCTTGTCCACCGGCCGGTGCCCGCCGTCGGGAGGGACTTCGGTCACCCGCCGAGGAATAGTCGCGATCGACTCGGGTAGTGCGCGTGATGGGGAGGGAAATGCGTCCGACGAGGAGGATCACGATGGGTAAGGAACAGGAAACCGGGCAGTTCACGGGCACCTTG
This sequence comes from Nocardia cerradoensis NBRC 101014, assembly GCF_000308535.1. Classification (GTDB taxonomy): domain Bacteria; phylum Actinomycetota; class Actinomycetes; order Mycobacteriales; family Mycobacteriaceae; genus Nocardia; species Nocardia cerradoensis. Next base: position 21,059 of record NZ_BAFW01000094.1, on the reverse strand, counting down.
GACAAAGACTACAACCTGGTCTGGTTCACCGAACAGTGTATGAGCAACGCTTTGCGGATGGAGGTCTACAGCCGCGATGCCGAGCGAGCCGGCGACGCCGAACTCGCAGACTTCTTCCGGCGGGCGCAGGCCGACAGCCGCAAGGGGGCGGATATGGGGAAGGAACTCCTCGCGCAGCGCCTCGCCGGAGCGGGAGCGCACTGACTGCTGCCGGCACCGCGGGGGAACAGGTATCGCGGCCCGGGTGATCTCGTGGGTGATCACCGGTCGTGAACGCCATAGCCGGGCGCACGGAGGTATCGGTTTGCCGTCGTGCTGCCCGGACTCGCCGTCTCCAGGGCCGGCCCGAGCCGTCCACCGGCTGATCGATCGGGATGCCGAGGGGTGCAACGATTTTCGCTCGATGTCGGGGTCCGGTGCGCTCCCTCGCTGATGTTTACCGCGTGGCCCTGTCGATAGCCGCGCGAACGTTTGCCGCTGTGGCGGGCGGGTATCGGCTCGGTGACCGAACGGTTCGGCGTACAGCGGCAGGAGGTCGGGAGATGACGGACAACGTGGCGGGTCGGCCGGGCAACGGCGGCGAAACCCACCAGGAGGCATCCGGAGACGACGTGCGGCTGACCACCCAGCAGGGTGTGGTGGTCGGAGACGATCAGAACACATTGCGGGCGGGGGAGCGCGGGCCCGCGCTGCTGGAGGATTTCCATTTTCGCGAGAAGATCTTCCACTTCGACCACGAGCGGATTCCGGAGCGCGTGGTTCATGCCCGCGGTTTCGGCGTGCACGGCTACTTCGAGAACTACGACTCGCTGTCCGATCTGACCCGGGCCGATCCTTTCCAGGAGGCCGGTCGCCGGACCGAGGCATTCGTCCGGTTCTCCACGGTGGCCGGGAACAAGGGGTCGTTCGATCTCGCCCGTGACGTCCGCGGTTTCGCGGTGAAACTGTATACCCGAGAAGGTAACTGGGATCTGGTCGGAAACAATATTCCGGTCTTCTTCATCCAGGACCCCATCAAGTTCCCGGATATGGTCCACGCCGCCAAACAGGAACCCGACCGCGGTTTTCCGCAGGCCCAGACCGCGCACGACAATTTCTGGGATTTCGTCTCGCTCACCCCCGAATCGACCCACATGCTGCTGTGGATCATGTCCGACCGGGCCATCCCGCGCTCGTTCCGGTTCATGGAGGGATTCGGTGTCCACACCTTCCGGCTGGTGAATGCCGAGGGCCGCTCGACCTTCGTGAAATTCCATTGGAAGCCGAAGCAGGGATTGCAGTCGGTGGTGTGGAACGAGGCGCTGAAGATCAACGGCGCCGATCCCGATTTCCATCGCCGCGATCTGTGGGATGCCATCCAGTCCGGTGACTATCCGGAATGGGAACTGGGCATGCAGCTGTTCGACGACGACTTCGCCGATCGCTTCGCCTTCGACATCCTGGATCCGACGAAGATCATTCCGGAAGAGGAAGTGCCGGTGCGTCCGGTCGGCAAGCTGGTGCTGAACCGGGTCGTCGACAATTTCTTCGCCGAAACCGAGCAGGTCGCCTTCTGCACGCAGAACATCGTGCCGGGCATCGATTTCACGAACGATCCACTGCTGCAAGGCCGGAACTTCTCGTATCTCGATACGCAACTCAAGCGGCTCGGCAGCCCCAACTTCACGCACCTGCCCGTGAACGCGCCCAAGTGCCCGTTCGCGACATTCCAGCAGGACGGCCATATGGCCATGGTCAATCCGAAGGGCCGCGTCAATTACGAGCCCAATTCCTGGCCCGACGACATCAAGGGTCCGCGCGAGGATCCCGAACGCGGCTTCACGACCTATCCCGAGACGATTTCGGGTCCCGAACGCCGGCTGCGGGCGGAGAGTTTCGCCGACCATTACAGCCAGGCCCGCCAGTTCTTCGTGAGCCAGACGAGTATCGAACAGCAGCACATCGTCGACGCGTTCGTCTTCGAGCTGAGCAAATGCGATCGAGTCGAGATCCGTGCCCGGGTCGTCGGCGCGCTGCGCAACGTCCACGAGGATCTGGCCACGGCGGTCGCCGACGGCCTCGGCCTCGCGGAACTGCCGGAACCGGCGCGTTGCGCACGCGAGCCGATCACCGATCTGCCGCCCTCACCGGCCCTCAGCATCGTGCGCAACGGCCCGGACAGCATCGCGGGACGCAAGATCGGCGTGCTGGTCACCGACGGCGTCGACGCGAAGGCATTCGCCGAGGTGCGCGACGCGGTGCAGGCGGAGCAGGCGATTCTCGAGGTCATCGCGCCGAAGGTCGGCGGTGTCACGACCGACGACGGCGGACGCATCGAAGCGGACCAGAAGATCGACGGCGGACCGTCGGTGCTCTACGACGCGGTCGTGATCCTCGCGACCGACGCCGGCGCCGCCGAACTCGCCACGCTGCCGCCGGCGCGCGATTTCGTCAGCGACGCCTACGCGCACGGCAAGTTCATCGCTCACCGCAATGCGGGTTCGCTCTTCGCTGCCGCGGGACTGACCGGCGAACTCGATGCCGGTGTCATGGATCTCGCGGCCGGCGCATCGGTGGCCGATTTCCTCGGCCGGTGCCGGGAAGTCCGGTACTGGGCCCGGTTCGAGAGCTGACGATGGCGAGCGCGCCGCGGTTTCGCCGGGCGGCCGTGACCGGGTGTGCCGGATTCATCGGCACCCACCTGTGCACGGCCCTGCTCGAACGCGGCACGGCGGTCGTGGGTGTGGACAACTTCGCCACCGGAGATCCGGACAATATCGCGGAACTGGAAAAGTATCCGGATTTCCGGTTTCTCGCCCACGACGTGACCCAGGGGCTGCCGGATATCGGTCCGGTCGATCTCGTGGCGCATCTCGCCTCACCGGCGTCGCCGATCCACTATGCCCGGCTCGGGGTGCAGACGTTGCGAGCCGGGGCGGACGGCACCGCGGCGGCGCTCGAGCTGGCGGATCGCCACGGCGCGCGGTTGCTGCTGGCCTCGACGAGCGAGGTCTACGGTGATCCGGCCGAACATCCGCAGCGCGAAACCTATTGGGGCAACGTCAATCCCGTCGGCCCGCGCAGTGTGTACGACGAGGCGAAGCGGTACGCGGAGGCCCTGGTGACCGCCTATCACCGCGACCGCGGCACCGATGTGGCGATCGCCCGCATCTTCAATACCTACGGCCCCGGCATGCGTGCCGACGACGGCCGGATGGTGCCCGCCTTTATCGACCAGGTGCTGGCCGGGGAACCACTCACCATCACCGGCGACGGCGAACAGACGCGCTCCATCTGCTATGTCGACGACACCGTGCGCGGGCTGCTCGCACTGGCGGAGTCCGGTCATCGTGGTCCGATGAACATCGGGAATCCACAGGAGATGACCGTCAACGAGATCGCCGCGCTGATCCAGCGGCTCGGTGGCGGTCACTCACCGATCCGATCGCTCGACACCCCGGTCGACGATCCGCGGCGGCGGTGTCCCGATATCGGTTCCGCCCGTGCGCTGCTCGGCTGGGAACCCACCGTCTCGCCGGAAGAGGGTTTGCGCCGGACACTGGCGTGGTTCGCGCAGCGGCGGGCGCGGGCGCGGTTTATGCGATCACACGCCGGGTAGTTCGCCGGCACAAGCCTTGCGACACCCGTGGGAGGTGTTCGATGCGCGTTCTCGGAATCAATGCGATATTTCACGATTCGGCGGCGGCACTGGTCGTGGACGGCAAGGTGGTCGCGGCCGCCGAGGAGGAACGGTTCAGCAGGCGCAAGCACGGCAAGCGGCCGGTGCCGTTCTCGGCCTGGGAACAGCCCGGACAGGCCGCGGCCTGGTGTCTCGCCCAGGCGGGCCTCACCGCGGCGGATCTCGATGCCGTGGGTTACTCCTACGATCCCGCACAGGTGGACGAGAGCCTCGGCGGCCTCGACCCGAGCTGGGAACCGTTGCGCACCCGGTACGCGGAGCGAGCGCCGTATCTGCTGGCGACCGAGCTGCCGGGCTTGGACCCGGACAAGGTCCGTTTCGTGCGGCACCACGTCGCGCACGCGGCGTCGTGCGGACTCGCCGCGCCGTTCGGAGACGCCGCCGTGCTGACGCTGGACGGCCGCGGCGAATCCACCTCGATGCTCGCGGGCGAATATCGCAACGGCAAACTGGATGTCCTTGCCACCCAGCAGCTTCCGCATTCGCTGGGGCTGATGTACGAGGAACTGACCGCCCACCTCGGCTTTACGCGTTCCAGCGACGAGTACAAGGTGATGGCGTTGGCCTCCTACGGACAGCCGCGATTCGTGGACTGGTTGCGCGACAAGGTTTTCAGCACCGGCGACGGAGGTTTTCGAACCCACCCGATCAACTGGGATGCCTATGCCCCGAAGCGTGCGCCGCACGAGCCGATGTGGCCCGAACACGCCGACCTCGCCGCGTCGGTCCAGCAGGTCCTGCAGGAGGTGATGCTGGACCTGTGCCGGTGGTTGCACGCCGCCACCGGCGCGGACAAACTCACGATGGCCGGAGGGATCGCGCTGAACTGCGTGGCGAACACCGAACTGTTCGATCAGGGGCCGTTCGACGACATCTGGGTGCAACCGGCGGCGGGTGATTCGGGCACCGCGCTCGGCGCGGCCCTGGCGATAGCGGCCGAAGCGGGACCGCCTCCCGACCCGATGACCACCGCCGCTCTCGGCCGCGGATTCTCCGATGCCGCGATCGAACAGACGTTGCGCGAGGCCCACATACGCTACGAGCGACCGGCCGACCTGGCCGGCACCGTCGCCCAGGCGCTGGCCGGCAACGAGATCGTCGCCTGGTTCCAGGGCCGGGCCGAATTCGGGCCCCGTGCCCTCGGTTGTCGTTCGCTGCTGGCGCATCCGGGGTACGCCGGAAATCTGGAGCGGCTCAACGCCGTCAAGGGCCGGGAGCAGTTCCGTCCGGTGGCGCCGATGGTGCTCGCCGAGCGGGCGCCGGAGATCTTCACGCGGGGGCCGCTGCCCAGTCCCTACATGCTTTTCGTACATGATGTGGCCGAACCGTGGCGGGAGCGACTGCCGGCGGTGACCCATGTGGACGGCACCGCCCGCATCCAGACCGTCGACGGTGCCGACCAGCCGTTGCTGGCCAGGATGATCACCCGGTTCGAGGAATTGACCGGGTTGCCCGTGGTGGTGAATACGAGCCTCAACACCGCCGGCCGGCCGATGGTCGATTCACCCCGCGACGCGCTCGAGTGCTTCGGTTCCGCGCCGGTGGACCTGCTGGCGATCGGCCCGTTCGTCGTGCGGCGGTGAGCGGCGTGCGCGGCGCTGTGACTCCGGGCGGCACCGCCGCGGAGGGCATCGACTACACCATCGTGATCCCCACCATCGGGCGTGCCGGATTGACGAACGTGCTGGCGGCGGTGAATCGGCCCGGCGGTGTCGCCCCGGCTGAAATCGTCGTCGTCGACGATCGGCCGCCGGCCGGCCGATCGGATGCCGCCGAGCCACTGCCGTTGCCGCCCAGCGACATTCCGGTGCGCGTGGTGCGCTCGGGTGGTCGCGGACCGGCGGCGGCGCGCAATGCCGGATGGCGCGCGGCCGAGTCGGAATGGATCGCGTTTCTCGACGACGATGTGGTGCCGTCGCCGGAATGGCGGACGCGCCTGGCCGAGGATCTGCGCGACCTGCCGGGGCACGTCGCCGGATCGCAGGCGCGGTTGTGGGTGCCGCTGCCGTCCGGACGCCGGCCCACCGACGCCGAACGCGGAACCGCCGCCCTGGCCGGTGCGCGCTGGATCACCGCGGATATGGCCTATCGCCGCGCCGTGCTCGCCGAATTGGGTGGCTTCGACGAACGCTTCCGGCGCGCCTACCGGGAAGACTCCGACTTCGCGCTGCGCGTGGTGCGGACCGGTCGCGACATCACCTCGGGCAGCCGGGTGACCACCCATCCTCCCGCACGAGGTTCGCTGCTGTCGTCGCTGCGCGCCCAGGCGGGGAACGCGGACAACGCGTTGATGCGCCGCAAATTCGGCCGCACCTGGCGCGAGGACATCGGCGAGAGCGGCGGCCGGCTCGGCACGCACGCGGCGATTTCCGCGGCGGGGATCGCGGCCGCGTTCTTCGCGGTGCGCCGTCGCCGCGGACCCGCCCTGGCAGGTGCGGGCGTGTGGCTCGCGGGTACGGCCGAATTCGCCGCGCGGCGTATCAATCAGGGGCCCGCGACCGTTAGCGAGGTCGCCGCCATGACGCTGACCAGTGTGCTGATTCCGCCGGCGGCGTGCTGGCATCGACTGCGGGGCGAATGGCAGGTGGCGCGCGGAACTCGGCTGCCCCGGCCGGCGGCCGGCGGATCGGGGGCCGGCCATGAGTGAACGCATCGGTGTCGTGGGAGCCGGGTACGTCGGCACCACCACGGCGGCGGGACTCGCGCATCTCGGGTTGCCGGTGACCGCGGTCGACGTCGACGCGGGCTGTGTCGAACGATTGCGGCAGGGACGCACCGAACTGCAGGAACCGGACTTGGAACCGCTTCTGCGCCAAGGTATTCGGGCAGGCCTGCTGGAGTTCGACACCGATATCGAGCGGCTGGCGCAGGCGGAGGTGGTCTTCGTCTGCGTGCCGACGCCGGCCACCCCATCGGGTGCGGCGGACGCCAGTGCCGTCCAGGAGGTGCTCGCCGTCCTGTTCGGACTGCTCTCACCCGGCGCGATCATCGTGCTGAAGTCCACCGTCCCGGTCGGCACGGCGCGGGAGGCCGCCGCGGCGGCGGGCCGGCATGGGCTGCATGTGGTGAGCAATCCCGAATTCCTGCGCGAAAGTCATGCGGTCTACGACTTCCTGCACGCCGATCGCATCGTCATCGGTGCCTCCGACGCCGGGGCCGGTGAACGGATCGCGCGGCTGTATCAGGGCGTGGAGTCTCCGACGGTGCAGATCGTCGACTTCGAAAGTGCGGAAGTGGCGAAGTACGCGAGCAATGCCTTCCTCGCGACGAAGGTGTCGTTCGTGAACGAACTCGCCGAGCTGTGCGAAAAGGTCTGTGCCGATATCGAACTCGTCGGCGAATGCCTGGGCTCGGATCCGCGCATCGGCGCCGCGTTCCTGCGGCCGGGGCCGGGCTGGGGCGGGTCGTGTCTGCCGAAGGACACCGAGGCGCTGCTGCACATCGCCCACGACAAGCAGGTGAACCTGGGCGTGCTGGAGGCCGCGGTGGCGGCCAATCGCGCGCAGACCGACCGCACCGTCGCCACCGTCGCGCGGGTACTGGGCCGCACCGGCGGAGACCTGGACGGGGTGCGGGCCGCACTGTTCGGCCTGACGTTCAAGGCCGGGACCGGCGATCTGCGCGACTCGCCGGCCCGTCGATTGGCCGCCGCCCTGGCCGGACACGGCGCGCAGCTGTGCGTCTACGACCCGACCGTGGCGCCGGTGCGCGGACGGGATCTGGGCCTGCCGGCCAGGGTGCGCATCGTCGACGATCCCTACGATGCCGCGCAGGAGGCGGACGCGGTGGTGGTGGCGACGGAATGGCCCGAATTCGCCAAACTCGACTGGCCGCGGCTGGGCACTCTGACGCGGCGCCGAGTGATCGTCGACACCCGGAATCTGCTGGATGCCGAGGCCTTGCGGCGCGACGGCTTCACCGTGATCGGCAACGGCCGATGAGCGCGGAGCGCGGCAGAACCACCGTGGTCATCGCGACCCGCAACCGGGCCGACGAACTGGTCACCACCCTGGACCGCCTCGCCGAGAACGAGCCGCAGCCGCCGATCGTGGTGGTGGACAACGCTTCCGACGACCACACCGTGTCCGCGGCGCGGGGGCTGCACGGCCGGATCCGTGCGCTGGAGGTGGTCGAACTGCCGCGCAACGACGGCGCGGTCGCGCGCAATCACGGTGCCCGATGTGCCACCACGCCGTTCGTCGCGTTCTGCGACGACGACGCCTGGTGGGCGCCGGATGCGTTGCCCACGGCCGAGCAACTGTTCGATCGGCATCCCGAGGTGGGACTGCTCGCGGGCCGGACCCTGGTCGGTCCCGACGGGCGCGAGGATCCGGTCAACGAGTTGATGCACCGCAGTCCCCTGGGGACCGATCCCCGGGCGCCGGGACCGTCGGTGCTGGGTTTTCTGGCGGGGGCGGCCGTGGTGCGCCGCGATCCGTTCCTGGCGGCCGGCGGATTCTCCCCGGTGTTGCATTTCGCCGGTGAAGAGACGCTGCTGGCCTACGATCTGGCCGCCGCAGGGTGGTTGCTCTGTTATTCGCCGCAGATCGTCAGCCGGCATATGCCCTCGCCGCGGCGGATGCCGAATACCGCCCGGGCGCACCTCGAATCCCGCAACGCCGCGCTCACCGCGCTGATGCGCCGGCCCGTCGGTGCCTGCCTGCGGGATCTGGCCGCTCTGGGACGCACCGCGTTGCGGCACCCCGGTGGGATCCCGGCCGTGGTGAGCTTCGCGGCCCGGATGCCGCACGCCCTGCGTGAACGCCGTCGCCTGCCCGAGCACGTCGAAGCACAGATCGCGCTGCTGCGGTGAATATGCGGGAGCAGTGCGGGTAGTGCGTCGACAGGGGCCGCCGGTTCGGCGTCCCGAGCAGTTGTCCGTCGACGAAAGGAGCAGACGATGCCCAAGACCACTCGGCGCGGTGACCCGAAACTGTCCGAATTGCCCAGCACCATACGGAAATCCGATGAGCACGCGCAGCGAATATTCGCCGAGGTGCACGATTCCGCGCTGGAGGAGTACCAGAGCGAACAACGCGCGCACCGCGTGGCGTACGCCGCGCTCAAGCACAGCTACGAGAAGGTCGGCGACCACTGGGAGCCCAAGAAGCAGAAGGGTCCCTCCGACGAGCGCGCCAGGCACGGCGGCCCCGAGCCGGCGGGCAAGACCGCCGCTGGTGTGGATGCCAATGCGTCGAAACAGCATCTGCTGGACATCGCCAAGCGTCTCGACATCAGCGGCCGCTCCCGGATGACGAAGAAGGAATTGATCGAATCGATCGAACGGTCGAACGAACGCGCCCGCCGGAAGAACTGATTCGTCGGCTCGACACCCGAAGGCCCGCCGCCTCGAGGAGGACACATGAATCGTGAAGCGGGATCACCGGTTTCGCGGAGTCTGGTTCCGGAGATCGCCGACCGCCTCGCCCGGCAGCATGCCACGGTGGTCGTCCTCGGGGACGCGGTGCTCGACGTCTGGATGTGGGGTCGCTCGGAGCGGCTGTGCCGGGAGGCGCCGGTGCCCGTCGTCGACGTGCACACGACCAGTTACCTGCCGGGCGGCGCGGCCAATACCGCGGCCAATATCGCGGCACTGGGCGCCGAGGTGCGGTTGGTGGCGCTGGCGGGCACCGACGAGCACGGCACCCAGCTGCGCGACTCGCTGCGGCGCTGCGGCGTGGACACGACCTATGTGAGCGCGGCCGGCGCCGAGACCGTGGCGAAATGCCGGGTGGTCGCGGGGGATCAGATCGTGGTCCGCTTCGACCGCAGCCCGACCGAACCGGCGACCGGCGCGGACGTGGACCGGGTGATCGACACGCTGCCCGAGGCGCTCGCCGGGGCGGATGCGCTCGTGGTCTGCGATTACGACGGCGTACTCGGGGAGCGGATCCGGGAGGCGCTGGCCGCCCGCCGGGCCGAGCTGCCGCTGCTGATCGTCGACACTCACCATCCCGCCCGGTGGGCCGAGCTGCGTCCCGATCTGGTCACTCCGAATGCCGACGAGGCCGCACGGGTGCTGGGGATGCCGGCGGCGATGCCGGGGCGGTCCCGCGTGGAATGGTTCGACCGGCACCGCGACCGGCTCTTCGAACTCACCGGTGCGGGCGCGGTCGTGGTGACCCTCGACCGCGACGGCGCGGTGCTGCTCCAAGGTGACCGGCCGCTGCACCGGACCTGGGCCGAGCCCGTGCCGGAGAGCCAATCTCCCGGTGCCGGAGACACTTTCGTCGCCGCGCTGACGCTGGCGCTGCTCGGCCGATTGCCCTCGACCGCCGCGGTGGAGGTGGCACAGGCGGCCGCGGATGTGGTGGTGCACCGCACCGGGACCTCGATGTGTTCGACCTCCGAACTGCGTGATCGGCTCGCGCGCAGCGCGGGGGCGGTGTTGCCGGCACGCGACCTCGCCACGGTCCTGGCGCATCAGCGGTCGGCCGGCAAACGGATCGTATTCACCAACGGATGCTTCGACGTGCTGCACGCCGGCCACATCGCCTATCTCAACGAGGCGAAACGGCTCGGCGACGTGCTGGTCGTCGCGGTGAATTCCGACCGCAGCGTGCGCGCGCTGAAGGGGCCGGACCGGCCGGTGAATCCCGACCACGAGCGCGCGGCCGTACTGGCGGCGCTGAGCTGCGTGGATCACGTGACCGTCTTCGACGAGGACACCCCCGCCGCCCTGCTGCGCGCGACCACACCCGACCTCTACGTCAAGGGTGGCGACTACCGCCCGGAGATGTTGCCGGAGGCGCCGATCGTGAACGGCTACGGCGGTGAGGTGCGAGTGCTGAGTTATCTGGCCGATCACTCGACATCGCAGGTGATCGCGCGCATCCGCTCCGGCGCGTCGCCGTAGCGAGCGCGGACGAGGATCACGTCCAGCCGAGCAACTCGTCCACGTCCGCGCGCACCGCCGCGACGGGCACCGTGGACACCAGCGAATCACCGTGCGGGCAGCGGGGCACCCGCTCGTCGGTGGCGTCGCGGCCACACGCCGGGCAGTGGGTCTGCCAGGAGATGAGCACGCGGTCGCTGCCGCGACTCAGCGGCCCGGCGCTGATGACGTTGCCGATCCAGAACACCCCCACGGTCGGGGTGCCGACGGCTCGTGCGAGATGTCGCGGCCCGCTGTCGTTGCCGACCAGGACCGCGGCGCGGGCGAGCACTCCACACAGTGTCGGCATATCGGAGCCGACCAGGGTGCGCAGCCGGTCCGCCCGGGCATCGCCGTTCGCCGTGACCGGGACGCGGGAACACAGATCCGCGACCAGCGCGTGATCCGACGGGCCGCCGATGATCATCACCGTCGCGCCGCGATCCAGGCAGTGGGTGACGATCTCGGCGAAGGCGTGCGCGGGCCAGCGCCGGCGGGAATCGTTCGCACCGGGATGCACGACCACCAGCGGTCCGGTCACGGTGTTCAGTACCGCGTCCGCCGCGGCCAGATCCCGTGGGGTGAGCTCCACGCGCGGCTCCATCACCACCGGCGCCGCGCCGGCCAGCCCGACCACCTCGAGTGCCCGCAACACCTCGTTCTGATAGAAGCGATAGGCGAGGTTGCGGTCCAGCGGCGCTGCGCCCTCGGCTCGGGAACCGATGCTCAGCCGTGGATTCAACTGGCGCAGAAAGGGATTCGACCAGGCGCCGCCGCCGTGCAGTTGCACGGCCAGATCCACCGGGCGTTCGCGCAGGCGGTCGGCGAATTCGGCCTCGGCCGGTTGCGCGGGTTCGTTCCAGTCGGTGCGGGTGACCGGCAGTACCGCGACCTCGTCGACCGGCCCGGGACGGTCCCGCAGAAGTGCGGCATGCAGGGCCGAGCCGAGCAGCGTGATCTCGGCGCCGGGATATGCCGCGGCCAACGCGTACAGCGCCGGGACCGCGTACAGCAGATCGCCGAGTGCGCCACCGCGCAGCACCACGATGCGCCGCACGTCCGGCACCGTGTCGCCGATCGGGCCGATGCTCGGACGCTCGGGCACGGGAACCGGCTCGGGCCGGTATGGTGCGGCCGTCGCGGTCGGGACTGTCGTCGTCTCGGACATACCGCAGCCCTACCCGGACGAGCGCGACTCAGTCCTGCCGGATCCGCGGTCCGCCCGGTCGTCGGACAGTTCTGCTCCGGACAGTTTGCATCCCGTCTGCGCGGGCATGTCGACCCACGAACCGGTTCAGAAGTCGAACGATCGAGCCGGTCGCGAGTCGCACAACATCCATGGCACGGTTTCCGCCAGCTATGGCGCAGTTCGAGAGCGCGAGATCCACCGGCGGCGACGCGGATCGGAGGAAGCGTGAAGATTGCGATGGTGTCCGAGCACGCGAGCCCCTTGGCCCCCTTGGGTGGCGTGGACGCGGGCGGGCAGAACGTGCATGTCGCCGAACTCGCCGCGGGACTGGCCCGATTGGGGCACGACGTGCGGGTCTACACCCGCCGAGACGACCCCGACATCCCTGCCGAGGTGCTGGTGGGGGCGGGATATCGCGTGATCCACGTTCCGGCCGGCCCGCCGTGCCACATTCCGAAGGACGAGATCGTGCCGTTTCTCACCGAGTTCGCCGCCTTTCTGCGCCGGCAGTGGAGTGCCGATACTCCCGATGTCGTGCACGCTCATTTCTGGATGTCGGGTATCGCCGCCGAACGCGCCGCACGGGATCTCGCCGTCCCGGTCGTGCTGACCTTCCATGCCCTGGGCACCGTGAAGCGGCGCTATCAGGGGCTGGCCGACACGAGCCCGCGGTCGCGCATCCAGTCCGAGCGCAGGGTGGCGGCCGGCGCGACGCATATCGTGGCGACCTGTTCCGACGAGGTCCGGGAACTGGGCAGGATGGGTGTGCCGCGCGAGCGCACGTCGGTGGTGCCGTGCGGTGTCGATCTGTCGCTGTTCACTCCCGACGGCCCCGCCGAGGAACCGGATCTGCCGCGGCGGATCGTGTCGGTGGGCCGCATGGTGCGGCGCAAGGGGTTCGACTCCGCGATCGCGGCACTGTCGGAGGTGCCCGATACCGAACTGGTGATCGCGGGCGGTTCGCAGAGCACCGAGGACGAGGCCGAGCAGGCGCGGTTGCGTGCCGTGGCCGCGGAATACGGTGTGTCGCAACGGGTTCGGCTGCGTGGACCGGTGCCGAGGGCGGAGATGCCGATGCTGTTGCGCTCGGCCGACGCCGTGGTGTGCACACCGTGGTACGAGCCGTTCGGCATCGTTGCGCTCGAGGCGATGTCGTGCGCGAAACCCGTGGTGGCCACCGCGGTCGGCGGAATGCTCGACACCGTCCTCGACGGGGTGACCGGGCGCCTGGTCCCCTCGGGTGACCCCGCGGTTCTGGCCGAGGTCCTGTCCGGCCTGCTCGACACCCGGCAGGCGCGGCAGGCGATGGGGGAGGCGGGTCTGCAACGTGCCCGCGGACGTTATTCGTGGGATCGGATCTCCAGAGATACCTCGGCGGCCTATCGACGGACCGCCGCCACGGCCGCTGCGGGCGACATCGCGTCGTCCGCTCGCTGACATCAGGAGGAACGCGCGGATGAATCAACCGACTCGACCCCTGGGCAATGTCGTCATCACCGGTGGGGCCTCCGGCCTCGGCGCGGCGACAGTGCACGCGGTGCGCGCCGCCGGCGGCGTTCCGCTGGTCATCGATCGGAACCGGCCCGATACCGACGTCGACTGGGAGCACGCCGATCTCGCGGATTCGGCGGCGGCCGAGGAGGCGACGCGAGCCCTGGCCGACCGGGCCGGTGGCCGCGTCGACGGCGTGTTCACCGCCGCCGGTATCGACGCCTGCGGCCCGCTGGAGAAGGTCGACGCGGCCGCCTGGGAACGGGTGGTGCGGGTGAATCTGCTCGGCACGGCCGCGGTGATCCGCGCCGCGCTGCCCGCCCTGCGCGCGTCTCGCGGACACGTCGTCACCTGTGCGTCGACGCTGGGTATGCGGGCGCTGCCCGATGCCACGGCATACTGTGCGTCGAAATTCGGGGTCGTGGGATTCACCCGGGCACTGGCCGCCGAGACGGCGGGGGAGATCGGCGTGACGCTGATGATTCCGGGCGGCATGGACACACACTTCTTCGACGACCGCCCGGAGCAGTACGTCCCCGGGCCCGACGTGCGCCTCGAACGACCCGAAAACGTCGCCGACGCAGTCGTTTTCGCCCTCACCCGCCCCGCCGGATCCGAGGTGCGGGAAATGCTGGTCTGCTCCTCCACCGAATCGTCGTGGCCATGACCGCTGCCGCTGTACCGGGTTCGGATCCCCTGCGCGTGCTCGTATGGCACGTGCACGGGTCCTGGATGACCTCTTTCGTCCAGGGGCGTCACCGTTATCTGGTGCCGTCCGATCCCCGGCGGCGGCAGTGGGCACTGGGCCGGTGCGGACGACCCTGGCCCGAATCCGCGGTCGAGATCGCACCGGCCGATCTGGCCGACGAACCGGTCGACGTGGTGGTCCTGCAGCGTCCGGAGGAATTCGACCTGGTGCGCGACTGGCTCGGCCGGGTGCCCGGCCGGGAGGTGCCGGTGATCTACGTCGAGCACAACACTCCTCGCGAACACGCGGCCACCAGCCGGCATCCGATGGCCGACCGCGGCGATGTGACGCTGGTGCACGTCACCGGATTCAACCGGCTGATGTGGGACAACGGGCGCTGCCGAGCCGAGACGGTCCCGCACGGTGTGGTCGATCCGGGCTACCGGTACACCGGGGAGCTCGAGCGCGCGGCCTCGATCATCAACGAGCCGGTGCGGCGGTGGCGGATCACCGGCACCGATCTGCTCGGTGACCTGTCGCGGACCGCGCCGATCGACGTCTTCGGCATCGACACCGGCGAATTGCACAAATGGGAGCACTGCCCCGCGACACACATTCATGGCGCGGGTGACGTCGGCCAGGAACGGCTGCACACCGAGATCGGCCGGCGCCGGGTGTTCGTGCACACCGCCCGCTGGACCTCGCTCGGTCTGTCGCTGCTCGAGGCCATGTTCGTGGGCATGCCCGTGGTGGCGGTCGGCGCCACCGAGGCGCCCTGGGCGGTGCCGCCGGAGGCGGGTGTCGTCTCCACCGACCCCGACGAGCTGGCCCGCGCGATCGGCCGCTACGTCGCCGATCCGGAACTCGCCCGGCGCACCGGACAGGCGGCCCGGGCCTGGGCCGCGAAGAATTTCGGCATCACCGAGTTCGCGCAACGCTGGGACCGGCTGCTCGCCGACACGGTCGCCGAATTCCACAGCGGGAGGCGCGGATGAACGGCCACGTTCTGGTGGCCCGCCTGGACAGTGCGGGCGACGTGCTGCTGACGGGCCCGGCCGTGCGGGCGGTCGCCGCCCGCGCGCAGCGGGTGAGTTTTCTCGCGGGGCCACGCGGGCGGGCCGCGGCGCAGCTACTGCCCGGTGTGAGCCAGGTCCTCGAATTCCACGCCGGCTGGGTCGATTTCGATGCCCCGCCGGTGGATGCCGAATCGATTGCCGAGCTGGTGAAACTCGTCGACACCCAGCAGCCGGACGAGGCGATCATCTTCACCTCCTTCCATCAGTCGCCGTTGCCGCTGGCGCTCGTGCTGCGAATGGCGGGGGTCGGGCGGATCTCGGCGATCAGTCCCGACTATCCGGGATCGCTGCTCGATGTCCGCCATCAGCTGGACGACGATGTGCCCGAGGCGATTCGGGCGCTGTCGCTGGCCGAGGCGGCGGGCTATCCGTCGGTTGGGCACCGGCTTCGGGTACGCACCGATCTGCCGGATGTGTCCGCGCTGACCGGCGAGCCGGGCTATATCGTGCTGCACCCGGGGGCGGCCGTGCCCGCCCGCCGGATGTCGGCGCAGCGGTCGCGGGCGGTGGCCCTCGCCCTGGCCGAGGCGGGATACCGCGTGGTGGTGACCGGCGGCCCCGACGAGCGCGAGCTGACCGCCACCGTCGCCGGGACGCACGCCCGCGATCTGGGCGGCGCGACCGATCTGCCGCAGCTGGCGGCCGTGCTGCGCGGGGCCGATGTGGCCGTCGCGCCCAATACCGGCGCCGCACATCTGGCGGCCGCCGTCGCGACCCCCCGTGGTCTCGTTGTTCGCCCCGGTCGTTCCCGCGATCCGCTGGGCGCCGCACGGTGTTCCGTGCGTGGTGCTCGGCGATCAGGCGGCGGCCTGCGCCGGCACCCGGGCCCGGCAGTGCCCGATACCGGGCCATCCTTGCCTGAACCGGATCTCCGACGAACAGATCGTCGACGCGGTGGCACATCTGCGGGGTGAGAAGCCGCGGCGATCGACGAGCGCGGAACGGCCCGACGGCCCGCCCGCGGTCCTGTTCGACCGCGACGACACCCTGATCATCGATGTGCCGTATCTGTCCGATCCGCGGCTGGTGGAGCCCGTACCCGGTGCGGCCGCGGAGCTGGATCGGCTGCGCCGGGCCGGCGTGCGGATCGGGGTGGTGAGCAATCAGTCGGGGGTGGGTGCGGGCACCATCACCCCGGAACAGTTGGCGGCGGTGACCGCGAAAGTGGAGGATCTGCTCGGGCCCGTCGACACCTGGCAGATCTGCCCGCATCGCCGCGACGAAGGCTGCGAATGCCGCAAACCCCAACCGGGGCTTGTCGTTTCGGCCGCCGAGGCACTCGGCACGACACCCGACCGATGTGTCGTGATCGGTGATATCGGCAGCGATGTCGAGGCCGCCGCCGCGGCCGGAGCGCGGGCGGTGCTCGTGCCCACGGCGAAGACGCGGCCCTCGGAGATCGCCTTCGCCGCGGTGGTCGCCCATGTCGCGCCCGACCTGCGGACCGCAGTGTCGCTGGCACTTGCCGAACTCGACGGGAAGGACACCCTGTCATGACCGGTCCACGAGACGAGTACCGGCGCCACGACGTCGCCGGTATCGGCACCGAGCTCGAGGAGCACTTCGAACTCCTCGGGACGGCGCTGCGCCGCAATGTGCGTCCCTCGGTCGCCCACATCTGGGACTGGGGGGAGCGATTGGCGTGCGTCTACCGCGACGGCGGCAGATTGTTCGCCTGCGGCAACGGCGGCAGCGCGGCGGAGGCACAACATCTGACCGCCGAACTGACCGGGCGTTTCCGGGAGGAACGCAGACCGCTGTCGGCGGTCGCCCTGCACGCCGACACCTCGAGCGTGACGGCGATCGCCAACGACTACGGATTCGACGAGATGTTCGCCCGCCAGCTGCGGGCGCACGGCCGGCCCGGGGACGTACTGGTCGCGATGTCCACCAGCGGTTCCAGCGGCAATGTCGTCGCCGCGGCGAAGGCTGCCGCCGATATCGGCCTGACCAGCTGGGCGCTGACCGGACCGGCGCCGAATTCGCTGGCATCGCTGTGCGACGACGCGGTGGCGGTGGAGGCGGAGTCGACGGCGACGGTGCAGGAGGTGCATCTGGTGCTGGTCCACGCGCTGTGCACGGCACTGGATTCCGCGCTGCGGGACCGCTCGTGATCGCACCGCTGGTCGTCGTCGGAGATGTGCTGCTGGACAGCGATATCGAGGGCCGCGCCGACCGTCGCAGTCCCGACGCCGGCGTTCCGGTGGTCGACGTCCGCACCGGGATCTGGCGTCCGGGCGGGGCGGGGCTGGCGGCGTTGCTGGCCACCGCGGACGCCGGCGAGGTGGTCCTGGTCGGCGGATTCGGCGACGACGAGGCCGGTCACCGGCTGCGCCGGCTGCTCGCCGGGCGCGTGCGAGTGGCGCCGCTGCCGATGCCGGGAACGACGGTGTGCAAACAGCGGATCCGGGCCGTCGGACCGTGCGCTCCGGCCGCCGCGGACGGTACGGGCGATCGCCCGGTGTCGGTGGTCCGGGTCGACTCCGGTGACGGCCGGATCGGGCCGGGCCCGTTACCGGCCGATGTCGAGGCCGTATTCGATTGCGCGCGTGGAATTCTCGTCGCCGACTACGGTCACGGCGTCGCCGCCCACCCCGGAATCCGCGCCCTGCTGGCCCGGCGCCTGGGCGAGATTCCCGTGGTGTGGGATCCGCATCCGCGCGGCCCGGCGCCGGTGGCCGGCGCGACTCTGGTGACACCGAATCGCGACGAGGCCGCGAGCCTGGTGGCCGGAGACGGTGACTTCGGGGATCGGGCCCGTGAGCTGAGCCGGCGATGGTCGGCGCGGGCGGTGGCGGTCACCCTCGGCGCCGAGGGGGCGGTGCTCTACCGGCACGGTACGAAAGGCACTGTGGCCGTGGGGATACCGCCGGACCTCCGGTGCGGTCCGGGGTACGACGTGTGTGGCGCCGGGGACCGTTTCGCCGCGGCGGCCACCGCGGCGCTGGCTTCCGGTGATTCGGTGACCAACGCGGTCCGCCGGGCCGTCGATGTCGCGGCGCGGTTCGTTCGCGACGGTGCGGTGTCCTCGCTCGGGATGGGCGAGACGCGATCGGATCGCGCGGCGGTGACCGCGGCGCCGAGCCGCTCGGCGGTTCCACCGTCATGGGCGTGACGCTGGTCCTGCGGGCGCTGGGGCTGGGTGATCTGCTGACCGCGGTGCCGGCGCTGCGGGCGTTGCGGGCCGCGCGCGGCGACGACCATCTGGTGCTGGCGGCTCCCCGCTGGCTGGCGCCGATGGCCGAGCTCGCCGACTGTGTCGACGAGGTCCTTCCGACCGCCGGACTGGGCGAGCTGCGCTGGGACCGCCCGTCGCCCGAGCTCGCGGTGAATCTGCACGGCAGTGGTCCGCAGAGCATCGCCGATCTGATGACAGTCCGCACCCGACGCCTGATCACCCACCGTCATCCGGACTTTCCCGAGGTGACCGGCCCCGCCTGGCCCGAGGACGTGCACGAGGTCCAGCGCTGGTGCCGGTTGCTCGGCTCGGCCGGCATCCCGGCCGACCCCGGTCGGCTCGGGATCCGGCGGCCGAGCGTCGAGGCGCCGGTGGGCCGGGTCGTGGTGCACCCCGGAGGCAGTTCGCGGGCACGGCGGTGGCCGCCGGAGCGTTTCGCCGCCGTCGCCGCGCATCTGCGGCGTCTGGGCTACCGCATCGTCGTCACGGGAAACGCCGACGAGGCGGCGCTGGCCGCGCAGGTCGCCGACGCGGCCGGCCTGCCCCGGAACTCCGTGCAGGCCGGTGCGCTGACGCTGACCGAGCTGGCCGCCCTCGTCGCCAACGCCGCCCTGGTGATCAGCGGGGACACCGGCGTCGGACATCTCGCCAGCGCCTTCGGCACGCCGTCGGTGGTGATCTTCGGACCCACCCCGCCGGCCTGGTGGGGACCGCCGCCCGACCCGGCCCATATCGCCCTGTGGGCCGGGCATATCGGCGATCCGCACGGCGCCGAACCGGACCCCGGACTGTTGCGGATCCAGCCCGTCGAAGTGATCGTGGCAGCGATTCGGCAACTGCGATGTTTGCGCTCCGATTCTGGTGGTATCGCGCCGTCGTTCCAATCCCGAACGGACAGTACCGAGAGAGGAGAAACGATGAGCCAGAAGGTGAATCCCATTCAGGTGCAGAAGTATCTCTCCGGCGTGGACTATCCGTGTGACCGCCGCGATATCGTGCGCGCGGCGCGGAACAACGGCGCCGGCGCGGAGATCGTCGACGCGCTCGAGAGCATGCCCGATCGGATGTTCGACGGGCCGAATGCGGTGAGCGAGGCCGTATCCTGACCTGAATGCACCTGGGCCGCCCGCGATGCGGGCGGCCCAGGCTGCGTGAGGGGGCTGCGCGTCAGAAGGTGAACTGATCGCCGTATGCCGTGGTCTGAACCAGGCCCGTGGGCGTCGACACCGTGGCGGAGACGAACGGGACCGCCGCGACCGGGGACGCGCATTGGGAGACGTTCAACGCGGCGTTGTTGAATGCGATGTGGTACGGGAACGCGGTCGTGTTGTCCAGGGTGGCCGTCGCGGTGGTCGCGGTGGTGACCTGACCGGGACCGATGTTCGCGTCCAGGTTCTCGGACAGGCCGAGGGAGCCGCCGACGCTCGGCCCGAGGTCGAAACCGGGCGGTGATACTCCGGGCAGCCCGGCACTGCCGGATGTGGTGGGCAGGCTCGGGGTGGTGATCGTGGGGGTGTCCGTGGTGGGGACGACAGTGGTCGGCGGCGTGACAGTCGTGGTGGGTGTGGTGGTCGTGGTGGGGGTCGTGCTCGTGGTGGAAACGACACTCGTACGGACAGTCCTGGTGGGGGTGGTAGTGGTACGGGCGGTCGTGGGGGAGGCGCCGGCACCGCTGGTTGTCGGAGTGGCGCTACCGGTCGTCGCGATGGGGGCGGCGGCGGTTGTCAGAGACGGTGGCGTGAATGTCGGAGAGATACTGAGTTGCAGTCCTTGGTTGGGCGAGATGCCCACGTCGAAACCGCCGGCCACGCTGATCCCGCATCCGAGCAGGAATCCCGCGACCGCCTGACCCGAGGTGATGGGGTCGCCTTCGATGTTGACCGAGAAATTCCCGGACATCTGCGCGGCGTGCGAGAACGTCATGAGGTAGTTCGGTGTCCGGTCACCGGGTTGGTTCACGCCGATGTTGTCCACCGACGCGCTGAGATGGACTCCCGAACCGGTCACGTCCGTGCCGGGTGGCTGGGCGTGGCTCGTTTCGCTCCCGCCGGTCCATAAGATCGACGCGACGGCGGTCACCGCGGCGATGCCTGTCGCGGCGGCGATGAGGGGACGTCGCATAGCTGGATCCTGTTCCTCGTTGTCACGGCAGCAGATCGCGAACAGCTATCGACCGGCAAGCATAATGCTCGCAGCCGCGTCGACCGGTAAATCGGTGCGCGCCACGCCGCCGGCCTCGAGATATCAAGCCGGATAGACGTGGATCTCGGTGGCCTTGACCGCCGCCCATACCCGCATATCCGGTTGAATGCGCAGGTCTGCCACCGCTGCCGGGGTGATGTCCGCGAGTACCGGCGGAGCTCCGTCGAGCCGGACGCGGGTGAGGTGGGCGTGGTGTTCCAGGCCGCCGACGGTCACCGCCCAGGAGTTGCGCGGGCTGCCAGTAGGTTGCTGCAGATGCAGACTCACTGCGGTGGGCGGGAAAGCGAGGAAGACCCGGCCGGTGGCCGGCGTGGCGACGGTGAGGTGCCCGCCGTTGTCGAGCTCGACACCGGTGCCGTCGGCCGTGCCGCGAAACAGGTTGAGCCCCATCAGATCCGCGACATAATCCGAACGTGGCCGCCGCGCGATCTCGGCGGGTGCGCCCTGCTGGACGACCGTGCCCTGTTCGAGGATGACGAGCCGATCCGCCAGCACCATCGCATCGAGCGGATCGTGGGTGACCACCACGGTATGTCCGCGATAGTCACGCAGATGCCGGGCCAGCTCGGCGCGCACCTGCATCCGGGTCCCGGCGTCGAGCGCGGCCAGTGGTTCGTCGAGCAGCAGCACCTGCGGGTCCGTGGCCAGGGCGCGCGCGAGTGCCACCCGCTGCGCCTGCCCG
>NZ_BAFW01000095.1 GCF_000308535.1 Nocardia cerradoensis NBRC 101014 | reverse complement strand
GCCGGCTGAGCCCACGGCCGTGCGGCGGACCCGCCGGTGGTGGTCGGCACGCGGCTGGTCGCTGCGCGCGCGACTGCTCGTCGGCCAATTGCTGTTGCTGGTGGTCGTGGTCGTAGGTATCGGCGCCGCAACGGAATTCGCGCTGCAGCAGTTTCTCGTGCATCAGCTCGACACCGAGTTGGTCGACGTGCAGAAGCGTTCCCTCGGCGAGGCCGGTGGTGGCCCGAGTCTGGGCCCGCCGCCCGGCGCTCAGGACCACGACAACCGGCCGCCGCCCCCGAACCACGGCGGTCCGGGACCGGATTTCCTCGACCGTCGCGGCATCCAGGCCGATACCGTCGGCGCCAGTATCGACGGCACCGAGATCACCGCCGCCAAAATCGATGCCGACGGAACCCAGACGCGCCTGTCGGCGGCCGCCCAGCGGCAGCTGGCCGAGGTGTCGTCGGACGGCACACCCGTCACCGTCGACCTCGACGGACAGGGCTCGTATCGCGTGGTCGCGAATTCGACCTGGTCGGGGGCCACGGTGGTGACCGGTATGCCGTTGACCGCGGTGCACGCCACGTTGATGCGGGTCCTGCTGATCCTGGTGGTGGTCACCGCGGTGGTGTTCGTCATCGCGATCACCGTGGGCATCTGGGTGATCCGCCGCGCGCTCGCGCCGCTGGACCGGGTGGCCGCCACCGCCTCCCGGGTGGCCGATCTACAGCTCGACCGGGGCGAGGTCGAATTGCCGGTGCGGGTTCCGGCCGACGACGCCGATCCGCGCACCGAGGTCGGGCAACTCGGCTCCGCGGTCAACCGCATGCTCGATCACATCGACAGCGCGTTGTCGGCCCGCCACGCCAGTGAAACGCGGGTGCGGCAGTTCCTCGCCGACGCCAGTCACGAACTGCGCACCCCCCTGGCCGCGATCCGCGGCTATGCCGAACTGGCACAACGGAAACGGGCCGAGGTGCCCGGCGACGTCGCCAACGCCATGAGCCGAGTGGATTCGGAATCGCGGCGGATGACAGCCCTGGTCGAGGACATGCTGCTGCTGGCCCGGCTGGACTCCGGGCGCGGCCTCGAACACGAGCCGGTGGATGTGACGCGGTTGACCGTCGACGCGGTGAGCGACGCCCACATCGCGGGCCCGGACCACCGGTGGGATCTGGACCTGCCGGACGAACCGGTCGTCGTCATCGGTGATGCGGCGCGACTGCACCAGGTGCTGGCCAACCTGCTCACCAACGCGCGGGTGCATACCGGACCCGGCACCACGGTCACGGTCTCGCTCGAGCGCGAGGCCGGCGGCGCCGTCTGGCGGGTCGCCGACAACGGTCCGGGCATCCCCGCGGCGCTGCAACCGGAGGTGTTCGAGCGGTTCGCGCGCGGCGATTCCTCGCGCTCGCGGCGGGCCGGAAGCAGCGGTCTGGGTTTGGCGATCGTCGCCGCCGTGGTGAAATCGCACGGCGGCACGATCAGTCTCGACAGTGCCCCGGGTCATACCGTCTTCACCGTCCGGCTGCCGGATCAGACCTCACAGCGGGCGCACAGCGAAGCCCCAGGCGGCCACCACCTCGGTCGATGATGATCGACGTATGACGACGACTGTGCTGGACACGCCCCCGGTCGCGGTGACCGAACCGCCACCGGCGCGGACCGCGGGCCCGCGGTGGCGGCAGCTGTCGCTGGTGGCGCTGCTGGCGGCCACCGCGCTGCTGTACGTGTGGAATCTCGGTGCCAGCGGCTGGGCCAACGAGTTCTATGCCGCGGCCGTACAGGCCGGATCGCAGAGCTGGAAGGCGATGCTGTTCGGATCCAGCGATGCCGCCAACGCGATCACCGTGGACAAGACGCCCGGCGCGTTGTGGGTCATGGACATCTCCGCGCGCCTGTTCGGCTTCAACTCGTGGAGTCTGCTGGTGCCGCAGGCGGTGGCGGGCGTAGCCGCCGTCGCCGTGCTGTACGCGGCGGTGCGGCGGGTCGCCGGGCACTGGCCCGGCATCCTGGCCGGCGCGGTGCTGGCGCTCACGCCGGCCGCGGCGCTGATGTTCCGCTTCGACAATCCGGATGCCCTGCTCGTGCTGTTGCTGACCGCCGCCGCCTACTGCGTGCTGCGGTCCATCGAAAACAGCAGTGCCGCATGGTGGTTGCCGTTGGCCGGGGTGGCCGTCGGATTCGGATTCCTGGCGAAGATGATGCAGGCGTTCATCGTGCTGCCGGTGTTCGCGGTGGTGTATCTGCTCGCGGCCCAGGTGCCGTGGAAAACCAGGGTGGTCCGCTCCGCGCTGGCCGTGCTCGCGATGGTGGTGTCCGCGGGCTGGTATCTGGCCGTCGTCGCGCTGTGGCCGGCCTCCTCACGACCCTTCATCGGCGGTTCCCAGCACAACAGCGTGCTCGAACTGGCGTTGGGCTACAACGGTTTCGGCAGGCTCACCGGTGACGAGGTCGGTGGTCTGGGCAATATGAACCACGACGTCGGCTGGGCGCGGTTGTTCGGCTCCGAAATGGGCGGCCAGATCTCCTGGCTGATCCCCGCGGCGCTGATCCTCGGTGTGGCCGGGCTGTGGCTCACCCGCCGCGCACCCCGCACCGACCCGACGCGGGCGGCGCTGCTGCTGTGGCTGGGCTGGTTGGTACTCACCGGCGGGATCTTCAGCTTCGCGAGCGGCATCCTGCACCCCTACTACACGGTGGCGCTGGCCCCGGCCGTCGCCGGCAGTGTGGCGATCGGCGCCTGGCAACTGTGGTTGCGGCGCAACGACCTTCGCGCGACCGCCGTATTGTCGGGCACGCTGGTGGTGACCACCGTCCTGGCCTGCATCCTGCTGGCGCGCACCGGCGAGTGGAATCCGTGGTTGCGTCCCGTCATCGCGGTGGTCGGTGTCGGTGCCGCGGCGCTGCTGCTGGTCGTCTCCCGGTTGCCGCGGGCACTCGGTGCGGCGGTGGTGGCCCTCGCGCTGGCCGCCGGACTGGCGGGACCGACCGCCTACGCGCTGGCGACGGCATCGACTCCGCACACGGGGGCGATCCCGTCCGCCGGACCGTCCACCGGGCGCTTCGGTGGGATGCCGCCGGGTGGTGCGCCCGGTGGACAATCCACGACGAGCGGTGCGACTGCGCATGCCGGCGGACCGATGGGCGGGCTCCTGGGCGGCATCACCGTCGGCTCCAATCTGTCTGCGGCACTGAGCGACGACGCCGACGCGTACACCTGGGTAGCGGCCGCGGTCGGCTCCAACAGCGCCGCCGCCTACCAACTGGCGACCGGCGACCCGGTCATGGCCGTCGGCGGTTTCAACGGCACCGACCCGTCCCCGACCCTCGCGCAGTTCCAGCAGTACGTGGCCCAGCACAAGATCCACTACTTCGTCGGCGGCGCCGGCATGGGAAGTATGCGCGGCACCTCCAGCGGCGGCAGCCAGGCCGCCTCCGAGATCGCCACCTGGGTAGCCGAGACCTTCACCGCCCGGACGATCGACGGAGTCACGGTCTACGACCTGACCGCACCCGCCGAGTAGGGGGCACGGTCTGGAGTAGGGATTTACCTACTTGCGGACTATAGGTTTGACACAGACGGAACTCGCGCGCCGCATGGGAACCACGCAACCGACCATCGCCCGAATCGAAGGCGGCGGCCGCATGCCCACTCTGGACATGCTCGAGCGGTTGGCCACCGCTGTCGGCCAGCGCCTCGACATCTCGCTCGGCCCTGCGGCGTAACAGGTGAGTCCGTAACCCCAGCTCGGAATGTGGCGGTCGGTCCGGCCCTGCAGGTCAGGATGGATCAGGGCACCGCCACGACCGCCTCATCCACGAGGGGACCCGAGTGGCCGAATGGACGTCACCGTCCGGTGGTGGACGACGAGGTCGAACCATTCGCCGAGGGATCCGCCGGAGAGGTGGAACGCATCGTCGTTGTCCGGGTCGTACACGGGCCCGATCACGCGGGTCTTCGCGGGCTCGGTGAGCCAGGTTCGCACCGAGTCCGGGCCCGGGGCGCGTAGATCCAGCAGATAGGCGTCCAGCTCGACGCGGCCGAGTACTGCTTCGGCGAAGTCGGCCGGCGGGGAGGGGAAGGTGTGCGCGGTCGAGCCGTGATCGAATGTCAGGCCGACGGACAGGTAGCCGGCGCCGAAATGCTGTCGGAGATGGCCGCCCGCGCTGCGATGGATGACCCGCTGCTCGCCGAGGAGCACATTTCGTGCCGCCGCGGCGACCGTATGCGTCGTTCCGCCCCAGTACACGATCTTGTGGCCGGTGTCGGTGTGCCAGCGAATCACATTGTCTGCCAGCATTCTTTCGATATCGCCGAGGTCGCCGGACCCGGCTGTGACCCGGCCCTCGGGTTCCGGATGGGCGATCCGAACCGGATCGTCCGGGTGCAGCTCGTCGTATCGGCGTATCCAGGCGACGACCTCGAGTATCTCCTCGGTCCGCCAGAACGACCGCGCCTCGGTCAGCAGCGCGCGCGGGTCGCCGATCCCGGTGCGCACGTACGCGTCGAGTGCGGCGCTGGTCGCATCGTCGCCTTCCAGGACGAGGCTGCGAAATCCCGACTGTTCCACGAGGAATCGCAGGATCCGGTGGGCGGTCACGGACAGTTCGTGGGCGTCGCGGGTCGCGGCGCCCAGGGCGACGACGCGTGCGGCGCCGATCATCTGACGCAGTGCCGCCGGATCGGTGAGCGGCTGCTCGGGGTCCGATGCGGAGAGCGGATGAGCGTGCTGCTCGACCCATTGCGTCAGCGTGTCGATCGAAGTGGTCATCCGACAACTCTCGTACCGCAACCATGGTTGAGGTCAAGGGAGTCTTCTCACAGTCGGCGCATAGGTTCGGCAAAGAGCCGGCTCACCTCCGGGCGCGATTCTCGATGCAACGGCCGCGGCAGACAGCCCGGCGAGCGAGGCGGAGGAGAACCGTATGACGATCACAGAGGCGCCGCGTCGGCAGGCCGAGCCGACCGGGTCGCCACCGCAGCCCGCGAGGTGGGGAACTCTCCTGGCCGGCCCATCCGACCAGCCGCGATGGGCGCGGCCCGGACTGCTGGCGCTGCTCGTCGCGACCGCTTTGCTGTACCTGTGGGGTCTGAGTGCGTCCGGATGGGCCAACGACTTCTACGCCGCCGCCGTGCAGGCCGGCACGCAGAGCTGGAAGGCGCTGCTGTTCGGATCGCTCGACTCCGGTAACGCCATCACCGTCGACAAGCCACCCGCCGCGCTGTGGGTGATGGGCTTGTCCGGTCGGCTGCTCGGATTCGGTTCGTTCTCGCTGCTGTTGCCGCAGGCGCTGATGGGTGTGGCGTCGGTCGGGCTGGTGTACGGGGCGGTGCGGCGCTGGAGCGGTCCGGCGGCCGGGCTGATCGCGGGTGCGGCGCTGGCACTGACTCCCGTCGCGGCGCTGATGTTCCGTTTCGACAACCCGGATGCGCTGCTGGTCCTGCTGCTGGTCGCGGCGGCCTATTGCACCGTCCGCGCCACCGAGAAGGGCAGTGGCCGCTGGCTGGCGGCGGCCGGGGTGGCGGTCGGTTTCGGCTTCCTCACCAAAATGATGCAGGCATTCCTGGTGTTGCCCGCGCTGGGCCTGGTGTTCCTCGTCGCCGCGCCGATCGCACTGCGTGCCCGGATGCTGAAACTCCTGGGAGCCGTTGTCGCGCTGGTGATTTCGGGTGGCTGGTTCGTCGCACTGGTGAGCCTGTGGCCGGCCGACTCGCGCCCCTACATCGGCGGCTCCACCGACAACAGCCTGCTCGAACTCGCCCTGGGCTACAACGGCCTCGGCCGGGTGATGGGCGGTGAAGGCAACGGCGGTGGCGGCGGTGGCCCCGGTGGCGGCGGCAATACCGGATTCGGTGGCAGCACCGGCATCACCCGCCTGTTCGGCGACTCGATGGGCACCGAGATCTCGTGGCTGCTCCCGGCGGCGCTGATCGGGCTGGTGGCCGGCCTGTGGTTTACCCGGCGCGCACCCCGCACCGGACGCATCCGCGCGAGTCTGCTTCTCTGGGGCGGCTGGCTGCTGGTCACCGGCGTGGTCTTCAGCTTCATGCAGGGCACCATCCATCCCTACTACACCGTGGCCCTGGCGCCGGCGATCGCCGCGCTGGTCGGCATCGCGGTGGTGGAACTGTGGCGCGGACGTGAATTCCGTTCGGCGCGTGCGGCATTGGGCGTGATGCTGGCGGCGACCGGGGTATGGAACTTCGTCCTGCTGGATCGCACACCCGACTGGTATCCGGCGCTGCGCTGGATCGTGCTGGTCGGCTCGATCGGGGTCGCGGCGATCCTCATCGCCGGCGCGCACGCCCTCGGCAAGATGACCGTGGTGGTCGCGGCGGCGGGACTGCTGTTCGGATTCGCCGGTACCACCGCCTACGCATTGGAGACCGCGGCGACCCCGCACAGCGGCTCGATTCCGACCTCCGGGCCCAGCGGCGGCCACGGCATGGGCGGGTTCGGCGGCATGCCTGCCGGCGGAACCTCGGCGGGTGCCCCCGGCGGCACCGTGCCCGGCGGAACGGGCTCGGGCACAACGGATTCGACGTCCGGCGGACCCGGGAACGCGCAACCGTCCGGCAGTGCCGACTCGACCGGCGCGCGCAGCGGCGGTCCCGGCGGAGGCAACTCCGACAACACCGCCCTGCGGGAACTGCTGAAGAGTGCGAACAACCGCTGGGCGGCCGCGACGGTGGGCTCCCAATCCGCGGGCAGCCTCGAATTGTCCACCGGCACATCGATCATGGCGATCGGCGGCTTCACCGGCAGCGACAATTCGCCCACCCTGGCCCAATTCCAGCAGTACGTGAAGAACGGCGACATCCACTACTTCTTCGCGGGCGGCGGCCCCGGTGGCGGCCGTGGTCCGGGTGGTGGCTCGGGCAGCGCGAGCGAGATCACCAGCTGGGTCGAATCCCATTACACCGCGATAACAGTGGGCGGCACGACGGTCTACGACCTGACCCGACCCACCGGCTGACGACGACATCGGGCCCCGCGATCGCTCGCGGGGCCCGATTCGCGTTCAGTTGCTCTCGCTGTCGTGGGTGTGCTGTTCGTAGGGCTGATTCATGGTGTGCTGGAACTTGATCGCGGAGGCGATGCCGACGGGGATGCCGAGGAGCGCGGCGCCGAGGATGGCGCCCATACCGCCCAGGACGCCCGCTCCGGCGAGGCAGCCGGCGATGAGGGTGAGTCCGGCGGCGTCCAGGACGGGCGCGCCGAAGACCGCACCCGCTACGGCGCCGACTCCGCAGCCGACCGCAAGGCCGATGAGACCACCGGTCATCGTTCCGACACTGGTTGCCAGGCCGAACTCGTTGATAGCGGCCTGGATCGCCGCATCGAACCGCTCGGTCTGCGGATCGCCGTCGATGTTCTCCAGGTGCAGTTCCGGCGTCGCCGCGCGTGCCGCCGCCCGCACCTCGGGTGCGGCGTGGACGGCGGTCAGTGCCTTGGGCTCGGTCGAGAAGGCGGGGACACCGGCGACCGTGGCGCCGGAGGCGTCGCGCACCTGGAATTGCCCGCCCGCCGCGACGAGCGTGGCCGTGGCGGTCTCGATCACCACGGACTGATCCGCGGTGGAGCTGGTGTACTGCACGCCCGGCATGATCTCGGTGCTCAGGACGTGATCTGCCGCCGTGGGCGCGGCCGATGCGATGGCCGAACCGGCGCCCAGGGCGCCCACCACCGTCATCGCCGTGACGGTCATGCGGGTGATCTTGTTCATCTGATCTCTGTTCCGTTCTGTGTTCTGCGCAGCGCTCGATGGAGCGAGAACAGACATTAACGGAAATGATTTCCATTTTCCATTCGGCCGGATGGCCGAGTGGCGTGAAGTGGGCGCGGCCGCGCGAGTAGCCCCTGGTCAGCTCGTGCGGCGGCCCCGCGGGGCAGGGCCGGCGGGGGCGTGGCGCAGCGCGGGCAGCAGGTAGGTGTCCAGGTGGTGCGACACCGCGGTGGGATCGTCGGGGTCGATGGTGTCGCCGGGGACCGTGCCGAGGCTGATCAGGATCCGGGCCACCCATTCGGCGACTTCGCCCAGGTCGTGGTCGGGATGGACTTCACCGCGCCCGGCGGCGCGGTCGATGTAGGGGCGCCAGAACGCGGCCAGCGCGGGGACGAGGGCGGTGACGCCCGCGCCGGCGCAGGCCGCGAACTCCTCGGGTTCGGAGGAGCGCAGGCGCATGAGCAGCGCGCCCGGGTCGTCGTAGGCGCCGCGGCCGATGCGCACGCCGATGGTGAGTTGTTCGGCGAAGGTGTCGATGCGGTCCAGTTCTGCGCGCGCGTCGTTCCACCAGGTGTCGGTGAGCCGCACGATCGCGGCGCCGATCAGCGCGGGTTTGTCCGGGAAGTGCCGGTACAACCAGGCGCGCGAGACGCCCGCCTCCTCGGCCACCTCCATCATCGTGGTGGCCCGAATTCCCTTGGCGGCCAGTAACTTCTGTGTCGCTTCCAAGAGCCGGTCGACCACCGTCGTGGTTGTCGTCTCGCTCATCCGCCGCCCCTTTCGCCGCACACCCGCACCGGTCCGCTGTCGACCGGTTTCGGGAAAACCCTAGCAATGTGTGGACAGATCTGAGAATGTGTCTACTAGTAGACACTATCAAGAATCTGTCTACACGCCCCACGGCGTGAAAGGAGTGGTGATGTATCAACCGCGTACCGCGGTCATCGGCGCCGGAATCAGCGGTCTGACCGCCGGCAAGATGCTCGGCGACTACGGGGTGCCGTATGTGTGCTTCGAATCCTCGGATCGAGTCGGCGGCAACTGGGCCTTCGGCAATCCGAACGGGCACAGCAGCGCATATCGCTCCCTGCACATCGACACCTCCAAACATCAGCTGTCGTTCCGAGACTTCCCCATGCCCGAGGAATTCCCGGACTTCCCGCACCACACCCAGATCAAGCAGTATCTCGACGAGTACTGCGCCGCTTTCGATCTCTACCGCTCCATCGAATTCGGCAACGGTGTGGAACACGCGCGGCGCCTGCCGGGTGGCGGCTGGGAGTTGCGCACCCAGCGAAACGAGGTGCGCCACTTCGATTTCCTGGTGGTCGCCAACGGCCATCACTGGGATCCGCGTTATCCGGAATTCCCGGGCGAATTCACCGGCCGCACCATGCACGCCCACCACTACATCGATCCGCGCACGCCGATGGACTTCTCCGATCAGCGCATTCTGGTGGTCGGATTGGGTAACAGTGCCGCCGATATCGCGGTGGAGCTGTCGTCGAAGGCGCTGGGCAACAAGCTGACGCTGTCCACCCGCTCCGGCGCCTGGATCGTGCCGAAATACATCGCCGGAAAGCCGGCCGACAAGTATTACCGCACCAGCCCGTACATCCCGTTCTCGTGGCAGCGCAAGATCGCGCAGTGGGGACAGCCGCTGACGGCGGGACGGCCGGAGAACTACGGCCTGCCCACGCCGAATCACAAATTCTTCGAGGCACATCCGACCCAGTCGGTGGAACTGCCGCTGCGGCTGGGTTCGGGCGATGTGATCCCGAAACCGAATATCGACCGATTCGACGGCGCCACCGTGCATTTCGCGGACGGCACCGCCGACGATTTCGACATCATCATCTACGCCACCGGCTACAACATCACCTTCCCCTTCTTCGACCCGGAGTTCATCAGCGCTCCGGACAACAAGATCGACCTGTACAAGCGGATGTTCCTGCCCGGGATCGAGGATCTGGCCTTCGCCGGATTCGCCCAGTCCACCCCGACTCTGTTCCCGTTCGTCGAATGTCAGGCGCGATTGATCGGAGCGTATGCGGTGGGCCGGTACCGGTTGCCCTCGGCGGAGGAGATGCGGCGGGTGATCGTCGCCGAACAACAGCACTACACCGGGCATATGGTGCCCAGCGCCCGGCACACCCAGCAGGTGGACTACTTCCTCTACGAACACGATATGCGGGCGCGCGAGATTCCGGCCGGCGCCGAACGAGCGCGGCTGGCGGGGCCACCGCCGTGGGCGCGAGTGGCGCAGGCGGATCGACCGGTGGGAGTGGCGCAGTGACGACGTATCGGCAGGTCGACTTCGCCTCCGGCGGAACTACTTGTGACGCTTGGTTTTTCGAGGGCGCGGCCGAGGGCCCGTTCGACGGTCCCGAGGGCCGCCCGGTCGTGGTGATGGCACACGGATTCGGTGGGACGAAGGACTCCGGGCTGGAACCGTTCGCGCAGCGCCTCGCCGCGGCCGGATTGGCGGTATTCGCCTTCGACTACCGGGGTTTCGGCGCCTCCGCCGGTGAGCCTCGGCAGCGGGTCTCGATGGCCGCGCAGGCCGAGGACTACCGCGCCGCTCTGTCCGCGGCCGCACGACAGCCCGGGGGTGGATCCGAATCGTCTGGTGGCATGGGGCATCTCACTGTCCGGCGGCCATGCCCTCACCGTCTCCGCGGACCGGTCCGACATCTGCGCGGTCGTGGCTCTGGTGCCGCTGGTGAACGGATTGGCGGCGGGCCGAGTCGCTTTCGCGCAGGTCGGCGCGGCGGCGATCGCGAAATCCACGGTGTCGAGTGTGCGCAGTGCCCTGGCCGGGCGCTTCGGCGGCAATCGGGTGATGATGCCGCTGGTCGGCAGGCCCGGCGAACATGCCGCCCTGACCGCCGACGGTTATTATGAGAGCTACACCGCGCTGGCCGGTCCGACCTGGCGCAACGAGGTCGACGCGGCGATCGGGCTGGAACTGGGCAACTACCGCGCCGATCGGCGGGCCGCGCGCATCACCGCGCCGGTGCTGATGCAGATCGCCGACTTCGATCGAGCCGCGCCGGCCCATGCGGCGGCCAAGGCGGCCTTCGCCGCACGTGCCGAGGTGCGGCACTATCCGTGTGACCACTTCGACATCTTCGCCGGCAACGACTGGTTCGAGCCCGCCGTCGACCATCAGGTGCACTTCCTGACCCGCCATCTCGCGGCGCAGCGCGCGACCACCCAGGAGGCGCGGCGATGAGCACACCCGGCGACGCGGCGAACGTGCCCGAAACCGCGGCGGGCACACGGGGCGCGATGGTGATCGGCGGCGGTTCGGGCATCGGCCGCGCCACCGGACATGCGTTGGCGCGCGACGGTTTTCGTGTCGTGGTCGCCGATGTGAATCTCGAGGCGGCACGGACGGTGGCGGCGGAGATCGGCGGTGCGGCGAGCGCGGTGGCGCTCGACGTCACCGACGAGGCGTCGGTCGCGGCCGGCTTCGACGCGAGCGGCGACCTCCACGCCGTGGTGAACTGCGCCGGGCTGTCACTGCCCGGTCCGATCACCGAACTCGAACTGGCACACTGGAAAACGACCGTCGACGTCTGCCTCACCGGATCATTCCTGGCGATCAAGTACGCGGGCCGCCACCTCGCCGACGGCGGATCCATCACCTGCATCGCCTCCCTCAACGGCCGCCAGCCCGGCACCGGAATGGCCGGTTACTGTTCGGCCAAGGCGGGTGTGCTGATGCTGGTGGAGGTCGCGGCGCTGGAGTTGGCCGAGCGCGGCATCCGGGTGAACGCGATCAGTCCGGGCCTGGTCGACACCCCGCTGGTCGCCGGTATCGCGTATGTGCCCGGGTTGACCGAGGAGTACCTCGAGAACACCCCGCTCGGACGCAGCGGCCGACCCGAGGAGATCGCCGAGATGGCGGCCTTCCTGGCCTCCGACCGGGCGAGCTGGATGACCGGTGCGGCCGTCGATCTCAACGGTGGCGCCCATCTGAAGCGTTATCCGGACGTCCTCGCCCGGGTGCGCGCGCTGGCCGAGGGTTAACGTCCCGCGTGCGGGTAGGTGTGCTGATGCAGGCGGTGCAGGAGCGCCTGCATCAGCCCCGACTCGAAGGCCGACCCCAACGTGCCCTCGGTGAAGCGGTCCGCCCGGACCAGCAGGGTGAGATATTGCAGGCACTGCTGGGCCGTGCAGGTCGCCAGCGTCGCGCGGTCGCGGCGCTGGATCGCCTGCTGTCCTTCTTCCCAAGCGCCCCAATTGAAGTGGGTCAGCAGCAGCTGCCGATCGACCAGGAAGCGCACCACCTCGTCCAGGACCGGCGCCTTGCGCGACCGGGCCGCGGTGGTGCCGGAGGCGGCTTTGTCGACCCGGCACACCAGATCGGTGAGCACGCCGCGATCGTGGGCGGTCAGCCGCGCCAGCGCGGCCTCGGCCGATTCGACCGTCATGGGATTGGCCTGCGTCACGATCCGACACCTCCGTTATGTGAAAACTAGGGATTTCATACCATGAGGTGTGTACTTCTTCGCGGCGCAGTCTCCGGTGCCGGCTAGCGGCCGGGTCCCGGCCCACGGTCGGCAACCCGGAATACCGGCAGTGTCGCCGGATCGCTGACGAACTCGAAAGACGCACCGCGCGTGTCGACTTCGCCGTCGGTGGCCAGCGAAATCGGCGGCCCGTCCACCCGTACCCGCAACTTGTCCGCACGCCGATGGACGTAGGTCGGCGAATCACCGAGGGTGCCGGTGAGCGAGGCCCAGATCAGCCGCGCCCGCGAGAACCGCCGATCGGCGCGCAGATACCGGATGTCGAGGCCCGCGCCGTGCAGATCGGTTCGGGCCGTGGGCACTTGGTCGCCGGGGCGGTAGGTTCCGTTGCCCACGAACAACATCCACACCGAGGCGGGCTCACCGTCGATGGTGGCGCGCAGCGGCTGAGCGCGCACGAGCACGCAGACCATCGCGACCGCGGCGGCCGGCCATTTGCCGATGCGATGTTCCCAGCGTTCGCGCAGCCGGACGAAATCCGGATAACCGCCCAGGCTCGCGGTGTTCACCAGCGTGTGTTCGCTACCGTCGTCCAAGCGCACCCGCGCGGTGTCGGCCAGCGCCAGCCGGCCGGAGGAGAGTGCGATGACGGTGGCGGCGATATCCTCGACACCCACGTCGCGGGCGAAATGGTTCAGGGTGCCGCCCGGGAAGACGGCCAGCGGAAGCCCGTGCCGCACAGCGGCTTCCGCGACCGCCGAAACCGTACCGTCCCCGCCCAGAACGCCGAGCGCGCGAATCGAGCCGGATCGCACCCGAGTGTCGATCTCGGCGTCCAAGTCGATGTCGTCGCCGAGTTCGAGCAGGACCGCCTCCGGCAACTTCCGGATCAGATCGGCCAGGAGTCCGCCGCCGTCGCCGCTACCGGCATTCGGATTCGCGACCAACAGCAGGCCCTCGCCGCCGATCAGCGGTTCGATCCCCTGTGCCGGGCCGACCGTCGCGGGTTCGTCGCGACGCACGGCCCACCATCGCCTGGTGCCGACCGCGACGGCGGCGCCGAGTGCCGCGCCGGCGAGCACGTCGGTGGGCCAGTGCACGCCCACGTGGACCCGCGAATACGCGACCGCCGCCGCCACCGGCGCCACCGCGACCGCCAGCGCCGGTGATTCCTGTGCCACTCCGGTGACGAAGGCCGCCGCCGAGGCGGCATGGCCGGAGGGGAACGAGGAGGAGATCGGCGGCGAGATCAGGCGCCGCATCTGCGGCACCGCCTCGGCGGGAGGCCGCCGCCGCGGGAACAGTGGTTTGCCGACGCCGTTGGCCAGCCCGCTCGCGATGCCGACGGCGACGAGCCCGCGCGCCCCGGCACGGCGCGCAGGCGTGGTCCCGAAGGCGATGGCACCCACGCCCGCCGCGATCCACAGCCGATTAGCATTGGCGGCATGGCTCAGCGAGCGCAGAACGGTATCGGCGGCACTCGGCCGCAACCGCGCGCTCCGGTCGACCAGTCGCCGATCCAGCGTATTGATTCCGCGAACCCGCCGCGGGACGAGAGGCCTGCGCATTCCGCAGAGCCTACCGGCCCGGTGCGAGGGACACAGCGATCAACCGGACTTATCGGGCAGCCTCGTTGGGTGCGGGCAGCTCCGCGTGCCGGGCGAAGGCCTGGTCGATGAGTTCGGAGGCGGCGCGCGTGACGATCAGGCGGGCGATGGCCACCTCCGTCTCCAGCCGCGCGCGGTCCTTGCTGTCGCGCTGGGAGCGCTCGTAGGCCTGCCCGGCCAGGCAGTAGAACAATTCGGTGGCATAGCGGTCGGCGATCTGGTTGCAGTCCGCGCGCAGCCGCTCGACGAGCTGGAAGGCGGTGGTGTCGGGCACCCCGCTGTCGATGAGGCGCGCGGCGAGGTCGCCGCAGCGCGGATTGGCGACCCGATAGGCCTCCAAGGGATCGGAACTGCCGGCCAGTGCCTGTTTGACGTAGTCGGGCAGATCCGCGAGCGGATCGTCGTTGTTCGGCTTCTCCTGTGCGGCAACGGGTTCGCGCTCACCCGGAGCGTCGCTGACCCCGAGGACGTCGGCGAGTCCGTCGCCACGATCCCATGCCTCGAGCAGTTCCCGGATCCCGTTGAGCTTCATACCCCGGCTGAGCAGCCGGCTGATCGTGTGCAGCCGCTCCAGGTGATCGGATCCGTAGTAGCCGATGCGGCCCCGGACTTCCGGTGACGGCAACAGCCCCCGTTCGTGGTACACGCGGACACTGCGCACGGTGGTGTCTGCTGCCCGCGCCAGCTCGTCGATCGTGTACTCCGAGTGCACAGCCATACCTCTTAGGAAATCACAACTTACCCCGTAGAAAAACGGACCGTACAAAAACGTCCCGTTAAGTGACGATACATCCGTGCAACGACTTGGTCAATGTGCCGTTAAATAGCGGCGAAAGCGGTTGCTGACAACCAAATCGTGGGTTAACGTGCCGAGTACAGCAGTTCGCTGCTGGTTGCCGGGGACTGTTGAGCAGCCCCGATGCCCGCCCGACCATGGGCCACGTCTGCGAACCACACGGTGATTGCACACGTGTGTCCTCGGCATCCCCGGAGACGGAAATGAGCACAATCCACTCGCGTCGGCTTCCCCTCGGATCCCCTGTGCCGACAGCGCTTTCACCCCTACCCGCGCCGTCGGCGACGGTGCGCTCCGCGCACCGGCCCCCTTGCGCGGACGGCCCCGACGACTGGGATCTCGACGTGGGCAATCCCGAATCCTGGCGCGCCGCAGTACGGATCTGTTCCGGCTGCCCGCTGCTGACCGAATGTTCCCAGCTCGCACAGACTCTCATCACGCGCGGTGACGGCCCCCGCGCGATGATCTGGGCCGGAGTCGCCTACGACAGCGCGGGCAAGGTCGTGGAGAACCTGGACCGCCACCGCACCGCCCCGATCGACCACAAACGCCCGCTGCGCATCATCCGGACCGGCGCGCGGCCGGTCTGTGCCGAACCCGCGCCGCCCACACCTCGGCGGCGTATCGTGCTCGGGCATCGGCTGCGGCCGACCGGGATCGGCGCGTGACGAACGCGCCGTTGGATGGAAACGATTGTGGCGGTGGGTGACTGAATGACGGTTCTGGCTCTGCAGATCGGTGCGGACGGCTTCGCGGCGTGCCGAGTGGCCGACGATGTCGAGGAAGACGACGTCCGCCGCGTTCCGATACCGGCCGCCGGCACCTGGGAAGTGTGCCGCGACCTGCTCGTCGAGGCGGCCGAGGGCCAGGACGTCACCGCCGTGGGAATCGCCTCGCCGGGCCCGATCGACATGTCCGCCGGCGTGGTGGCGCCCGTCGAGATACCCGAGTGGCGAACCGGTTTCGCGCTGACGCAAGCGGTGGGCAAGCTCTTTCCGGCGGCGAATGTGCAGATCGGTCTCGACGGTGTCTGTATGTCGCTGGCCGAGCGTAACTTCGGCGCAACCAGTGACGTCATGGACGCGCTGTCGGTGCTGGTCTCCGATCGGATCGCCGCGGGGGTATCCGTCGGCGGGTTCTCCGTCGTCGGGCGCACCGGCAACGCAGGACATTTCGGCCACGTCCTCGTTCCCGGCTTCGACGACCCCTGTGAATGCGGTGGTCGTGGCTGTGTCGAGGCCGTGGCCGGCGGCCGGTCGCTGCTTCGCTGGGCGCGGGCCCGGGGCTTCGGAGGCACGACCGTGGCGGAACTGAACGCCGCGGCGGCAGACGGGGATTCCGTGGCGACCGAGGGGCTGCAGCGGGCGGGCACGGCCCTGGGCCGGGCCATCGCCTCGGTGGCGCCCCTGCTCGACTTCGACCTGGTGGTGCTGGGTGGCACGGTGTCCAAAGCCGGTCCGGCGTTGTGGAAACCGTTGAACGCGGCGGTGGCGACGCACGCCCGCATCGGCTTTCTCACCGGGCTGCGGGT
This sequence comes from Nocardia cerradoensis NBRC 101014, assembly GCF_000308535.1. Taxonomy (GTDB): domain Bacteria; phylum Actinomycetota; class Actinomycetes; order Mycobacteriales; family Mycobacteriaceae; genus Nocardia; species Nocardia cerradoensis. The sequence goes on along the minus strand of NZ_BAFW01000095.1, from coordinate 4,115 downwards.
GATCCCATCGGAGATCGACGACATCGGCGTACTGGCCGGCGCCGGAGTGCTCGGCATCATGGCCGGCGGCTGAACCGCACCGTACCCGCACCGAAGAGCCGATACCGGAGCATGTTTCGCCCTATGGTGGGATGAAGTGCTCCGGTCGGTTTGTTATGCCCTCGGTCGGCTCACCTGCTACCTGCGGAAATGCCGAATCCTGTTGATTGAACCGCTATCTAACGGTACATTAAACAGGTAACGAGCTGACTCGTCGGAGTCAGATCCCCCGGAGGAACGGCTGGTACGGGCGAGCGCGATGCGAAGCGACGCAGTAATCCCATGGATAACCATTGAGACGTTGATGCCGGACGTGATGACGGTGGCATCGGTGGGGGAGACGCCGCGTGAGTTCGCGAGCTGGCAGCGAGTCGTGCAGCGGGTGCTGACGAAGATGCCGGCGGTATACGACAGCCTCACCACCGCGCGGCTGGCAGATGCGTTGTATTCGGCGCGGGACCGGGCCGAGGAGGTGGATCTGCGGATCCCGACCCGGGCCGGACACCACGAACTGAAACTGCGGCCGGTCTTCGGCCCGGCCGGCGACGTGCACGGCCTGCGGCTGTGGATCGGACCGGCCGCGGCCACGGTCGCCGAGCCGCGTCCCGCGGTCGGCGCGATCTGGGATCTGGACTCCCAGACCGTGCAGCAGCCCAGCGGGATCACCCGACTACCCGGCGTGGACGTGCAGGAATATGTGCCCCGGATGTCGATCGCCGAGGTGTTCCACCGCATGACGGCCTTCGATCGCCACTCGGAAGTGCTCGATCTGCTCTACGAGCCCAAGGCCGGCGCCAAGATGCAATTCGACGTCGCGGTGCCACACAACTCCGGCAGGCCCGGTCGCTGGCGGGTCACCATCCGCGCGCGCGACGACGACCGCACCCGAGGTGCGTGGTGGTTGATCGAGGATGTGTCCTCCGACGATCAGCCCGCGACCTGGTCGACGCTCGAGCGCGTCGGGTTGCGCGAGGCGCATCGACGGGCCGGCACCCATCTGGCGGTCATCGAACTCGAGCACACCAGCATCTCGCACTGGCTCACCGATCCGGCGCCGTGGATGCGCTGGGACTACCTGTTCCGTCCGGTGGATGTCTTCCATCCCGACGACCGCGGCCGGCTGATCGAACTCAGCGGACGGCTGGCGGCCGGGGATACGGCCGGAGTGACCGTGCGAGCGCTCAATTACGGCGGCGGCTACACACCGACCTCGATGCTGCTGTATCCGTATCCCGGATATTCGACGCGACAGCTGGCCATCGCGCAATTGGTTCGGGTCGCCGACGACGTCCCGATGATGGAACCGCATCGCGAGGCGTTCGCGGCGCGGCACCATCGGGTGCCGATCGGTTACGACGATCAACTCCAGCACCGGCTCGCCTTTCGCATGAATCGCAGCCCGGTGTACTGACGCCCGATATCGCCGGCGGAGTTCCCATCCGGGGGAATAGCTGAAACGGGTAACGTGGTGCGGCTCTCTACCATTTCGAGAGTGCGGACATCGGCTGGCAGACGGGCGGATTCGGGCGAGGAGTTACTTCGCCGGATGGCCGCTCGCCGCCGCCGCGACAACGCCGTATTCGCCGTCCTCGCCGTGCTGGCGGTCCTCGGTGGCGGGCACGCGGTACTGAGCTGGTTCGCCACACCGCCGCCGGGGCCTTCCGACGCCACGACCACCACGATCGTCGGAAATGCGCAATTGGCGGAATCGTTCGCGCAGGAATTCGTGGTGACCTATCTGTCGGCGACGAACGGGCAGCAGGAAAAGCTCGCCGAATTCGTCGACGCACAGCAGATGACGCTCCCCTCCACGCCGCGGCAGGTCTCCGACCCGATCGTGGTCTTCGCCTCGCGCAGTATCGGCAACAGCAGTCTGGACGTCTGGGCGGTGACGGTATCGGTCCGCGTCGCGAAAACCGGTGCGGCGGGCGGACTTCGTGAGTACTACCGCGTGCCGGTCTCGGTCGCCGCCGACGGCCGCCGCCGCGCGCTGGCCCTCCCGTCGGCGGTCGGCGCGCCCGGCCGCGGCAACGATCTGGTACTGAACTACGAGATCTCCTGCGGCACCGACACTCCGCTGGCGCAGGTGGCATCCGGATTCCTGGCCGCGTACCTCACCGGCTCCGGCGACGTGGCCCGGTATGTCACGCCCACCTCCGGGATCGCGGCCCTGCAACCGGCCCCGTACACGGCCGTCGAGACGACCACGGTGTCGTCGGAGGACGCGAGCTGTGGTGCGAACGCGGGCTCGGCGAAAGTGCTCGCCACGATCAATCCGAAGGCCGGCGCCGGCCCCGCTCCGACTCTGGCCTATCCGCTCACGATGATCCGCAACTCGGGACAGTGGCAGGTGCAATCCATGGATGCCCTTCCGGCCCTGCGCAACCCGATGGCGGTCGTCTCCGGCGCACAGACGCAGGACTCCGCCAAGGCGTCCGCTTCCGGCACTCCGACCACCGCACCGTCGACCGCGGTCTCGGTCCCACCGGCGACACAGAACTGATCCGGAAAGGACGGCGTCATGGGAAGTCAACTCGGCTACATCCTCTTCAACATCCTGCAATTCGTGCGGTGGGCAGGCATCATCATCATCGCGATCGCGGGTATGACGCTGCTCATCTCCGAGGGGGTGAAATCGAAACTGTCCCCCGGAAAGGTGCTCGGCGTCGCGGCGTCGGCCATCGTGGCGGCGATCCTGTTCTGGATCCTGCCGACCGTGGTGAACTACGCCCGGGTGGACTCCAACCGCATCGTGCCGGACCAGCCCGTCGGCGGAGTGTATGGCCACTGAGCTGATCAAGGTCTACACGCCGATCAAACGTGTCCCGATCATGATCGGCAAGGCCCAGAACGGGCAGAAGCTTCCCTTCGGGCCGTACACCCTGCCGCAGATCATCTCCGGCGTGGTGGTGATCCTGATCGCCTCGGTCCTGGCGATGGCGTTGCCGATCAACCCGGCGGTGACCTTCCTGATCGGTGTGGCCCTGACCGTCGCCGTGGTGTTCGGCATCGGCCTGATTCCGTATACCGGTGTGCGGCTGACGTCCCGCGTGATGTGGGTGGGACGGTTGATCCTGATTCGAAAGCCGGTGTCCGCCTCCGGAATTCCGGTTACCCCCGACTCCGCGCGGCACACGATGTACGTCGAGGAGAGCATCGTGGTGATCCTGCCCGATCGGCGGGCCGACGCCGCGGAGCCGCCACCACCGCGGACCCGCGTGCTGCCCGGGAATGTGCTCGACAGATGGAGTAGGACGTTGGCGAAGGTGAGCGACAACGACAGTGTGCCCGCCGGGGAGCGTGGCTGATGGCATTCGTTCGCGATCTGCAACCGACCGCGGCGGTGCGCGGGAATCTCCAGTTCACGCACGCCGGACTGGTGACCGCCACCTATTTCATCAATCCCCTCGGCTACGGACTGCGCCGGTCGAGCGACAAACACAACGTGAAATCGGCGCACCACGCGCTCGTGAACAGCCTGCCCGCCGGTTCGCTGCTGCTGGGCATCCAGGCCCGGCTCAATACGCTGGACGTGCTGAGCAAAATGGTCGAGGGAGTGGACCTCGACGAATGCGAGGACTATGCCCTCGAGGTGGTCGCCTCCTACGAGCGGGTGCAGGCGATCCTGCCGCAGACGCGGATATTCCTGCTGAGCATTCCGGTGGGCAATGCCGGCGCCGGGATCTCCGGGCTGTCGCGGATGTGGCGCAGTGGATCCACCGCGGTCGACGTCTCGTCGATTTCGCGAGAGTCGCTTGATCAATACGACGAGAAGGCCAACGAGATCCTGTCCCGCATCGGCGGTGACTTCGATCCGGTTCCGGTGCCGGCCGCGATATTCCAGTGGATGTGGGAGCACTATCTCTCCCGGGGCGCCGCGGGTGATCCGGTCGCGCCCACGCGTGCGGGGGTGGTCGACGACGCCACCGCCGCGGTGTTCCGCTCCGCCGCCCTCGACGAGGGGGCCCAGGCCGACAGCAGCCGCCGCGTGCGCCCGTCGTTCGTACCGGTGATCAAGGTGGTGCAGCCCGACTACGAATTCCGCCCGTCGTATCAGGCCATGCTCACCCCGCACG
>NZ_BAFW01000096.1 GCF_000308535.1 Nocardia cerradoensis NBRC 101014 | reverse complement strand
AGAAAGGACCTCGTATGAAGCTCGAGAATGCGGTTGCCGTGGTCACCGGTGGCGCGTCGGGTCTGGGCCTGGCCACGGTGAAGGAACTGCACGGCCAGGGCGCCAAGGTGGTGATCATCGACCTGCCGTCCTCCAACGGTGAGGCGATCGCCAAGGAGCTGGGCGACGGTGTGGTCTTCGCCGCGACCGACGTCACCAACGAGGAGCAGGTGAGCGCCGCGCTGGATGCCGCCGCGCAGCTGGGCACCCTGCGGATCGCGGTGAACTGCGCCGGTATCGGCAATGCGATCAAGACGGTCAGCAAGAAGGGCGCGTTCCCGCTGGCAGACTTCACCAAGATCATCAATGTCAACCTGATCGGCACGTTCAACGTGATCCGCCTGGCCGCCGAACGCATCGCCGCCACCGAACTCGAGGGTGAGGAGCGCGGCGTCATCATCAACACCGCCTCGGTCGCGGCGTTCGACGGCCAGATCGGCCAGGCCGCCTACTCCGCCTCCAAGGGCGGCATCGTCGGCATGACCCTGCCCATCGCCCGCGACCTGGCGAGCGTGAACATCCGGGTGGTCACCATCGCGCCGGGCCTGTTCCACA
>NZ_BAFW01000097.1 GCF_000308535.1 Nocardia cerradoensis NBRC 101014 | reverse complement strand
CCCGAGCCGTCCGCACCGGCGCCGTCGGCCCGGGCCCGCGCCTCGCGCACACCCAGGGTCGCCGCGCCGCGGTCGATCGCTTCGAGTTGCTCCTTGATCACCTTCAGCGGCAGATACTGATCCCGCTGCGCGGTCAGCACGAACTTCAGCCGCTCGACATCGGCGACCGAGAATCTGCGATATCCCGAAGGCGTGCGCTCCGGGCGGATCAGCCCCTCGGATTCGAGGAAGCGGATCTTGGAAATGGTGATGTCCGGAAAATCCGGACGCAGCAGGTCCAGCACGGAGCCGATCGACATTCCTCCGCGTGTCCATTGCGCTGCGCCAGTCATCAGTGGAATCCGCCTCGGCCGTTTATGCGCTCGGCTCGTTGACCTGCGGCCGCGGTCCGGTCAGGAAGACCAACCGGAACTTGCCGATCTGTACCTCGTCGCCGTTCTGCAGCTCCGAGGAATCCACCGGCTCGCGGTTGACGTAGGTGCCGTTCAGGCTGCCCACGTCGACGACCTGGAAGGTGTCCTCGTCCTGCCGGAACTCCGCGTGCCGACGGGACACGGTGACATCGTCGAGAAAGATGTCGCTGTCGGGGTGACGGCCCGCCGACGTGGTGGGCTGATCCAACAGGAACCGCGACCCCGCGTTGGGACCGCGCTTGACCACCAGCAGGGCGGCACCCGCGGGCAGCCCCTCGACCCCTTGCACCGGCTGCTCGCCGGTCTGCTCACCGGAGCGCGACGCGTCGACCTCGTTGAGGAAGTCAGCGCGGAACACCGAAGTCGTTTCGGCCGCGCTCTCCCCGTATCCCGGGTCTTTGTTCTCGCTCACCCTTGCTCTCCTCCTCGAACCGATTTTCCGTACCGGTATCCGGCGCCAATTCCGAGCGCACTGCCCTCGACCCGCGCCACCCATCGCGACCGGCTGTCGCGCTGTCAGGTGTCACCGGCAAGTTCCGGCAGAGTTCCCGGCACCGGCCGCCGGCACATCTGTTGGCATTGACCGTACCCTGCTGGGCCGCACCCGTGCAGGTAGAACTGGGAAGGCTGACTCAGCCCTCGATAACTCCTTGGTAACCTGCGGCATCGAGCAATGCGCCGAGGGCGGTTTCGAGTGCCTCCGCGTCGTCGATCTGCAGCTCGAACATCCAGCCGTCACCATAGGGATCGGTGTTCAACGACTCCGGCTCGGAGTCGAGATCCTCGTTCGCCGCAACGACTTTCGCGTTCAGCGGAGCGTAGATCTCCGAGACGCTCTTGGTCGATTCCACCTCGGCGATCGCCTCGCCGGCAGACACCACGGTGTCGACCGCCGGCAGCTGCACGAACACCACATCACCGAGCTGCGACTGGGCGTAGTCGGTGATACCGACCCGGACACGGTTCGGCGCGATCCGCTGCACCCATTCGTGTTCCTCGGTGTAGCGAAGGTCCTCGGGAAGGTTGGTCACAGGCTGATTCCTCTCACGGGGCGTCCTTTCACGGGCGTCGGCCAACCGGCGTTCGGCACAACTCTATCGACCCGGACCGACACCGCGGATCGCCACACCCGCTACGAAGTTGCTCGCGGCGCAACAGGTATGGTCCGGGCGACCGCGAAGGCCTTGCGCAGATACAGCAGACCCGTCCACACGTAGACCGCGGTTCCCCACCACAGCAGCGCCCAGCCGAAGGCCCGGCCGAAACCGGCGGCCGCCCAATCCATCTGGCCGGCCAGCATCCACGGCAGCGCCGACATCAGCGCGAAAGTGGCCGCCTTGCCGAGGTAGATGACCTCCGGCGGATCGAGGTTGCGGCGGCGATAGATCGGCAGCGTCGCGCTCAGGATCAGGTCGCGCCCGATCAGCACGACCACGAACGGCCACGGCAGGATTCCGCGCACCAGCAGACCGAGCACGGTGGCGATGAGATACAACCGGTCCACCAACGGATCCAGCAGCGCGCCCAGCCGCGAGTACTGGTCGAGCAGCCGAGCCAGTTTGCCGTCGAGGTAGTCGGTGACGCCGCTGGCGACCAGGAGCGCGAACGCCCAGCCGTCGGCATGCAGGACCAGCAACAGCCACAGGAAGACCGGCACGCCGATCAGCCGCAGCACACTCAGCACGTTCGGCACGGTGAGAATGCGGTCGGTCTCCGTGCCGGCCGCGGGGTCCGCGGGTTCGCGCGCGGGCTCCGAATGCTCGGAGGCCTGATGGTCGGGGCCGGACCCGCCGGCCGGTCGGTTGCTCACGCCTGTTGCTTACCCGAACCGGTCGCGCCGCGCCATTCGGGCACGCCGCGACGCGCGCGGCGGCACGATAGGTTTATCAGTCGCATCCGGCCGGGTGGCACACTAGCGAGTGACACAATGAGTCGTAAATCGTTTCATTGTGAATGCGGGGACGAGAGGAAGACATGCCCGACTTCGACTACGACGTGGTAGTGATCGGCTCCGGTTTCGGTGGCAGTGTCAGTGCGCTGCGCCTCACCGAGAAGGGCTATCGGGTGGCTGTGCTGGAATCCGGCCGGCGCTGGCCCGCGGAGTCCATTCCGAAGTCGAATTGGAATGTGCGCAAGTCGATCTGGGCGCCGCGCCTGGGCCTGACCGGCCCGCAGCGGATCAGCCTGCTCGGCAAGTGCGCGGTGTTCTCCGCCGCGGGCGTCGGCGGCGGCTCACTGATCTACGGCAACACCCTCTACGAACCGCTGCCGAACTTCTACACCGACAAACAGTGGGCTCATATCGCCGACTGGCGCAGCGAACTGGCACCCTATTACGACCAGGCCAAACGGATGCTGGGCGTGGCGCCCAATCCGCGCGTGACGCCCGCCGACGAAGTGATTCGTTCCATCGCAGACGATCTCGGCGTGGGTGATACCTATCACCCGACCAACGTCGGCGTGTTCTTCAACGAGGAACAGCCCGGTGTCGAGGTCGACGACCCGTACTTCGGCGGCGCCGGCCCGCGCCGCAGCGGCTGCATCCACTGCGCGCGCTGCTTCACCGGCTGCCCGCACAACGCCAAGAACACCACCCCCACCAACTACCTGTATCTCGCCGAACAGGCCGGTGCCAAGGTCTTCGAGCTGACCACGGCGACCCGCGTCCGGCCGATGGTCGGCGGCGGCTACGCGATCGAGACGCAGCGCGCGGACCGCTGGGTTCGCAAGGGCCGCAAGACCTTCACCGCCGAACAGGTCGTCTTCGCCGCCGCGGCGCTGGGCACCCAGAAGCTGTTGCACAAGATGCGCGACGACAAGGTGCTGCCGAACCTCTCGCCCCGGCTCGGTGAGCTCACCCGCAGCAATTCCGAGGCCATCCTCAATGTGGTCAGCCGGCAGCGGCGCGATTTCGCCGAGGGCATCGCCATCACCTCCTCGATCCACCCCGAGCCCGACACCCACATCGAGGTCTGCCACTACGGCAAGGGGCAGAACGCGCTGTTCCCGATGTCGGTGCCGATCGTCGACGGCGGCGCGTTCCGATTCCTGCGCTTCCTGCTGGCCATCGTGCTGCACCCGCTGGTGTTCGCGCGCAGTCTCAACGCCCGCCATGCCTCGGAGAAGTCGGTGATCCTGCTGGTGATGCAGTCGCTGGACAATTCGCTGACCTCGTTCCGCCGCTGGGGGCAGCTGAAGACCAGGCAGGGCACCGGCCGGCCGAATCCCACCTGGATTCCGCTCGCGCACGAGGTCGGCCGCCGATTCGGCGAGAAGGTCGACGGCGACGTGCACGGTCTGGTCATGGACGTGTTCGACATCCCGGCCACCGCCCACTACATCGGCGGCTGCGTGATCGGCGAAGGTCCCGAAAGCGGTGTGGTGGACCCGTATCAGCGCGTCTTCGGCCACCCCGGACTGCATATCGCCGACGGATCCGCGGTCACCGCGAATCTCGGGGTGAATCCGTCGCTGACGATCACCGCGCAGGCCGAACGCGCGATGGCGTTCTGGCCCAACAAGGGTGAGGCCGATCCGCGCCCGGAACTCGGCACGGCCTACCGCCGCATCGACCCGGTCGCCCCGTACTACGCCACCGTGCCGGACAGCGCGCCCGGCGCGCTGCGGCTGCCCATCGCGCCGATCGATCCCGCGCCCGCCGAACGCTGACCGCCGACACCGGCGCGTCGAAGTCTCCCCCGGACCCGTAGTGCCCCTTATGCTTTCCGGTATCGAGTGTCGACGGAAGGGCGGTCGCCAATGCTCGTGCGAGTGCAGAACGCGGCCGGAACCCTGGCCGAGCGCAACCTCATCGATTGGTTGCGCACCTGGAAGGGGCCGGGCGACCCGCAGGGGGTGGCAACGGTCAACTGCAGTCTGTTCTACGCCGACCGGTTGCATCAGTTCGACGCGGTGATCTGGACGCCGACCACCTGCGTGGTGATCGAGGCCGAGGCCTTGATCGAGCGGGTGAGCGGCGACCTCGAGGTCCCGTTGAACGGTCCGTGGCGGGTCGGCGGGCATGTGGTGAGTTTCGAGGGCGGCGAGCGCGGCACACCGCTGGACCGCTCCCGCGAACACACGCACGCGCTGCAGAACTGGCTGGCCGAACGCGGACTGGGCCAGCGCGTGGTGCAGGGCGTGGTCGTGGTGGTGCCGCCGCACGGCGCGAACCCGACGATCCGCCAGCTGTGGAACGATCCCGGCTTCCAGGTGGTGCTCGGCGACGACCCCAGACGGCTCGCCGACTGCCTGACCGCGCTCACCTCACAGGGCCGGGCGCAGTGGACGGTGAACGAGGTCGCGCTCACCTTCCGCGGATTGGGGATCCTGCCGTATCTGCCCGCCCCGCAGGATCTCGTCGCCGAGGGTTTCGGCGGACCGGTGGACACCACGCTGTGGTACGGCGGCCCGCAGCAGGCGCAGGCGGAAGCGTTCCTGGAGGAACAGGCCCACGCCGATCAGTCCTACGGGCTCCCGGCCGCGATCACGATGCCCTGGTACAGCCCGTGGAATCTGTATCCGAAGGAGGCCGACCGGATCGATCCCGGGCGGGCGGTGCTGCGCATCCTGCTCGCGATCGGCATGCTCGTCGGTGCGGCCTGGGTGGTGTGGTTCGTGATCTCGCTGGTCCTGAACTTCGGGCCCGGCTGAGCCGGACCGGCTGCGCCCGCCGACTCAAGCCGCGGGCGTGCCCGCCGTGCGATCGGTGTCCCCGACGGCATCGTCGCCACCCGATTGCGCCCGTCCACCGGTTCCGGTCTCGTCGGCGATCCGTGCCCGAAGCCGCCGGTTCTCGTACCGCAGGCGCAGTGTCGTGGTCACCGTCCAGCACGCGGTCACCGCCGCGATCGCGAACGCGGTGCCGCCGACGACATCGGTCGGATAGTGATAGCCGCGCCCGACCATCCCCACCGCCACGGCCGCCAGCGCGAGCGCTGCGAGCACGCCGATGACGATGCGCCAACGCACGGTGGCGGCGACGAGGAGCACACCCGTCGCGATGGCGACGAATTGGACGGTGTGCCCGCTCGGATAGGCGAGGTAGTGCTGTAAATGCCTGTCCCACAGCGGTTTCAGCGCCCACGTGTTGATCGCGACCACCAACTCGGGGACGACCACCAGAAATCCGGCACCCCACCGGTCGCGCCGCCGGACGCAATAGAGCACGCCGATCAGCAACAGCGGCAACACGATATAGGCGTCGCTCGGCACCACCAGCGCGTCGTAGACACCTCGATGCGCGTCCAGGCCCTCGTGCACCCGATCACCGATCGCGCTGTCGAACGTGGTCGGTCCCCCGCCGGCAGGAAAGCTCAGGGGGAGCGTCACGGTGATCAGCAGGCCGATCAGGGTGACGGCGGCGGCAACGAGACGCGCTCGATATCGAGCGACCGGCGGTGGAGCGGACACCTGTCGACCATAGCCGCGTCCGGCGACTGCCCCACTCTCACCGGCCGCCGACAGCGAGCACGGGTTCACGCGCCCTGGTGCACGCTCGCGTCGTCGAGCATCGCCGCGCGCAACATGGCCTCCGGCACACCGAGTGCCTCGACCAGTGTGGCCGACTCCGGTCGCAACCGGTCCACGAGTTCGTTGACACCGCGGCGCACCGACTTGGCCCTATCCACCGACATGAAGCGGTGCATGATGTACCAGGCCTGATTCTGTTCGATGGTGGAGTACACGAACAGATCGCAGACCGTGTCGGCCAGCGCTCGCGCGTCCGGATCCTCGATATCGGCGATGCCCTCGATGAACGCCTCCAGCACCAGCCGATCGATATGCGCCTCACCAGCGGCGAGGATGTGGTCCTGCGCGTTGTTGAACGCCTCGAACGGGCCGGTCTCCTCGGCCCGCGCGCGCAGCCGGTGCGCGGCGGTGCGGGTCAGATAGTCCTCGCGGTCGGCGAACAGCTGCAGCTGCACCGAACGCCGGGACAGATCGCCCTCGTCGACGCCGTCGTCGGAGCGGTCGCGCAGGCGCTGGATGAGCTGGCGCACACCCGAGGTCTCGCGCACCACGTCGCGGGCCATGGTGGCCGCGAACTTCACCCAGCCGAGGGCGTCGAGATCCCGCACCTCGTCGGAATAGGCGGTGAGCAGTTCCTTGGCTACCAGCTGCGTCAAGACGACGTTGTCGCCTTCGAAGGTGGTGAACACGTCGGTGTCGGCCTTCAGGGTGACCAGCCGGTTCTCGGTGAGATAGCCTGCGCCGCCGCAGCATTCGCGGCATTCCTGGATGGCTCGGGTGGCGTGGCGGGTCTGCGCGACCTTCAGGCCAGCGGCCCGCTTCTCCAGCGCGCGCTGCGCCTCCGGGTCCAGATTCTGCCCGGTCTGTATCAGGTGCATGCGCCGCACCAGATCGTTCTGGGCGAACGACAGGGCGAACGCGCGCGCCACATGCGGAAACAGCCGACGCTGATGGCTGCGGTAGTCCAGCAGCAGGGTTTCGCTGCCGTCGTCCGGATCGGAGAACTGGCGGCGCTTGTCGCCGTAGCGCAGCGCGATACTCAACGCCACCCGCGCACCGGCGGCCGCCGCGCCACCGACACTGATCCGCCCGCGCACCAGCGTGCCCAGGGTGGTGAAGAACCGGCGGCTCGGGTTCTCGATGTCGGAGTGGTAGGTCCCGTCGGCGTCGACGTCGGCGTAGCGGTTGAGCAGGTTCTCCCGCGGGATCCGGACATGGTCGAATTCGATGCGGCCGTTGTCGACACCGGGCAGACCGCCCTTGAGACCGCAATCCGAGGTGGTCACGCCGGGCAGGTCGTTGCCCTCCTCGTCGCGAATCGGGACGAGGAAACAGTGCACACCCTTGCTCTCGCCGCCGGTGATCAGCTGGGCGAAGACCGCCGCCATCCGGGCGTGTTCGGCGGCGCCGCCGATGTAGTCCTTGCGAGCGGAGGCGGTGGGGCTGTGCACCACGAATTCGCCGGTCGCCGGATCGTAGGTGGCGGTGGTCTCGAGATTCGCCACATCGCTGCCGTGCCCGGATTCGGTCATCGCGAAACAGCCGAGCAGATCCAGCGACAGCAGTCGTTTGACGACGTCGGTGTGGCGATCGGTGCCGAGATTTTCCACCGCGCCGCCGAACAGTCCCCACTGCACGCCGGCCTTCACCCACAGCGACAGATCGGTGTAGGCGAGCATTTCCAGGCCGGTGACGGCACCGCCGGGATCGCCGGTACCACCGTGTTCCAGGCTGAACCCCTTTTCGGCATAACCGAATTCGGCGATAAGGCGCATCTGTTCCAGCACCCGCGCACGGGCCTGGCGGTAGTCGAGATAGGGATCGCCGAACAACCGGTCGTCGGCCAGCTGCCGGCGCGCCTGCTCCCTGACCTCACGCCACGGGCCGTCGAGCGCGGCCCCCAAATGGTCGGCGGTCGACTTCCCGGTCTTCGATGGTCCGGTCTTCGATGTCCCGGCCTCCGGCTGCGCGGAGTTCGATCTCACGGAATCTGCTGCTTCGGTACCCGTAGCCGTATCGGTGCCCATGGTTATCGACTGTAGCGGGAGTGCGGACACGCCGGTGATAACCAGCAGATTGCCCCGCTCGTCACTCCCGCCGGGGAGAGGGAGCTGACCCGCGACCGCGTATCGGCGCCGACTACCGTGTGTCGTGTGACAGATGAGTTGGAGCCCGAACTCGTCCGCACGGGGCCGGAGACCCAGCCCAGTTCGTTGTGGCATCGGGCGATGGGAGCGGTAACCGATCGGCTGGTCGCGCAGCGGCGCGCCACGGTGGACTCGGTGGTCGAGGCGCCGGCCCCGCTGAAGCCGATCGATCTCACCGACGACGCCGCGGTAACCGAGGTACTCGACCTGGCCGAACGGGTCGGCGAGGTGGTGCTCGCCTCGGGCACCGCCGTGACCGACACCAGCACGCAGGTCGAATTCATCGCCGCGACATACGGTTTGGCGCAATGCGATATCGACGTGACCTACAACTCGATTCGCATCTCCGCCGACCGGGGTCCGTCGCTGCCACCCGCCAGCACCATGCGGGTGGTGCAGTACCGCTCGCTGGACTTCACTCGCCTGACCGCCGTCGACCGTCTCACCCGCCGGATTCGCCGCGAGGTGGTGCCGCCCCAGGAGGCGCACGCCGCGCTCGACGCGATCACCACCGCGCCGCACCCCTACAACCGGTGGATCGCCACCTTCGGCTGGTCGCTGCTGGCGGCGTCGATCGCGCTGTTGCTGGGCGGTGGGGTGCTGGTCGCGACCGTGAGTTTCGCCACGACGTTGCTGATCGACCGCTGCAACCGCGAACTGAACAAGCGCGGCCTGCCCTTCTTCTTCCAGAACATGATGGGCGGCATCATCGCCACCCTGCCCGCTATCCTGATACAAACCTTCGGCGAGGGTTTGGACACCAATCCCAGTCTGATCGTCGCGGCCGGAATCACCGTGCTGCTCAGTGGTTTACAGCTGGTCGGCGCGGTCGAGGACGCGATCACCGGCGCACCGATCACCGCCGCCGCCCGCATGTTGGAAGTACTGGTCATGACCGGTGCGATCATCGGTGGCGTCGGTTTGGCGCTGCGTGGAGCCCAGGCCTTCGGCGCCCAGGTGCCGCCGATCGACATGTCGCCGTCCTACGACATCACCAATCTGCCGCTGAAGATCACCGCCGGTGCGGTGGCGGCGGCGGCATTCGCCCTGGCCTGTTATGCCGAACGCCGGGCTCTCACCGTCGCCGCCCTCAGTGGTGCGGGGATCACGGTGTGCTATCTGTTCGTGCAGCACGCCGGTTTCGGACCGGTGATCGCCGCCGCGGTCTCGGCGACCGCGATCGGTCTCGCCGGTGGTCTGCTCGCCCGCCGTGCGGTGACGCCCCCGCTGGTCGTCGCGATCGCGGGCATCACTCCGCTGCTTCCCGGTCTCAAGGTCTATCGGGGCTTGTTCGCGCTGATCAACGACGATCTGCTGGTCGGGCTGAATCAGATGTTCGCCGCGCTGGTGGTCGGGTGTGCCCTCGGCGGCGGTATCACGCTCGGTGAATGGTTCGCCCGGTGGCTGCGCCGGCCGCGGATCCTGCGGCGGGTCACCGGGGTGCGCCCCGACGACTTCACCTGAGACCGCCGAGTGCGCGGCCCCGAGCCGGAGGATCGGTGTCGCCCGGGATGCCTCAGGCCGCGAATCCGATGGAGCGGGCCAGATCGGCCAGCGTCGCATCGAACAGGGCGTCCGGATTACCCACCGGCATCGGGTAGTTGCCGAACACTTCGAGCGTGACGTGCCCGTACAGCCGCGCCCAGAACTGGATCATCAGATAGGTGACGCCCAGGTCCAGCTTCTCGGCCGGGAATTTCTGCCCCGATTCGGCGAGCACGGCCAGCAGTTCGGTCTGGAATCCGACGAGGTCTTCGCGCAGCGCGTGCGGGATCACGTCGGTCGGCGGGGTGACGATGTCGTAGGTGGTCAGCAGCCGGCCCGCCGCCTCCAGGAAGATGCGGCCGAACGGTTCGTCGAATTGCCGCATCGCGCTGGCCGAACCGCCGGCGGGCGAGGCGAAGACGAGGGTGAACTCGTGGGCGTGGGCCAGGGCCCACTGCCGGAAACCCTTGCAGATGGCGAACAGCTGGACCATGCCGTCCTCGGGCAGCTCGGCCACCTGCTCGGCGAGCTCGTGGGCCAGGTCGGCGCAGATATCGCTGCGCAGCGCACCTACCAGATCGTCGCGGGAGGCGTAATACCGATACAACGCGGGTGCGGTGATACCCAGCTCACGCGCGATGGCGCGCAGGGTCACCGCCTCGGGTCCCTGCTCCACCAGGAGCGTGCGGGCCACGCGCCGGATATCGGCGTCGCTGACCGCGGGCATCCGGCCCCGTCGTGCGGCTGTCATGCGTCGTCCTTCGTCGCATGCGCACCGGCCCCGACGTCACGGGTACGTCGAGGCCGGTGCGCACACTGTGTCCTGGGCCGCCGGAGACCGGGGTCGCCGAGGGCGCTGCCCCGGCGGCCGCGGCGCTCACTCGTAGGCGACCTGCCAGCTCTTGATTCCGTTCAACCAGCCCGAGCGTAGCCGGACCGGCTCGGAAACCTCACGCAGGTTGGGCATCACGTCGGCGATCGCGTTGAAGATCAGATCCAGCTGCAGCCGGGCCAGGTTGGCGCCGACGCAGTAGTGGGTGCCGGTGCCGCCGAAACCCACGTGCGGGTTCGGGTTTCGCATGATGTCGAATTCGAACGGCTTGTCGAAACGTTCCTCGTCGAAGTTCGCCGAGGAGTAGAACAGGCCGACCCGCTGGCCCTTCTTGATGGCCTGGCCGCCGATTTCGGTGTCCGACAACGCGGTTCGCTGGAACGCGATCACCGGGGTCGCCCAGCGCACGATCTCGTCGGGCGCGGTGCGCGGCCGCTCGGCCTTGTAGAGCTCCCACTGCGCCGGATTGTCCACGAACGCCTTCATGCCGTGCGTGGTGGCGTTGCGGGTGGTCTCGTTACCGGCCACGGCCAGCAGGATGACGAACCAGGCGAACTCCTCCGAGCCCAGCGCCTCACCCTCGATATCGGCGTTGAGCAGCTGGGAGACGATGTCGTCGGCCGGGCATTTGCGCTTCTCTTCGGCGAGATTCCACGCATAGCCCATGACCTGAGCGTTGGCCATCTTGTAGCTGTCGGCGTACTCGGGGTCGTCGTAGCCCATCATCTGGTTGGACCACTCGAACAGCTTGCCGCGATCCTCCTGCGGCACGCCGAGCAGTTCGGCGATGGCCTGCAGCGGCAGCTCACAGGCCACCTGCTGGACGAAGTCGCCGCCGCCGGTCTTCTTCGCCTCGTGCACGATCCGCTCGGCGCGCTCGCGCAGCGCGGCCCGCAGGCTCTCCACCGCACGCGGGGTGAAACCGCGCGAGATGATGCGGCGCAGTTTGTCGTGCGCGGGCGGATCGGTGTTGACCAGCATGGCCCGCTGGATCTCGATCTCCTCGCGGGTGATCTCGCCGTTGAAGCGGATCACCGCGGTGTTCTCCTGGGTGGAGAAGACCTCGGAGTTCTTCGAGATTTCCTTGATGTCGTCGAGCCGGCTGACCACCCAGTAGCCGCCGTCGTCGAAACCACTCACTCCGTTGGGCTGGTCGACCCACCACACCGGGGCGGTGCGGCGCAGTTCGGCCCATTCGGCCACGGGCAGGCGCTGCGACAGCAGATCGGGGTCGGTGAAATCGAAATCGTGACTGATGGACGGCAGAGACGGCGCGGACACGGTACCTCCTTTGGAACACGTTCCTAGGAGTGAACCACACCACAGCCCGTTTTGTGAACACCTATTAGTAAATAATGTTCACGAGCTTGTTCCGGCGCGCGAGCAAATCTCCGGCACCACCTCCGAACAGCGCGGACAGCCTCCGGGCCGACCCCGACGCGAGGTCGAGGGCCGGCCCGGAGGGAGCGCTCAATCCAGCTGTAGTTGCGGAGAATACAGCTCCAGCCAGGTGTGCAGATCGATGATGCGATCCAATCCGGCGCGCACGGCGCTGTCGAGACCCGCCGGGTCGAGGGCAACCGCCCGCTGCAGCCACTGCCGGTCGATCAGGTCGAACAGCCGTGAATCACTCTCGGCGAGAACGTGTTTCGCCTGCTGCTGCAGCACCGCCGCATAGCCCGGATCCTGTGTCGACGGATACGGGCTCTTGACCCGCTGGACGACCGATTGCGGCAGCACATGCTCGGCCGCATGCCGCAGCAGGCTCTTCTCCCGGCCGTCGAACGTCTTCAACGACCACGGGGTGTTGTAGACGTATTCGACCAGGCGGTGGTCGCAGAACGGGACCCGCACTTCGAGGCCGACCGCCATGGACGCGCGGTCCTTGCGGTCGAGCAACGTGCGCACGAACCGGGTCAGGTGCAGGTGGCAGACGGTCCGCATCCGGTGTTCGACCTCGGATTCGCCGTCGAGATGCTCGACCTCGGCCACCGCCGCGCTGTACTGGTCGGCGACGAACTCCTCGAGCCGCAGCCGTTCACGCAGGGCCGGGTTCAGGATCTGCCAGCGAGAGTCGCCGGTCAGGGCGCTGTTGAACGCCAGCCACGGAAAGTTGTCCTCCTTCAGCGCCACCTCGTCGTGGAACCAGCGATACCCGCCGAACACCTCGTCGGCCGACTCGCCCGACAGTGCCACGGTCGACTGCTGCCGGATGGCCGCGAACAGCAGATACAGCGAGGTGTCCATATCACCGAAACCGACGGGGATGTCGCGGGCGGTGACCACCGCGCGCCGCGCCGCCGGATCGGCCAGATCGGCCGGATTCAACATCACGTCGCGATGGGCCGAACGCACCAGCGCCGCCACCTCCCGCACGAACGGCGAATCCGGGGTGTCGCGCATCTCGTCCGGTACGAAGTTCTGCTCCTGGTTGGCGAAATCCACCGAGAACGTGCGCAACTGCTCGCCGTCGCGGGCCAGCCGTGCCGCGGCCAGCCCGGTGATCGCGCTCGAGTCGAGTCCGCCCGACAGCAGCACGCAGCGCGGCACATCGGAGATCAGCTGACGTTCGACGATATCGGTCAGCAATTCGCGCACCCGCGCGACCGTCTGTTCCTGACTGTCGGTGTGCTCGACGGCTTGCAGCCGCCAGTAGGTGCGGGCGCGAATTCCGTTGCGGTCCACCGTGACCAGCGTGCCGGGCAGTACCTCTTCCATGCCCTTCCACAGCGACCAGCCGGGCTGTTTGGTCATGGCGAACAGCTCGCGCAGGCCGTCGAGGTCGACCGCCTCGGCCGCGAGCGGGTTGGCGAGGATCGCCTTGGGCTCGGAGCCGAACAGCACGCCGTCGGGGGTCGGGTAGTAGTAGAACGGTTTGATACCCATCCGGTCGCGCACCATGACCAGCTTCTGATGGCGCTCGTCCCAGATCGCGAAGGCGTACATGCCGTTGAGATGGTCGACGACCGACTCGCCCCACTGCAGGTAGCCGTGCAGCACCACCTCGGTGTCACTGTCGGTGTCGAAGGTGTGCCCGAGGGCGCGCAGTTCGTCACGCAGTTCTCGGAAGTTGTAGGCCTCGCCCGAGTACACCATGCCGACATCGCCCGCCGGTGTCGGCACGGTCATCGGCTGCGCTCCGCCCGGCAGGTCGATGATGGCCAGTCGCCGGTGTCCCAGTGCCGCGTGTTCACGGACGAAGGTGCCTCGCCCGTCCGGCCCGCGACAGGCCATGGTCTCGGTCATCGCATCGATAACCCCCTGCTGCCGGGTGAGGTCGTTCGAGAACGCCACCCAGCCCGCGATTCCGCACATTCCGCCGCCTCTCCAAAATTTAGTTAGCTTAGTGAACGATGCGTAAAACCGTTGTAACACAAGGAGTCTCGGCCGCGCCACCACGCGCCCGACTTGTCCGAGCTTGTCCGAACTCGCCGCTTTCGCCCGAATAGTTCTCTTCGCGCGCGGCCGGCAAACGTCGGGAAATCGGCCGGTTCCGCCGGACCGGACTGGCCCGGCCGAACGCGCCGCCACTCCTATCGTCACCCCGCCCCTACTTCCGCTACCGGCCGGATTGCCCTCCGGTAGCCCACCGAGCAAAGGAGAGCCGCGGGTCACGGTCTCGACGTCGGCGACCGCCATCACCGAATTCAGCGCGAGGAAGTCGAAATGCTCTGTCGACGGTGCGATTACGACTTCGGCACCGGCCGCGCGGACCTGATCGGCGAGCGGTATCCGACTCGCCTCCGGCGCCCACACCAGCCGATAGCCCAGCCGCTCCGCCAGCCGGCGCACCTGAGCGATATCCCAGTCGAGACACGGCGACTCCGGATGCACCCACCCCAGCGCGACCGGGAGCGCATCCCTCACGACCGCCGACCCCTGCGACGCACCTCGCCACGCAGTGGAACGCGTACCAGCGCGACGGTCAACACGAGCAATCCCACGGCGAGCAGGAACAACATCCACATCGCACATACCCCTCGTTGTCCGGTTCGGAATGCCGCGGCGTCGGGAACCACAGCTCTCGCGGCTGCGACCAGATTCGCGCAGACCACGGCCGCTGGGCGACGACGAAAACGGCGTCAATCGGCACACAAACGGGGCGACATTCAGGCGTCATTGCTTTATGGTGGGCGCATGGGAGCGCCGAACGTCGCCTTGCGCGCCGCCCGCACGGCACGACTGCTGAGCCAGGACGATCTCGCCCGCATGCTGCGCGAGGCCGGATGTGCCAGCGCGACGAAACGACTCGTCCAGCGATGGGAATCCGGCGCGACCGCCAATCCCCGCCCGTCGCATGCGCGCGCCTTGGAGCAGGTGATGCGCCTGCCCATCGAAAGCCTCGGATTCGGCGCGGTGATGGCCGGACGCAGCCTGTCCGGGGACGACACGGGCGGCCACGAAGTCCACTCGGCCATCGGCGATGTCCCACGCGAGCGCCATCCCGGCCAGGCCGCACCGCAGCCCAATGCCGGCACGTACTCCGGAATCTGGTTGTCCCGCTACGAGTACTACTCCTCCGGCCGCGAACAGACCTTCACCTCGTCGCACTACGTGGTCGTACTCCAGCACGAACAGCGGCTCACCGTCCGCAGCCTGCCCAAGTCGGCCGCGGGCACACTCGAACTCGACCTAACCCTCGACGGGCATATCGCGACGGGCACCTGGTCGGAAACCACCGCACCGAGCGGCTACTACAAGGGCGCACGGTATTTCGGGGCGATCCAGCTGCTGTCGGAACTCACCGCCACCCGGCTAGCGGGAAAGTGGGTGGGCTTCGGCAAGAACTTCGACGTGAACGTGGGCCCGTGGGAACTGGTCCTGCAGGACCGATCGACATCGAAAGCCACGATCGAGAAGTTCGACCGCCCACCCCAAAGCGATTGACCTGCAAGGGGTTTACCGCGCCACCGGCATCGCATGCCCGCACCGCCCGAGCGGGAATACCGCGCCCACGAACGATCCGTGTCCATCACCGAGCGCCGATCCGCAGGGGAACACGGGGCCGGCGGCAGTTGTGCTGAACTTTTCGTGCAAACCTCCGCGAAACAGGCGGAAAACTCGCAAAGCCGGTGAGGTTTGCACGATTTGTTCACCGGTCCACCGCCGACGACGAAACGGCAGTTCATCGACCACCGCCAGTCGCCGCGCACACAGCCGCGCGATTTCTCGTCCGACGATTCGGTGGTGGCGCTGCCACCGAGCCCCGCGGAGCCGAGCTCGCGCGCCGCACCGCGGCTGTACAGGCGCCTATTCCGGCGCCGCTGTAGTCCGTTCCACCCAATCGACGTAGGTATCGAGGCACCACTCCACCGGCGTCGCGGTCACTTCGGGACTGTCCCACGGATGCAACTCCCGGATCCGCCCCGCGAGCCGATCCCGCGTCGTTGCCGCCGTCCGGAACGTCACCCGCCATTCCTGACCCTCACCGAGCTCGCCCAGATGCCAGAACACCGACACCGCCGGCCCGGTAATCTCCGCTCCCGCCGCCAGCCGCTCACCGACCACTGTTCGGGCGATACCTCGCGCATCATCCTCGGTCGGCGTCGTCGATGTCACTGCCCATACCCGCGCTG
Source organism: Nocardia cerradoensis NBRC 101014 (assembly GCF_000308535.1). GTDB lineage: Bacteria > Actinomycetota > Actinomycetes > Mycobacteriales > Mycobacteriaceae > Nocardia > Nocardia cerradoensis. Next base: position 25,444 of record NZ_BAFW01000097.1, on the reverse strand, counting down.
TCGCCATGCGGTCACCATATCGATCAGCGTTGCGCCGCTGAGTGATTCACGTCGCCAGCCGAGTGCACAACTCGCTGTAATAAGTCATCAGTGGTGATGAAACAATCGAGCATATGACCATCGCGCCCCGGATGACCCCCGGGTCCTGTGGCAAGTCAGAGGAGCTGGGGGCGGGAAGACCGCGCCCACGAACGACTCCGTGTCCGCCGCCGCCACCGAGCGTCGACCCACAGGGAATACACGGTCGCAGGCGGTGGTGCTGAACTTTTCGTGCAAACCTCCGCGAAAATGGCGGAAAACTCGCAAAGTCGGTGAGGTTTGCACGATTTGTTTACCCGCCCGCCGCCGACGACAGATGCCAGTTCATCGGCAGCCGCCGGTCGGCGCGCACGTGGGCGCGCGCGGGTTTCTCGTCCGAAAGTTTGATTCCGTCGCGCTCGTCGCCCGGTATCGTCGGAGGCGAAGTTAGGTTACCCATACTTGTCGTCCCACGAAGCGAGGAAATCAGGATCATGCCGGACGCCACCTCTACCGAGCAGCCCGTGCCGTTCTCCGCGCAGATCCGCTCCGCCACCGCCGAACAGCACGAGCGCGCCGAGAACTCCACCTTCATGAGCGACATGCTGGGCGGTGCACTGGACGTCAGCGCGTTCTATCGCTACACCGGCCAGCTCTGGCACATCTACCAGGCACTCGAGGCGCACTGGGACGTGCTCGCCGCCGATCCGGTCGCGGGTCCGTTCATCCGGCCCGAACTCGCGCGCCTGGCCCATCTCGAGGACGATCTGGCACATCTGGGCGGACCGGAGTGGCGCGACGACATCGCCGCCCTGCCCGCGACCGCCGAATACGCCGCCCGGATCACCGAGTGCGCGCTGCACTGGCCCGCGGGCTATGTGGCCCACCACTACACCCGCTATCTGGGTGATCTGTCCGGCGGGCAGGTCATTCGTGGCACGGCGGCGAAGCTGTGGCAGCTGCCCAAGCGTGGCGACGGGGTGCGCTTCTACGTCTTCGATCAGATCGCGAATCCCGCCGCTTTCAAGCGCGGCTACCGCACTCTGCTCGACGAACTGGCCGTCGACGATCTGGAGAAGCAGCGGGTGCTCGGCGAGTGCCGGCGCGCCTTCGATCTCAACAGTGCCGTATTCGCCGATCTGGCAAGCGAATTCCCGGTCCGCCGCGAGGGCTGAACCCTCCCCCGACACTTTTGGACAGCCGACCGGGAGTTTGCTGGTCGGTAGCCAGATGCGTCTCCGAGTTACATCAAAATCGTTGTTACACATACCGATCGGCGCTCCCACGTGGTGACAAGTCCCACACCACATGGGGCGCCGTTTGGTTGCGGGCACAAGTCGCCGCCAGCTAAAGTTACTCACCAGTTAGGTACGCAGGGGTTCCTACAGCGCCCTCGATTCTGATAGAGGCCGCTTCGTTCAGTCCGCATCCACCGACGCATGTCGGACGAACAGCGTTGTGCGACAACATGTTCGACATGCAAGGAGGGGTTATGGCCACCTATATCGTGACCGGTGGAACGGGTTTTCTGGGACGGCGCGTGGTGGAAGGACTGCTCTCCGCCGATACCGACGCCGTGGTGCACGTGCTCGTCCGTGAGGCCTCCGCGGCAAAACTGGCCGAGCTCGCGGCTCGATGGAATGCCACCGACCGGGTGTTTCCCCTGGTCGGAGACCTGACGGCCGACGGTCTGGGGCTGGCGGACGAACCGCCGGCCGCACAGCACGTGGTACATCTGGGCGCGGTCTACGACATGACCGCCGATGAGGAATCCGCCTATGCGGCGAATGTGAACGGCACTCGCGCGGTGATCGCGCTCGCCACCGGACTGGACGCGATGCTGCACCACGTCTCGTCGGTGGCCGTGGCCGGCGACCATCGCGGAAAATTCTTCGAAGACGATTTCGACCTCGGCCAGAACCTCGAATCTCCTTATCACCGAACGAAATTCGCTGCCGAGCGACTGGTTCGCGAGAGCACGGGGCTGCGCTGGCGGGTGTATCGCCCGGCGATCGTCGTCGGCGATTCGCGCACCGGCGAGATGGACAAGATCGACGGTCCGTACTACTTCTTCCCCGCCATCGCGCGACTGGCCGCACTGCCGGGCGGGCTACCGCTGCCGCTGCCGGATCTGGGCGCGACCAATATCGTGCCGGTCGACTACGTCGCCCAGGCGATGGTCGAACTCATCGGCCGCCCGGGTTTGAACAAGCGCACCTTCCACCTGGTCAATCCGCGCCCGCAGCCGTTCACCGAGATCTACAGCGCACTCTCGCGGGCCGCCGGCGCACCCGGTGGCGTGGGCCCGGTTCCGGGTAGTCAGACCGCACTGGCGACGCTGAACCGCCTGCCCGGTGTCACCGCGGCGCGTGATTTCCTGTTGAGCCAGTTCGGCATTCCCGCCGAGGTCGCCCCGCACACGTCGTTCGCGTCGGAATTCGTCTCCGATTCCACCCGGGCGCTGCTGCGCCGCACCGACCTCGAGGTCCCCGCCTTCGACACCTATGCCGAGAACCTGTGGCGGTACTGGCGCGCACATCTGGATCCCGACCGGGCACGCCGGCACGGCGGCGGCGACCGGCTTCGCGGCCGGATCGTGCTCATCACCGGCGCCTCCTCCGGTATCGGCCTGGCGACCTCGCACGCGGTGGCGCGCCGCGGTGCGACGGTGCTGATGGTCGCGCGCGGTATCGCCGAACTCGAGGCAGCGGCGGCCCAGGTGCGCGAGCAGGGCGGTGACGCCTACAGCTATTCGTGCGACATCACCGACGAGAAGGCGGTCGAGCTGCTGGTCAAGCAGGTGCTCGCGGATCATCATCACGTCGACTACGTGGTGAACAACGCCGGGCGCTCGATCCGTCGCTCGGTGCTGAACTCCACCGATCGCATGCACGATTTCGAGCGGACGATGGCCGTCAACTACTTCGGCGCGGTGCGGCTGATCCTGGCCCTGCTGCCGGCGATGCGGGAACGCCGCTTCGGACACGTCGTCAACATCTCCTCGATCGCGGTGCAGACCAAACAGCCGCGTTTCGCCGCCTACGTGGCGAGCAAATCGGCGCTGGACACCTTCAGCGAGATCGCGGCGGTCGAGAACGCCGACGCCGGCATCACCTTCACCTCGGTGCGGATGCCGCTGGTGCGCACACCGATGATCGCGCCGACCGAGATGTACCGATCACTGCCGGTGCACAGCCCCGAACAGGCGGCGGCGATCGTGGTGCGCGCCCTCGAGGAGCGGCCCGCGCGCATCGACACACCGATCGGCACCTTCGCCCAGGTCGTCGACACGGTGATGCCCTCGGTGAAGAAAGCCATTCTGCACCAAGGGTTCCGGCGGACCGGCGAATCCGCAGCGGCCCGGCACGGCCGCACCGCCTCGAGCGATACGGCCGAGACCGGCGGCCGCAGCCCGCTGCTGGCGCTCGCACCGGTGGTGCAGCCGCTGATGGGCTTGCCCACCCCCGCGGCGCGGATCATCAACCGGTTGCCCGGCCTGCACTGGTGAATCCGCACCTACCACAGGACCCGATGTCCGGTGGTAGGTTTCGCCGGTGAAACGCAGGCTTCTGCTCGGCGGCGCGCTCGTCGTCGTCCTCGCGGCGGTGCTGTCGATCGGCACCTACGTCCTGATGAATTCGCGGACGTTCCAGGTCGCCGGCCGCTTGGTCCATCGCGTCGACACCGCCGGAAAGGTCGTCGCGCTGACCATCGACGACGGCCCCACCGACCGCACCCCCGCGATTCTGGAAACACTTGCCGCTGAACACATTCCGGCAACCTTCTATCTCGTCGGCCGTGACCTGGCAGCCCATCGCGACTACGGTGCGCAGATCGCGGCCGCCGGACACGAGCTCGGTAACCACAGCTACACCCATCGGCGGCTCGTGTTCGTCGGTCCCGCCACGGTCCGCGACGAGGTCGAGCGCACCGATGCCGAAATCGAGCGCACCGGATACCACGGCCCGGTGACCTTCCGCCCGCCCTACGGCAAGAAGCTGGTCGCGCTGCCCTGGTATCTGTCCCACCACGATCGCACCACCGTGATGTGGGATGTCGAATCCGATTCCACCGGTGGCGCGAGCACCGATGTCATAGTCTCGGACACGGTGAACCGCGCCCGGCCGGGATCGATCATCTTGTTGCATGCAATGTACCAACCGGCCGCAGCGGCGGCGATTCCGCGCATCGTCGCGGAACTCCGTTCGCGCGGTTACGGTTTCGTGACCGTCTCGCAACTGATCGCTGGCACGAAACCCACCGGAATGTGACCGAACTCCCCGGCCGTTTCACCCAAAACTAGAACGTGTTCTAATAGTCTGTAGGTATGGAGCGATTGACCGGGCTGGATGCCAGCTTTCTGTACCTGGAGACCGACACCCAACTGCTGCACGTGTGCGCGCTACTGATTCTCGACCCGCCCGCCGACGGGACGGACTACGAATTCAGCGCATTGAAGGAGGAACTGGGCCGCCGCCTGCACCTGATCCCCTCCATGCGCCGCCGCGTCCATCGAGTCCCGTTGGATCTCGACCACCCGGTCTGGGTCACCGACACCGGCTTCGACATCGACCGCCACGTCCGCCGCCTCGGGCTGCCCTCCCCCGGGGGGCCGAAGGAACTGGCCGAACTGGTCGGCGACATCGCCGCGCAGCCGATGGACCGTGACCGGCCGCTGTGGGAGATGTGGGTGATCGAGGGGCTGGCCGACGGCAAGGTAGCCGTGGTCTCGAAATACCATCACGCCGCCGTCGACGGCGTCACCGGCGCCAACATGATGGCGTATCTGTGCGATGCCGAACCGGGTGTGCGCTATCCCGATCCACCGGCCGAGACCCACACGGAGTCCGACGAGCCCAACGATCTCGTCCTCGCCGCCGAGGGGCTGGTGCGGATGCCGGCGAAACTCGGCGTGGTGGGCATGGTGCCGAAGACACTGGGCAAGCTCGGCGGGATGGTGCAGCGCCGGCGTGCCGACAAACAGGGCATGGCCCTGCCGTTCACCGCGCCGCGCACGCCGTTCAACCGCACCATCACCCGCCATCGCAGCGTCGCCTTCACCACCGCCCCGCTCGCCGACATCAAGGAGATCCGGGCGGCGTTCGATGTGAAGATCAACGACGTGGTCCTCACCGTCATCGCGGGGGCGCTTCGGCAATATCTGAGCGAACACGACGAACTGCCGGAGACCTCGCTGATCGCCTCGGTCCCCGTCTCCACCCACGAGACCTCACGGCACGAACGCGGCGTCAACAAGGTGTCGACCCTGTTCGCTCAGCTCTACACCGACGTCGAGGATCCGGTGGAACGGCTGCGGCTCATCGCGGAGGCCAACGTCGGCGCGAAGGAGGAACACGAAGTCCTGGGTGCGGACTTCCTGCAGGACTGGGCCGAATACGCCCCGCCCAACACCTTCCGGATCGCGGTGCGCGCCTATTCGTCGTTCAAACTCGCCGAACGCCATCCGGTGGTGCACAACCTCGTGATCTCCAATGTGCCCGGACCGCAGCAGCCGCTGTATTTCCTCGGCCACCGCATCGACTCGCTGTTCCCGTTCGGCCCCGTATTCCACGGCGCGGGCCTCAATGTCACGGTGCTGTCGGCCAACGGCGACCTCGATTTCGGCTTCATCGCCTGCCGTGAACTGGTCCCCGATCCGGACCAGATGGCCGACGCCGTCCACGACAGCATCTCCGCGCTCCTGAAGGCGGCACACGCCCAGCGCTGAGCGCGTCAGCTCTCCCGCCGAGCGGCCACCGCCGCGCAGGCCTCGAGGAGCACAGGGACAAAGGCGTCCGCCTCGAGTACACAGGCCGCATGCCCGGCCGGTACGAGGAAAATCTCCGCTCCGGCAATCATTTTCGCCATCTCCAGCTGCCGATAGACCGGCAGCGCGCGGTCGTGTGTCGTGATCACCACGCCCGTGGGCACATCCAGACTCGGCAGCCACGGCGAGGAATCGAAACGCCCCAGTTCGGCGATCGCCTGCGTCATCGCCCACCCGCTGGTGGTGCGCAGCTCGGCCAGCGCCCACCGATCCATTCGCCCTGTCTCCCAGGATATCTCGGGCATAATCGGCAGCTTGGTCGCCGCCTCCGCCACCCGGCGCCCGGCCGTCTCGGTCATCACCCCGGCCAGCAGGGCCATACCGCCGTGGAACAGCCGCTCCCGCCATTTCTCCCGGAACCGGTAGGTCGTCGCGCACAGCACCAGGCCGCCGACGAGGTCCGGTCGCCGGTGCGCCACCGATTGGGCGACGATACCGCCCATGGAGTACCCGGCCAGGATCGGCCGCTGCACGCCGGTCACCTCGGAGACGGCGACAACGTCGTCGGCGAGATCGTTCAGATCGAAACGCGGCGAACGGATTCCGTGCCCGTGCCAACGCTGGTCGAACAGCACCACCCGATAGTGCTCGGACAACTCCGCCAGCGCCGGGAACCAGTTCAGCATCGCCGTGGTCACCAACCCGTGCAACAGGATCACCGTCGGCGCGCCCTCGGGCCCGGGGATATCGACCAGATAGGTCCGCCCGCGCCCGGGCAGATCCACCATCCGGCCGGCCGGCACCGAGTTCGTGCGCGAGACGCGCGTACCGAAGCGCCCGCCGGCCGCCCCGCGACCGTTGCCCGCCGTCTGCCGCTCTGCCGCCATCGCAACCTCCCGCAATCCCGGCCCGGTCATGAATTAGAACACGTTCCAATTCGATGGTACCGGGTGCCGTGCGACCGCCGGCGCGGTCACCGAACTCCGGGGAGCAGCACCGCCGCCCCGGCGAACCGGCCGTGCGACAGATCGGCCAGAGCCCGGTCGGCGGATTCGAGCGGATAGGGATTGATGCGAACCTGCATCCGATGCTGGGCGCAGAATTCCAGGAACTCGCGTCCGTCCGCGCGGGTATTGGCGGTGACCGAACGAATCTCGCGCTCCTGGAACAGATGGCGCTGATAGTTCAGCGCCGGGATATCGCTGAGGTGGATGCCGGCGATCGACAGCACACCGCCACGATCCAGCCCCGCCAGCGCGGGCAGCACGAGATCACCTACCGGCGCGAACAGGATCGCCGAATCCAGCGGCACCGGCGGCGGGTCGGCCGCACCCTGCGCCGACGCCGCGCCCAGCGCCAGCGCCAGCTCCCGCGCGGCGGCATCGCGGGTCATCACATGCACCTCGGCACCCTGAGCCAGAGCGACCTGCGCGGCCAGATGCGCACTGCCGCCGAAACCGTAGATGCCGAGCCGTCCTCCCGGCGGCAGCGACGCCCGCCGCAGCGCCCGGTAGCCGATGATGCCGGCGCAGAGCAGCGGGGCCAACTCCGCATCGGCGTATCCCGAGGGCAGCGGATACACGTAATCGGCAGGCGCCGTGGCATATTCGGCATAACCACCGTCGGCGTCCCATCCGGTGTACCGCGAATTCGGGCACAGATTCTCCGCACCGCGCCGGCAGTACGCGCACACCCCGCACGTGCTGCGCAACCACGCGATACCGACCCGATCACCGGGCGCGACGGCCGTCGCGCCCGCGCCCACCGCGACCACCTCCCCGACGACCTCGTGGCCGGGCACCACCCGCTGCCGATGCACCGCCAGATCCCCCTCCGCGACATGCAGATCGGTGCGGCACACCCCGCACGCCAGCACCCGCACCAGCACCTCCCCCGCGGCAGGCTCCGGAATCGGGATCCGGGTGCGGACCGGCGGGGATTCGTCGATCGGGCCGGGCCGCACCACCTGCCAGGCGGCCATCGTCGCAGGATTCATCGCACTCCTTCCGACACCGGAACGCCCGCGCCGCGGCGGGAAGATCGATGGTAGTCGTGTGCGCCGACGAACCCGGCCAATCCGGCCGCCGAGGCGGTCACGAGCACCGGAACCCGGCGTTGATAGCGTCGCTGCGTGCCCGCGCCGTCGACCACCTTCACCCTGCCCATCGGACGGGTGCATGCGATCGTCGACCTGGCGCGCCGGCGCGGCTGGGACACCGGGGAACTGCTCGCCGAAGCCGGGATCGCGCCGCAACTGCTCGAGCAGGGACGTGCCCGCGTCACCGTCGGACAGGCCGTGCACCTGGTGCAGCAACTGTGGCGCAGCACCGACGACGAACTACTCGGACTGGGCCGCCATCCGATGCCGCGCGGCACCTTCCGTCTGGTGTGCTTCGCCCTGCTCGGTTCGCGCGACATCGCCGCCGCATTGCAGCGGTTCCGGATGTTCGAGAAGGCCCTGCCCGGATTTCCGCCGCTGCGGTTCGGCACCGACGCGGGCGAGGCGCGAATCGCGTTCGACCTCAGCGGTATCCGCCATCCGCACAGCCTGATCATCGACACCATGCTGATGGTCGTCTACCGCTTCCTGGACTGGTCGGTCGGCGGCTCGCTGCGACTGCTGCGCGTCGAAGTCCCTTATCCACCCAACGATCTCGACGACTACGACCTGATCTTCGGTGCGCCGGTACGCTTTTCGGCACCGCATCCGGCCCTGGTCTTCGATGCCGCCGTCCGCACCGCACCCCTCGTGCGCGACGAGGACGACCTGCTGCGCTTCCTGCGCAACGCACCCGAGGCCGTGATCGGCCGCGGCGACGATGCGGTGTCCACGGCGGCGCAGGTGCGCCGGATCCTGGAACGCGGCGGACCACGGCACTGGCCCGGCGTCGAGCAGATCGCCGGCGAACTGGCCGTCAGCCCCGCGACACTGCGCCGCAAACTGAGCGACGAACACACCTCACCCAGTCGCATCCGCGAACAGATCCTGCGCGATGCCGCGATCGCGGCCCTGGTGCGCGGCGAGACGGTGACGGCGGTCTCGCGACGGCTCGGCTTCTCCGAACCCAGCGCCTTCTCCCGCGCCTTCCGCCGCTGGACCGGCAGCTCTCCCGGCTCCTACCGCGGCACCCCCTGAGCGATCCGGTCACAAGGTCGAGCGCTGCGGTCATTGGCCGGCGCGCGGCGCGCTCCTACCTTGGCGAACGAACACTGTATTCGACCAGAGGAGTTCCCCCGTGCCGGTGCATCGGTCCCCGTGGATGGACGAAGATCTCGACGCGCTCACCGATTTGGCGCGCCGATTCTTCGAGAAGGAATGCGCACCGAACGAGGATCGCTGGGGACGCCAGCACCACGTCGACCGCGAAATCTGGAATCGCGCAGGCGAATTGGGCCTGCTGTGCATCTCCATCCCCGAGGAGTACGGCGGTGGCGGCGGCACCTTCGCCCACGAAGCCGTGATCGCGATCGAGCAGACCCGGGCCATGGCGCCCAGCCTCGGCAACCCGGTGCATTCCACGATCGTCGCGCACTACATCAACGCCTACGGCACCGAGGAACAGAAGCAGGCGTGGCTGCCGAAGATGGCCTCCGGCGAGATCGTCGCCGCCATCGCCATGACCGAACCGGGCACCGGCTCCGACCTGCAGGGCATCCGCACCCGCGCCGTCGCCGACGGTGACCACTACGTCATCGACGGCGCCAAGACCTTCATCTCCAACGGACTGCTCGCCGACCTCGTGATCGTCGCCGCCAAGACCTCCGAAGGCAAAGGCGCGGAATCCGTTTCACTGATCGCCGTCGAAACCGACCGCGAGGGATTCCGCCGCGGCCGCAACCTCGAGAAGGTCGGCCAGCACGGCCAGGACACCTGCGAACTGTTCTTCGACAGCGTGCGCGTCCCGAAGACCAACCTCCTCGGCGCCACCGAAGGCACCGGCTTCATCCAGCTCATGCAGCAACTCCCCCAGGAACGCCTCATCCTGGCCGTCGCCGCCGCGGCAGCGATCGAGAAGACCGTCGAAATGACCGTCGCCTACACCAAGGAACGCCAGGCCTTCGGCAAACCCATCTTCAACTTCCAGAACACCCAGTTCACCCTCGCCGAATGCGACACCATCGCCTCGGTCGCCTGGGCCTTCCTCGACGACTGCGTCGCCAAACACCTCCGCGCCGAACTCGACATCCCCACCGCCGCCAAGGCGAAATGGTGGCTGACCGAACAACAGTGCCGCGTCGCCGACGAATGTCTGCAGTTGTTCGGCGGGTACGGGTATATGGCGGAATATCCGATCTCTCGGGTGTTCACGGATGCGCGGATTCAGAAGATTTACGGGGGGACGAACGAAATTATGAAGCTGATTATCGGGCGTAGTCTGTAGATTGCCTGGTGAGAGGCGGTTTTCGGGGTCAGATAGCAGTGGCGCTCCCGTCTTCCTCCCGTCTGTCGTCGAAATCCACCTCAGAATTTTCCGGTACCCCCCTGGGGTTATCTCTATTCGGGTGGAAGATGTCGTCGATCGCGGAGATCGTGTGGGAGTCGTGGTCGGGCCACAGATGGGTGTAGACCTGCAAGGTGACGTTCGCACTCGCGTGGCCCAGCCGTGCCTGCACGGTCTTCACCGAGGCGCCCTTGGCGATCAGCGCGGAGGCGTAGAAATGCCTCAAGTCGTGCCAGGTGAACCCCCGCGGTGCCCCTGCCTTGGCAGCGATCTCGCGGAACCGCTGGCCCATTCCATCGGCAGACCACGGCCGACCCGCCTTGGTATAGAACAGCAAGTCGCTTCTCCCACGCTCCACCGTGGCGAGGAAGGCGCTGAGTTCACGATGGGCTTCCGCCGGCAGCGGCACGGTGCGCTTGCTTCGCGGCGTCTTCAGTCGCGCTGTCGGGGCTTTTCCGCGAAAGTGGTTGGCCTGCTGCACCACAAAGATCTTCCTGCGAAGAAAATCGACATCGCAGACCCGTAAGCCTGCAACCTCGCTCGGACGAAGACCGGTCTGCGCCGTTAGCAGCATCATGCAGCCGGTCTGCCTGTTCGAGTGGCGGATCAAAGAACGGATCTGCTCAACCGTCAGCAACTCCGCAGGCGACTTTTCCGCGTCCGGACGACTCGGCCGTTCGACCTTCCGGCACGGATTCGCCACGATGACACCATCTTCCGCGGCGATGTTCAACACGGTGAAGAGGAACTGAAACTGCAGCGCGACCGAGTTTTCTCCCAACGCGCGTCCCTGACACCAGGGCCGGCCCAACCGAAGGTGGTCGAGCCAATCCCGGATATCCGAAGGCCGGATCGCGCCGATCGCCATCGAAGCCAGGTCGCCGAGGTTGTTGGCGAAGTTCTGCCGCTGGTAGCGAGTCGTCTCTGTTCGCGCTCGCCGAATCCACTTGTCCACTTCGACTTTCAGAAGAACCTTCGCCAGATCTGGGTCGACGTACATGCCGCGAGCCATACGCGTCTCCAACTGATGCTTGTAGTACTCAGCAGTCCCCGGTTGGTCGTAGCGGCCGCGTTTTGCGAATGACTCCGAGCGTTCGACGCCGTCGGGATCCACCCAACGAACCACGTAGCTCACAGTTCGCCCCCAAGCACGTCGCTGAATGTGTGCCATACCCTTCCGTCCCTTCGCGATTGCGGGCTGCAAATGATTGGACGGCTCCAACCAAGCCTGCCCGGTGATAGATTTCAAGATCATTGGTGTTGCTGGAAAATAGCTGCAGTCTCTGTAAGCTGGCGTGCGCTAACCGCCTGAGAGATCAGGAATTGCCTTCGAGTTGCGTCTGCTCCCACGCGATGAGATCCACGACTCTGTAGCGGCGGTACCGCCCCATTCGTACGTACCGTGGCCCCCGGCCCAGAGAGGCCCAGACCGCGAGCGTCTTCTTCGGGATCTTCAAGCGCGCCGCAACTTCGTCTGTTGTGAGCCAGACGTCGTCTTCCGTCATCGCGAGATCCCCATGGAAACCGGTGTGCGCCTTCGCAATCCAGGCTTTCGACACGCCGGGTTGCGAAGGCGATGGCGATAGCTTGACAGCCAGCCTGGCGAACAGGGCGAGGCCGATGGGAAGTTCGCGACCCTATTCCAGAATGCGGGACCAACTTTCCCGCCGCGAGAGCAGAACACGGACATTACATGCCTCCCGACATGTCATGAGACCGTTCAGTTCCTCGCGACCGCCACCATACGCTCGACGCTCATTCCAGGCAGCGAGGAGACGCAACCGTTACTCGCATCGAGCGCGTTCCTGACGTCGAGCGAAGGGCCTCTCCTGAGCAGACAGCGCACGTCCGACGGTTCGCCGCTATCCGATCGCGACGCGGAACCCGCTGTGGGGCAATCGGGTCCTCGTCTCGCGACATACAACACGGGAACCACGGACGTACCAGCCGGCCCGAACGGATTTCGAACCATACGCCGGACAACTATCCTCACCGCCGCGACACAGCGGCAGTTTGCGGAACGACAGATGCAGTCGCCACGGCCCTCGAGCCCTGCGCACCCTCGGCGATGGCCCGAGGATGTCGGTGCCCCGGATTATGTTCGCCCCATGACCGATGTCCAGATCTCGACGTCGCTGTTGGACTCTTTGTCGTCCGACTTCGACGTCTTGGCGGCCGCCTGCTGGTCCGAGGTCGAGGACACTGCATCACCGGAGACCCTCAGTGCCCTGCACAGCCCGCAACTGCGGCACGCACGCGCCGACGGCTTGCACTACGTGCAGACGATACTCGAGGGCGAGTTGCAAATCCTCACGCTGTCCCACAAGCGGCGCGAACGCGAAACCGTCACCCGCGCGCACCAGCGAGCCCAGGCGTTGCGCGTGGCAGCGATCAAGGAGCTGCGCGCGGAGCGAGGCCATCGGCACCGAGCCGACCAGCCGCCCCGAGACCTCGACCTCATGTCAGCATGGCTGCTGAAACTCGTACTGCCCGAAGACTATTCACACCAATTCGACCTCGCCATGGCATCCACCGGCATCGCACCGGAACGCGGACGATTGCCCAACCATGAGTGGTGGGCATGGGCAGTCGAGCACGGATGGATGGCCGCCGAGATCTCCCCGGATGCGGATCGGCTACTCGCGCTCGCCGACGACGAATTCGACCGGACCGTACGACGCTCCCTCACTGTGGAATACGTCGCCGGCCTCGACGAGAACCCCGTCATCGAGCGGTGGCGGCGCGCACTAAGTCGCGTCGAGGTCCGTGTACGGACCGATATGCAGCGCATCGGCGACCGCGCCCGGCAAGCCCGTCCCAGTCCCTGCCCGGGCCAGTTGAGCCGAGTGCGGGAGTTGTATGAGGAATTCGCGTCACTGCGGGTTCACCGCAGCGTCGCGCAACGCCTGTACAACGAACTCCGTGACGCTGTGGCTACCAATGTGAATGCTGCCGATGCCGGTCTCGTCGACCAGTGCCACGTCCGTGCTGCGGCAGCGCTCGCCGAGGCGAATCCAAGTCTCTGGCAGAGCATTCGAGAAGTAGTAACCGCCCATCGCGCCCGGTGGGAGCGCGACGACTTCGACTTCAGTATGGCAGCCGAACTAGCCGAGGAACTGCTCGCCGAAATACCGTGGGCCACCCCTCATCTCACACCCGCAGACACGAAGGTGACTAGCACTGCCCTCGACAACGAAACCCGGGAGCCACTCGAGGTCGCCGTAGACGCATCAGGCTACGCGGCCACCGGCGGTTACGGCTGGACCGCAGCCGACGGACGCACCGGCAGCGGCCACTCCACGGCGGCGAACTCCGCCACTGAAGGCGAAGTCATCGCGATCTGCGAAGCCGTACTAGCACCCGAGCTCCGCACGCGGCCGCTGCACATCCTCTCCGATTGCACCGCAGCCGTCGACGCAGTGACCAGCGCACTCGCCACCGGATCCGCGGGCGCATTTCCGATCTCGCAACCTGTGCGAGAACGCCTCCACGCCGCCATCCAACGACCCGTCCCGTTCACAGTGCACTGGATCCCCAGCCGGACCGGACACCACCTCCACGACCGCGCCCACCGCCTCGCCCGCACCCGCCGCCACCACTGAACCGCCACCTTGCGCAAGCCGGTTGTCACGGCGACATCCAGCTCAGCCGCCACACCAGCGACGCCTACCGCTGTCAGCGACTGTTCGGTGATGTTGAAACAGCGTCAGCGTTTCATCGAGCATCATCCAGCTGACGGCCTGGCCGAAGCCACGGGGGCAGTACTGTGCTCGACTGCTGCCCCACCCAGCGATCCAGACGATGTGTTTGAATCGCTGACGGCGATGTGGATCGGCGAGCATGTGAAGCGCTGCGCGTCAGCAGTCGTCGTTCGATCGGGCGGGCGGCGCGACTGTGTGCCGAACCGCGCGGTCAGGCGCCTGGGACGCACTGGCCCGACAGCTCGGGCCGTCCCGCGGCGCCCGACCTCCTCGCGGCTGCCACTCACAAGTTCGAGGCAAGGCAGCCTCATAGCGGCAATCGGAACACAACCCGAAACTGACTAAGTCTCGAAATCGCGACGGGTGTCTATCGGGAGGGGCGTGACTGATGTTCCCGCCCGACCAAGCCTGGGGATTTGTTCTGCTTCTTTGGCTGGGATTAGCATTTCGCCGCGTCAGGTGTTGGCTGATTGAAGGGTGCTTCATGGCGAAGAAGGTCATCGTCGAGCTGGTGGACGACTACGACGGGAAGTCCAAGGCCGATGAGACGGTGCGCTTCGGCATCGACGGCGTGGAGTACGAGATCGACCTGTCCTTGAAGAATGCCGGCAAGCTGCGCGCAGCATTCGAACCGTGGACCGAGCCTGCGCGCCGGGTGGGGCGGATCCCGCGAGGTAAGAGCAAGACAATTGAAACCCGGACCAACGCCGACAAGCACCAGACTGCGGCGATTCGGGATTGGGCGCGCGACAACGGCTATGAAGTGTCGCGACGGGGACGGATTCACAAAGACATCGTCGAGGCCTACAACAAGGCGCACTAAAGCCGCCTCAGCAATGTCGGCGCAGTATGTCGATCCTGCTCGAGCCTGATCAGTAAAGGCCATACGGCACTCGCCAGTCTTGGGTGAGCCCGATTTCCGGGGCCAGATCAGCCTCACGGTGCACCTGCGCTTGAGCGATCGTGACTGCGCTGGCCGGATTTCGGACGAGGGCCTCGAGAGACTGGACGGTGAGGGCCCGCAGGATCGCGGCATCAAGTATCCGCCACAACTGGATCGAGATCCCAGCTGCCACGCACCAGGAGGTGCTGCACGCAGCCACTCCGGTATTCAGGCCGAGCACCATCACTTTCCCGCAGTCGCCACACGGGATCCCATGTAGGACGAGGGTTCGATCGGACTCAACTGCCAGGGTCAACAGGTCGTCGTACATCGACCACGCCCTCTGTATTTGCCACCGCAGATCTCAGGTTCTACTAAGGCGCGGCGCATTCGAGCGCACCGGAGGCGTGGCGCGCACTTCATGGATTCATGCGTATGAAGAAGACGCATCCCCGCCAGCCTTCGTGATGTGCGACACATTTCGGTGGCAGATGAGGAGGTACGTGCCCCATGCGTCACACACCTGTGCGATTTACCTATCGACAGGCTCCGGGCAGCGGTGTTCGATGAACGCAACCATCTCGACACCGGCTACGAGCAGAGACGTTGTTGCGCAGCTGCGATCTTCCCGGCGCAACGGCGGTCGGAGGGAATCGGAACCTCATGAGCGTCGATATATCTTGTCCCTCTTGTGGTTACGACGATTGCGTGCAGAGCGTTCCTGCGATCAGCGCTTCGGGGACCTCGACGGTTTATGGCACCGACTACTACTCCGGTGTCGGTGTGAGTTTGTCGGGTCTGGTGCCGGTGATGGGTTCCTCGCTCGTTGAGCGAACCCAATCCAGCTATCTCGCACAATTACTGGCGCCCGAGCCTGGATTCCGGAGTGCCGGGCGCTTGACAGTCTTCGGATTGGTGCTGGTAGTGCCTGCCGCCGTATGCGTCGCCGCCAGCTTCGCAGCGCTTGCCCGCCCCCACCCGGATGTCTCGTCGGCGTGGCTTCTCGCCGTCTCGCTTGGCTTCGCTCTTTTTCTCGCGTTGCCGTCGTTGTCTATGTGGGGGTTCGCGGTTCGGCGGTTGCGACGTTCCTCGCGAATTCGGCGCGGGGCTCCTGCAGCGTATGCGGTGTGGCGGGCTGGGATGTACTGCCATCGATGCGGCGTGTGCTTTTGGCCCTTCGCACCCGCCGCCGGGATCCCGGTGCGACATTCGGTTCCCCCAGGTGGTTTCCAGGGGATCGTATGGAGCGCCGGTGGCTACCTCAACGACGCGTAACCTCGCCTGATACAGGGCCGTAGCTCCCTGCCACCGTAGGCCGGTCCGAGCTTACTTGCGGACCGTCTGTTCGGCGATCCCCTCTGCGGGCTGTTTCCCGGATGCTGGTCACGGCGATTGTTCTGCCGATTCCATAGAACGCTGCGGCGCGTTGAGCGGTGACTCGCTCTCACGATGTGCCGTCTGCACGCCTGGTTCAGGCTTTGCCCGCCCGGCGGCAAGTAGTTGGCGCACGCCCTTGAGGCTGACTTTGAGTAGTTCGGCGATATCGTCGGTGCTACATCCGTGCTCGTTCATGCGCGCCACGGCCGCAGCCTGCTTGGTGTGATGTACCGCGATGTCGGTTGTGGCGGTCTGTTCGAGGTGGCGGATCTTGTCGTGTAACGCTCGGATGCGACGGTCGCGGCGTTGTTCGATCATTGAAATCGCCTGCCACGCTGACCAATACTCCCGCACCGCGTCGCTGACATTCTGTTCGCGGCGACGTTCAAGCGCGCGCCGGCGATCCATTACTTCCCGCGAATGGCGTAGTTGGCCAGCGAGTTTCCCGGCGTCTCGTCCGCGTTTGCTCCTGCTCGCCCGGGGGTCGTTCATGTCGTGATCTCCCAAATTCTGGGTGAGATCAACCCGCGCCTCGCAGTTCAACGATACGCCCACCGCCCGCCATCCAGCGGCCCCGCATCCAGCACAACGCGGTCAGAGGCAGCCGCGTCAGCCGTCAACTCGTGGTCATGTCTCGCTTCCCTTTTTCTCTACTACTCATTGCTGCCGAAAGGAGTCCCCGTGACCGAAAGCCAGCGCGACGAGGTCGCTAATGTGGCATCGGCGGTGTCTCGGTGTCTGTCCGATCTCGAGCCGGTGTTCGAGCAGATCGACTGGGCCGAAGACGAAATCGCCCGGGCGCAACAACGGCACACGCGCCACCGCAACACCGTCTACCACTCGTTCGCGTTGTTGATGCCGACCCATGAGCGGATGCGCCAGGAATTCGTGTACCGGTCGCACTGCCGCGAACTGCTCGACCGCGTCGCCGCAGGCCTGTCTCCTGTTTATGGGACGGCGGCCGAGGTCGCACTCACGGTCATGGAGGCCAGCCAGAAAGCCCCGCTCAACACAGCCGCCTTCGGCCTGTATGTACGCATGTGGATCCAGGCCGGGTTCCCTCACGTGGAGTCGGTGACCGGATCGCACGAGCACTACGAGGCAATCGCGAAGTCTCGCATCGACGATCTCGAAGCCGAGACCCGCACCCGCCTGTCCGTGGCCGACCGCGTCCTGCGGGCCATCGACTGTCCGGGCCGACACCACGGCCAACCGGCCGACGACTGCCAATACGCCCGTCCCAGCCTGGCCGCCTGAACGAAGCCCCCAGGTCCCATCGGCTGACCACCGTTGCTCTTGCTTGCTCTGTTTCCTGCCAGTCTCCCGCGCCGGTCGAGTCCCCTGTCGGCTGGCGCTCTTTTTCTGTTCTGGAGGGTGTGTGCGTTCATGACCGATCCCATCCTGGGCCCACCGTGCGCGGTCTGTGACGGCACGACGTCCGATACGGAGCTATGCATCACGAATGCCGCTGTGTGCGAGTCGTGTTGGCAGCAACTACCCCGCTGCGACTACTGCCGGACACCGTCGCTGCGGCTGACTCACACGGCGGAGGAGTCGCAGTTGTGTGCGCATTGTGTGACCGGGTGGGCGGGGTGTGCGTCGTGCCGGCGGTTGACCGGCCCGCACTTGCGCACCGATACCGATGCTCCGGTGTGCGCGCGATGCGCGGGCGCGCTATACACCGCGTGTTTCAGCTGCGGGCGGTTCAGTGCCGACAGCCGCTACATCTCGGGCGGGCACCGCGCCTGCCCCCGCTGCGCCAGTCGATTTCGCGCCTGCGCGGAATGCGGCACACTCGTCCAACCCGGACAGAGGTGCGAGGCCTGCACTCACCGCGGGAAAGTGTGGAACTACACCTACCGCCCCGATCCCCGCTTCCACGGCACCGGCCCCCTCTACCTCGGGCTCGAGCTGGAAATCATCGTCCCTGAACGCCGCTTCGACACCTGCGCCGTTCTCGCCACCGACAACCTCGGCGACCTCGGATATTTGAAACGGGATAGCTCGATCAGGCCGTGCGGATTCGAGCTCGTCAGTCACCCCATGTCCTACCGGTACGCGATCGACGCGTTTCCCTGGCCGCTGCTCGACCAGCTGCACCGGCTGGGATGTGAGGCCGACGCGTCGGTGGGGCTGCATGTGCATGCGAGCCGGGCTGGGTTCGACAACCCGGCGCATGTGTACCGGTGGCTGAAACTGTTGTACCGCAACGAAACAGCGGTCACACGGTTGGCGCGCCGCCGAACGCACTATGCCCAGTTCGACAGCGCCGCCCGTGCACGTGCCCGCCATACCGCCAAGGGACCGCAGCACGCGCTGGGGTTGGAGCGGTATCAGGCGATCAACCCGTTGCCGCGTAACACCTTGGAGGTGCGGGTGTTCGCCAGCTCGCTGGATGTGCAGCAGGTGCAGGCCGCGCTCGCGTTCACCGCCGCCTCCATCGACTACACCCGTGGCCTGCGGGTCGCCGACATCCGCGCCGGTGCCTGGGACTGGGCCCGCTTCGCCACCTGGGTCACCACCCGCCCCGACTACCAGCCCCTGGCTGCGGAGATGGAGAACCTGCAATGTGCCTGCTGACCTACTACCCCGCCGGCGCCGCGATCGACACGCGCGCGCTGCGGTTCGGGGCCGAGGCGAACCCCGACGGTCACGGCTTCGCCATCGTCGCCAGCGAGCGCATCATCACCGGGCACGGAATGAACGCCCACACCGTCATCGCCACCTTCGCCCGCACCCGCGCCGCACACCCGGACGGTCCGGCGTTGTTCCACTCCCGCTATGCCACCCGCGGCGCGATCGACCTGTCGAACTGTCATCCGTTCCGGCTCGGCGGTGACGTGCGAACCATGTTGGCGCACAACGGCACTCTGCCCAAGCGGGTGCATCCACGCGCGTACGACCGCCGCTCGGATACCCGGATCGCGGCCGAGGACTACCTACCCACTCAACCGTTCGGGCCGATCGACACCGCTGTCGGAGCGCGCGGACTGGCCGGCTGGTTGGGATCGAGCAAGCTGGTGATTTTGACCGTCGACCCCGCCTACGCCCACACCGCCTACCTGTTCGGGGAACGAGCGGGGCAGTGGGTGGCCGGGATCTGGTATTCCAACCGCTCCTACCTGCCGCCCGAGCAGCGGTGGCTGGCCCGCCGCCGGACGGTGTGCGGGTACTGCCTGGACCGCGACCTCGAACGCACCAGCCGCCACTGCCGCACCTGCAGCTGGTGCTTCCACTGCCACCACGCCTTCCCCGACTGCACCTGTCGGCCCACCCCGACCCGGCCAGCTCCCACCGCGGCCCCCGCATCCAGCTGACCTGACCCGACCGCCGGGCCTGCTCGACTCAAGCCGCTTGGCACCGCTTTCCTCTTGCGCCCCGCTTCGCGCCGCTGCCCCGGCGCGCAGCGGGGCGCCGTCGTCTGTCCCTGACTTTTCGGAAGGACGTGAATCCTGTATGCCCGCATCCACTCTCACCGATCGGCGGTGTGAGGACTGTTCACACCCGATCGACGACAACACGACCGTCACCATTGTCGAGGGTGATCATCTGTGCCGCGCGTGCGCCGACCGGCTCGACACCTGCGACGACTGCGCCACCCCCACACGGGAGCGCCGCTCCACCGTGCGCGGCACCGACGTGTGCACGGATTGTTCGATCGGCTGGCGTCGCTGCCGCGACTGCGACCGCTTCGACAGCGACCTGGTCCGTGTCATCGGCCATGGCGAGGTCTGCGACGACTGCGCCGACAGCTACCTGGTGTGCGACGACTGCGGCTCACGCGCGGACGGGCTCAGCGAAACCGAATCCGGGGCGGATGTGTGCGGGCGGTGTGCGGACGCCGACTACCACCGCTGCGGCGGCTGCGACATCCTCATCCGCTGCTGGGAAGACTACTGCGACGCCTGCGCCAACCAACATCCCGACCACCGCGGCGTCCACTCCTACAGCTACAAACCCGAACCCGACTTCCACGGCACCGGACCGCTGTACCTCGGACTGGAACTCGAAATCAAAACCCCCCGAGAGGTTTTCGACGAAGCCGTCGAGCTCGCCATCGACCAGCTCGGAGACATCGGATATTTGAAGTACGACGGCAGCATCCAGCCGTGCGGATACGAGCTCGTCACCCATCCGATGTCGTATGAGTTTGCCCGCCAACGGTTTCCGTGGTCGCTGCCGAATCGGTTGCGGATGCTCGGAGCCTACACCGATACCAGCGTCGGCATCCATGTGCACGTGTCCCGTGCCGGGTTCTCCTCCCCCGCGCACACCTACCGGTGGTTGAAGTTCGTCTACCGCAATGAATCCCACGTCAAGAGGTTGGCGCGTCGCGACTCCGAGCAGTGGGCTGTGTTCGACCCGGGTGCCCGCGCCAACGCCGCCGCCCACGCCAAGGGTGAAACAAGATGCGAGTTCCGCTACCAGGCGATCAACGTGTGCCCCGAGGACACGTTCGAGCTACGGGTGTTCGCCAGCTCCCTGGACACGCGGGAGGTGCAGGCCGCGCTCGCCTTCGCCGACGCCTCCGTCGAATACACCCGCACATTGTCGGCCGCCGATATCGCGCGCCGTCGTGGCTGGGAATGGGCGGCGTTCACCGCGTGGCTGGCCGCCCGGCCCGAATATCGGTGCCTGACCGACGAATTGGAGGCCCTCGCGTGTGCATCCTGACCTTCTACAAACCCGGCCAGGACCCCGACCTCGACGCCCTGCACGGCGGCGCGCTGGCCAACCCACACGGCCACGGCTACGCCATCCACACCGACGACACCATCCTCGTCGGACACGGCATGAACGCCGAACAGGTGATCACCGAATTCGCCGAACAGCGCGCCAAACATCCCAACGGCCCGGCGTTGTTCCACTCCCGCTACGCCACCCACGGCGACCGCGATACCAGCAACTGCCACCCCTTCATCGTCGGCGGCAACCAGCGAACCGTACTCGCCCACAACGGGATCCTGCCTGACAACGTGCACCCCGCCCCCGGGGACTCGCGCTCCGATACCCGGATCGCAGCCGAGGATTTCCTGCCCACCAACCCGTTCGGGTCGCTCGACAGCTGGGCGGGACGGTCGCGGTTCGAGCACTGGCTCGCCTCCAACAAGGTCGTCATCTTGACCACCGATCCCGCCTACAAACACCCCGCCTACATCTTCAACGAACACCACGGACACTGGATCGGCGGCATCTGGTACTCCAACGACAGCTACCTGATACGCGAATGGGCCAGCGCCGACACCGACTACATCGGATTCTGCGAATACTGCGGCGCATTCGAAGACGAGCCCTTCGGCCCGCATTGCGGCTCCTGCGGATACTGCGCCGACTGCATGCACCCCTTCCCCCGCTGCGCATGCCCACAATTCGACGGCGCCGACCGATACGCCGACCTGCTCGGCCTGCAACTCCACTGACCGGCCCCATGGATCGATGCGCGTTCGGCCGCCGCTACATGGTCCGAACGGCAGCGACCGAAAGCCGGGCGTCCCGAAAGGAATAGCACCCGTGGGCAATTCCACCGCGCAACCATTGAGCCGCGACGAGACCGTCGACATTCTGCTCGACGCTCTCGACCCCTACATCGCCTCGACGCGACACGCACTCGGCCTCGCGCACACGATGGCCACCGTCATCGGCGGTGAGCCACTGTACCTACTCAACAACGCCATCACCGACTACCAGCCCCGGGAGCGGCTCGTCCGCAGCGCCTCTCGCGCACTACGCGCGCACCCTTCCCCCGGCTCGGCAAGCGCTGAAGGGCAGTGAACGGTGCCCGCTTGCCCGTGGCGGTGCCTGGACCCGCTCAAAGGCTGTCACGGCCGCAGACAAAGGCCGCCAGGGAACGACGGTGCTCACCGCGAGTCGGCCCGGCTCGCCACAACGCCGCTCCGGCCCTCTTTCTTTTCCCTTCTTTTTCGAATGGAGGTACCCGATGCCCGACACTCCCGCCGGCGCCGCCGGCTCGGTTCCGGTTCCGCAGCGTCTGGCGGACGCGCCTGTCTCGGCTGGCATGGTCGTCCCCTATCTCAGGATTCGACAGGGGCAGAGCCGGATACAGCGACAGAGTATGCGTTAACAACAGCCAGTCATCCGATTCTCAGTAAACCTCGGTGCATCCAGGCCAGTCGGAGGGTTGTTACCGCGCCCAGCCGGATACTCCCACTATGCACGTATTGGTCAATCACTTTTTCATTGAAACGATTGTCCTGAATGATCGTCCCTTCCAAATTCCCCGGAAGCTTGCCGTCACCGAATACCCATTGGAAAGAGTCGGATCTAAATATGGCAATCGTCAGCAACTCCAACTTCCAAGTGAACGGGTCCATCCCGATGCCGAGGCAGTGGTAGCTCAGATCCCCCGCCTTCATCGACTCTCTCAGCTCTTTATAGGGGCGCGCATTCACATAATCTATTTGAAACCCTCCAGCACCCTGAGCGTCAGGATCCCCGAGCAGTTCTTCCGCGAACTCACGATCGATGTTCCTGCGCAAATCGAAGTCTCGTTCAAAAGATTCCAAGCTCACATCGGATGGAGTAAATTCTCCAGCAGGGACGGGGTGGAACATGCCGGCCCCGATCACCACCTTATCGGATCGTTTGTGCATCAGAAACGCGAACTCACCCGGCTTCTTTTCGTACACTGTCAGCGTCAAGATGCCGAGGCCGGCAACTCGATTACGCAGATCAAATGGGTCTTTTAACCTGGCTCGATACCTCCTGTTGGTTCGCGCCACCGCCGAGTATGCCAGTACCTCATTTGTGTCAAGGTGCTCAAAATAATATCCCCTACTGAATTCTATAGTCTTACTGTCTTCCGAAAAGTCGATACCTACCGTGCGATAGATGACGCCATCGTGAAAGTGCGACATCCCTGCAAACTCTGTGACAGCCTGACTGTAGGTTACTTTGCCAGCCAGCGATAATCCGGAGAGCTTTGCAATCTCGGGCACGGGAAACCGATAGCTTTCAGAAGCATCGTGCATGACGAGACTGATCTCGTGGATCGGTATGGGCGCTGACGGTATCCATCCTTCCTTTGCTAACATCGGAAGGTTCGGGTGGCGATAGTTAGTCAAACGGCGGTACGCGTCATACCCTAAATCGGTTTCGTTAGCCTTAAAGTATCGATAATTTCGAAGAAATTTTTGAATGTTCGATTTGATGCGAACTTCAGCATTTGGACGCATCGCAAGTCGTGCTGTAATCGCCCCCACCACGATAGAAACGCCTAATCCAGCGATCGCAATTGGATCCATGATGGCTCGCTTCTTTGGGTCTGAGGAGTGAGATGATCCAACGATAGAGCGCAAATGCACTGCAGTAGAGGAATTTTGCCGTATCGACGCGTGCACCATCGACCTTCACCGCTGCTTCGCGGGTTGCGGTTGTGCTGCTTCGCTGCGCACTACATCATGCCGCCGGACCCGACCCTAGTGAGCTCGACAGCGATCCGGCGCTGCCCGTACGACACCATCGCCACCCGCGGACTCCCTATACCAGCCCAGCCCAAGTGTGTGACCCCGGCGCCGCCGCGCCCATAATCGCGTGCTGGCCCGCTGTTGCCGACGGTTCTGGTTATCGAGTCCACAGCAGACAGTGATCCGCAAATCGCGGCTCACGTTGTGCGCCATCAGATCCGGTGGTCACGCCGCAAGGCGGTAACCAATGCGACGACTGAGCTTCCCCACGAGCCGATCGTCACTGGCCACGCCCGCCTGATCACCAACGGCCACGACATCCACCAGCCCCTAAATGGGTGAGGCCGGGGTGACCCCGCCTCCGATTCATTTCCAGAAGGAGGGATCCTCATGTCTGAGCAGGCGCTGCGAGTATCCGCCCCGGTCGAATTCATCGCCGCCGTGCCGACCCTGCTCGACGCTGTTCGATGCCGCTCGCCCACCCACGAGCTGCATCAATCTCGTCGTCCATCACGACCTCAGTCTCAGCGGCGCAGATGACCGAGGTCGCGATATCGCTGGCTGAGCTCGCGGCGGACGAAAATTCCTCGGCTGTGGCGATTCTCATCATCGACAGCAGCACACAACCCGCGCCCGAACCGCATAGCGGGCACGCTTACATGCTCGACATCGTCGAGCGTCGCACCGGACCCCGACGCGTCCCCCAATGCCCACCTTCGTCCTCGGCGGGCGACCGATCCGCCGGTCGCTGGCCCGCAGACGTCCGCAAGCTGCTCGCTGCCGACACCAGCACCCTCGTGCGAGGCTCGCTCAGCAGGCTACGGCCGGTGGTACCAATCGCCGCGCTGCCGTCAACACGGTTCTCGCGCGGATCGATGCGTTCATGGCAGGCGCGACGTCAACTCCGGCCGATATGGCCGTGCTCGCCGTCTTCCTGCGCGCTGCCGCAGCGCGCCATTGCGTACTCGGGCTGGTGGGCACCGCTCGTGTCGATGCGGCTGAGCGCTTGTGGGCGCTGGCCACCCGCAGACTTCCGGATCCCGACCGCGCCCATGTCGCGGCCCAGCTAGCGTTTTCGGCCAATCGCCGAGGCGATGTAGTGCTGGCCTCGATCGCGCTGGAGGCGGCCCTGAACTCCAACCCACAGCACCGGTTCGCCCAATCCCTCAACACAGCATTGGAATTGGGGACGTCTCCACTCCGGCTCCAGGCTGTCGTCAATTACGCGTACGACATCGCCGCCGCGCTCGGCCTCTATCTGCACCGCTAACCAGCATCGGCTCTTTTCTCGTGTCCTCGTTTTCGTCGCCTATCAGAAAGGTCACTGTTCATGCCGTCTGCGAACTCTGTCCCGACCCTGTCACGCCTGGACTTCGATCGACTCGAACACCGTGGCGCCGCTGGCACTGCGGCCATCCTCGACGAGATGGATTCCGCTGTCGCCGACCGTTGGCGCGGCGAGCATGCCGGCTGGCGGGGCCGTCATTGGGCCTACCTCGATGACGCGCACGGCGGTCTGCGCCTGCACCCGATCAATGTCACCCGTGCGTCGAGGCAGGCAGCCGCCTGAACCACCCCAATCCGGTTCACCGTCCAGATCGGCGCGGCCACACCACCATTCAATCGGTGAGCCGCGCCGTTCGTTATCTCGTAGGAGGTTTCCTTGAGTTCGACCGCCCTCACCGTCGTCCCCGACATCGAACCCGACGCCGAGCCCAATACGTCCACCACGACCGGCGATCTGGCTGGTGATGAGCCCGTCGGTTCACAGCCTGCGCCCACGGTCGCCGGCGACGAGGCATCCGACGGCCGGACGCAGGTTCCGCCGGATG
>NZ_BAFW01000098.1 GCF_000308535.1 Nocardia cerradoensis NBRC 101014 | reverse complement strand
AATGGTCGAGGTTGCAGGCTGAGCTCATGAAAGCGATACGCCTGCACGAATTCGGTCCGGCCGAGAACCTGCGCTACGAGACCGTCGCCGATCCCCTGCCGGAAGCCGGACAGGTCCGGATCGCCGTGGCCGCGGCGGGAATTCACCTGGTCGACACCCGTTTGCGCCGAGGCCTGCCGGGGCCCTATCCGCTGCCGCAGTTGCCGACGATCCCCGGTCGCGAAGTCGCAGGTGTGGTCGATCTGGTCGGTTCCGGCGCCGACCCGGATCTGCTGGGCGCTCGGGTCGTGACCCATCTGGGCGCGGCGCCGGGCGGCTACGCCGCACTGGCGGTCGCGGATGCGCAACGGCTGCACCGCATTCCGGACGCGCTGGAGGCGGCCGCGGCGGTGGCGATGATCGGCACGGGGCGCACCACCCTGGGCATCCTGGGATTCGCCGAGGTCGAGCCGGGACAGCTCGCGGTGGTGCCCGCCGCCGCAGGTGGGGTCGGCACACTGCTCGTGCAGTATCTGCGCGCCGCCGGGGTGACTGTCGTCGGCCTGGCCGGCAGCGCGGCCAAGGTCGCCACCGTCGCGGCCAACGGCGCCGACCTGGCCCTCGACTACACCGATCCGGCGTGGCCGGATGCGGTGCGGGCACGTTTCGGCGACCGGCCCGCGCACTGGGTCTTCGACGGAGTCGGCGGCGCGGCCGGCCGCGCGGCGGTCGAACTGCTCGCGCCCGGCGGCGCCCATCTCGTCTTCGGCTGGAGCGATGCCGCGGTGGAATTCGCCCCCGACGAGCTCGCGGCTCGCGGCATCACCTCACGGTCGGTGCTCGGTCCGGAGATGCTCGAACGTGGCGGCGGAATCGCGGCGCTGGAGACGCGGGCCCTGGCCGCGGCCGGCTCCGGGCGGTTGCGCCCAGCGGTGCACCGGTTCGCCCTCGCCGATGCCGCCGCCGCGCACCGGGCCCTCGAGGACCGCGCCACCGTCGGCAAGGTCGTCCTCGAGCCGTAACAGTCGGTAGCTGCCCGATTGCTGACGTAACCGATTCGTAGCCCTTCGCCTCGGTCGCGGCCCCTACGCTGGAGGTCGCGTCTCGTTCTCACGGCCCGCGACCGAGGCCGGCGGGCGCACGCAGAGGAGGTTCGTCCATGCCTGTGTGTACGACGCGCGACGAGGTCGAGATCTACTACAAGGATTGGGGTTCGGGCCGCCCGGTGGTCTTCATCCACGGCTGGCCGCTCAACGCCGACGCCTGGGACGATCAGTTGAAATACGTGGCGGACAACGGTTTTCGCGGTATCGCGCACGATCGCCGCGGACACGGGCGTTCGGCACAGCCGTGGAGCGGATACGACTTCGACACCTTCGCCGACGACCTGAACGATCTGCTCAGCCGGCTCGACCTGCGCGATGTCACGCTCGTGGCGCACTCCATGGGCGGCGGCGAACTGGCTCGCTACATCGGCCGCCACGGCACCGGACGGGTGCGCTCGGCGGTGTTGCTGTCGGCTATCCCGCCGCTGATGGCGCGCACCGAGGGCAACCCCGAAGGCGTGCCCGACGAGGTGTTCGATCAGATCAAGAAGGGCATCCTGACCGAACGTTCGCAGTTCTGGCGCGACACCTCCGAGGGCTTCTTCAGCGCCAACCGGCCGGGCACCAAGGCCACCCAGGGCAACCGCGACGCGTTCTGGTTCATGGCGATGCACGAGTCGATCGAGGCAGGGGTCCGCTGTGTCGATGCCTTCGCATACACCGATTTCACCGACGACCTGCAGAAATTCGATGTCCCCACGCTGATCGTGCACGGCGACGACGATCAGATCGTGCCCATCGACGCCACCGCACGCAAGGCGGCGAAGCTCATCCCCGATGCCACCCTCACCGTCTACGAGGGCGGTTCACACGGCATCGCCTTGGTGCCCGGGGACAAGGACCGTTTCAACGCCGACCTGCTGGCGTTCCTGCAGAGCTGACCGCGACTGCGCCGCCGCAGATCACCTCGCGCGGAAGCCGAGGGCCATCAGTCGCTGCATCGGGCCGCGGGTCAGATCCGTCCATGCCTGCAGCGGACCGCTCCACCACGGTGAGATCTCCACCGGTTTCGCGACGACGGCGTGACACACCAGATCCGCGGCCTCGGCGGCGGTCAGGCCCGGCATCGAACCGAAATCGGTCGGCGCGCTCATGCGCGTATGCACCAACGGCATGTAGATCGAGGTGGTGGTGACGCCGTCGGCCGCCACCTCGGTCGCGACCGTGCGCAGCCACTGGTCGAAGGCCGCCTTCGACGCACCGTAGGCGGCCCACCGCGGCACCGGCGGCATCCGCAGGCCCCAGGTGGAGATGTTGACGATGTGTCCGCGGCCGCGCTCCCGCATCGCCGGCAGCAGGGCCAGCAGCAATCGCACCGGGCCGAGATAGTTGATATCGATGGTCCGGGTGAAATCGTGGAAACGATCGTAGGACTGGTCGATCGAGCGCCGGATCGAACGGCCCGCGTTGTTGATCACGACATCCACCCGCCCGTGTGTGGCGAGGATGTCGCGGGCCAGCTCGTCCACCGCGTCCATATCGGTCAGGTCGGCGCTGTAGGTGTGCGCGATGCCGCCGCTCGCGGTGATCTCGTCGGCCGCGGCGTCCAGCTCGGCCGCCGAGCGCGCCACCATCACCACCACGGCTCCGGCGGCGGCGAATTTGGCGGCGGTGACCTTCCCGATGCCGTGCGAGGCGCCGGTCACCAGCACGACCCGGCCCGAGACGGCCTCGCGCAGCGCGGCGTCACGGGGACGCGAGGTGGGATACAACAGCCGCGTCGCGACCCGCTCGGCCAGCGGACGGCCCGGTGAGGCGGTATCTGTCACAGCCGAAACTGTATTGGGCCGCCTGCGCCGGCGGGCCGGAATCGTCACCGCGACCGGCAACCGGTCAGCGCGTTCCCGCCGCCGCGGAGGCGGTATCCACCGCGATCGCGCGCCGGCGCCGGCGGCCCGAGGTCGCCGCGGCGGTCACCGCCATCATGATCAGCAGTGCCGCACCCACCACCAGCGCGGTGTGCATCCCGGTGACGAACGAGCTCTGCGCGGCATGGATCACCGTGGGGTCGCCGCGATGACGCACGAGCGTCTCGCCGAGTGTGTCGGCGAAGCCGCCACCCGATCGGAACACCAGCGCCGCCAGCGAACCCAGCAGCGACAATCCCAGGGCGTTCCCCAGTTCGAAACTGGTTTCGGAGATGCCGACCGCCGATCCCGCGCGCTCGGCCGGAACCGAGGACACCGCGACCTCCGACACCAGGGTGAACACGATGCCGTAGCCGAGGCCCGCGATGGTGGATCCCGCGATGTACCAGCCGATTCCGCCGTCGACGCCGATACCGAGCAACAGCAGGTTGCCGACCGCGGCCGCACTCAACGCCAGCACGAACGAGCCGCGCGTGCCGAGCCGGCGCGCCACCCGCGCCCCGCCCATCGAGCATACGAACACCGCGATCGCCGCCGGAATACCCAGCAGCGCCGCACCCAGGACGTCGCGTCCGGCCACCGACTGCAGATACATGCTGGTCAGATAGCTCATGCCGGCCAGCGACATCATGCCCACCGTGGACGACCCGATCGCCACGCGGAACAGGCCGCGCCGGAACAGGCTCAGGTCCAGCAGCGGTTCGGCCAGCGTGCGCTGGCGTCGCACGAATGCCACCAAGACCGCGACACCGGCGAGTCCGAGCACCACCGAGACCACGTCGACACCCTCGGCCGCGGCCCGTTTCACCGCGTACACCAGCGGCAGGATGCCGCCGATGGACATGATCACGCTCACCGGGTCCAGCGGTCCGCGGCCGGCGGAGCGGTGTTCGGGCAGCAGCAGCGGTCCCAGCGCCAGCAGCACCAGCAGTACCGGCGTATTGATCAGGAAGATCGAACCCCACCAGAACTTGTGCAGCAGCAGGCCGCCGATCACCGGCCCCACCGCCGAACCGCCGGCGAAGAACGCCGTCCAGATGCCGATCGCGGTGCCGCGAGCCCGCGCCTCGGGGAACAGGCTCGAGATCAACGCCAGGCTCGACGGCAGCAGCGTCGCACCGCCGACACCCATCAGCGCGCGCGCCGCGATCAGCACGCCGGCGCTGGGCGCGAAGGCCGCCAGCAGCGAGGCGATGCCGAAAACCGTTGCGCCGGCGAGCAATATGTTGCGCCGGCCGATGCGGTCACCGAGATTGCCCATGGTGATCAGCAGCCCGGCGATCATGAATCCGTAGATGTCGAGAATCCACAGCTGCTGTTCGGCCGAGGGGTCCAGATGCTCGGTCAGCGTCGGCATCGCCAGGTACAGCACCGACATGTCCATCGACACCAGCAGCACCGGCAGGATCAACACCGCCAGACCCAGCCACGCCCGCCGGGGGGTTGCGCTCGGCGCGGTGTAGCCCGCCGCCGAGGTCTCAATGCCGACCATCACCTATCCTTCATCTCGTGCGTACGTCGTACGCGACCGGGGTACAGCGTACGCATCCAGCCGCAGAAAGGAAAGCGAGTTTCGATGCCGAAACCTTCCCACCCAGCCTCACCTGCGCCTTCGGGCTCCCCGGGCCCGTCTCAGCCCGAGCGGCTGACGCGGGCGGCGATCGTCGACACCGCCATCGCACTGGCGGATGCGGACGGCATCGACGGATTGTCCATGCGCCGCATCGCCGAGCGAATGGGCGTGGGCGCGATGTCGCTGTATCGGCACGTACCGAACAAGGACGCACTGCTGGCCGATATGACCGACGAGGTCGCGCGCCGCTACCCCTACCCCGCGCCGGAAGCGGGCTGGACCTGGCGTGACCGGGTACGCGCGGCCGCCGATATCGACTGGCAGCTCTACCGGCTACATCCATGGGTGCTGTTCACCTTCGCCGTGCCGCGCTACAACTTCGGCCCGCACAGCCTCGCGTGCCTGGGCTGGCTGACCGAAGGCCTGCTCGAACTGACCGACGATCGCCGCGAAGCCACCGCGATGGCCCTCGAGGTCTGGAGTTATATCGCCGGCATCGCTCTCCAGCAGGTCAGCGCCACCATCCTGGCCGCCCGCGAGGACGAGCACGACGAATCCTCCGGTCTGACGGCACTTCTCGAGGGCACCCCGCGCTGGCCGAGCCCGCCCGCGCTGGCGCCCCTGGAAGGCACCGGACTCGGCGATCTACTCGATCCGGTGCGGCAATTGCATTCAGGCCTGGCGGCGATGTGCGACGGTTTCGCCGCACGCCACGGCCGGCGCGGAGCTCAGTAGTACGACCGGCCCTGGATCCCCCCGGAGACCGACCAGACCTCCACGATCAGCCCGTCCTCGACGCGCAGGATATCGGTGCCGCTCACGGCGATCTCACCGTCCGCGACCGGTCGGCGCGAACCGTAGGGCCGCGCCACGGTCCCGGTACGGCGGTCGTCGATCTCGACGACCGCCTCGCCCTGGGTTTCGAATCGCTGACCGGGCGCGGCCGCGCGGAAGGCCGCGATCTGCCGCGCGAAGGTCTCCGGATCGTGGATGGCGTCGTAGGCCTCGGCGCCCGGCTGGGCATAGCGAAGTGTGAAGCGCGGGGCCATGATTCGGCTCGCGAGCTCGAGTTCCCCGTTCCACATCGCCGTCCACCGGTCGAAGAGTTCGATTCCGTATGCGCGCATATTCACTCCAATAGTCTCATTGATACGGTATTACGGATATGAAGCTATAGTCTCAGTGAGACCGTGTCAATGCCGTTCCGAATCGAGACGTGCCGAACCGAAAGCTGACGACCATGGCGGATCTGGGAGCGCAGGACCACATCGTGCTCGGGCTCATCGCCCGGCACGGCCCGCTCACCCCCTACGAACTCAAAGCGCGCATGGAGGAGAGCGTCGACTACTTCTGGCCGGTCCCGCATGCGCAGCTCTACCGCATTCCGGCCCGGCTGGCCGAGCGCGGGCTGCTGCACGAGGACGCCGAGGAGACCGGCCGCCGACGCCGGGTATTCCAGCTCACCGACGCCGGACGCGAGGCGTTACGCGCCTGGCTGGCCGATCCGGGGTGTCCGCCGCCGGAGACGCGTGATCCGGCACAGGTGAAACTGTTCTTCGCCGATCTCGGCGCACCCGAGGATGTGGTCGCCCTCGCGCGCCGCCAGGCCGCCGAGCACCGCCGCTGGCTCGACCGCTACCGCGCCCTGCACGCCGAGATCGACCCGGCCGACACCGTGCGCGCCCAATCCCGTTCCCGCATCCTGGAACTCGGCATCGGCCACGAACAGGCGTACGTGGATTTCTGGACCGAACTGGCCGACCGCCCCGACCGGGTCGGGCCCGGCGACTCGGCGCCGGTCAGCCGGTGACCACGGCGTAGGCGAATCCGTCCCACCCCTTACTGCCCACCGTCTGCAGCACGGTGGCCTCGAGCCGCGGCTCGTCGGCGAGCAGTCCCAGCGCTTCCCGGGCCCCGCGGACCGCGGGGTCGCCGGGATCGCCGTCGGCCAGGGCGCCGCGGCGCACGACATTGTCGACGATGATCACCGAACCGGGCCGGGTCAGCCGTAGGGCCCACCGCACATAGTTGGCGTTGTTGACCTTGTCGGCATCGATGAAGACCAGGTCGAAGGGCTCACCGTGATCCTCGGCGACTCCCGGCAAGGTGTCCAGCGCCGCGCCGACCCGGATCTCCACCCGCTCCCCCACACCCTTGCGATCGAGGTTGGCGCGGGCCACCTCGGCGTGGTGCGGATCGTATTCCAGCGTCACGACGCTGCCCTGCGGTCCCACCGCGCGCGCCAGCCACAGGGTGCTGAACCCGCCGAGCGTGCCGATCTCGAGGACACGCCGCGCCCCGGCCGACAGCGCGAGCAGATACAGGAATTTGCCCTGCGCCGGCGAGACGTCGATGGGCGGCAGGCCCGCCTCGGAATTCGCCTGCGCCACATCGGAATCGGCGTCTCCGATCAGAGTGTCCACGACATAGCGATCGACCGCGCCCCATTCGGCATTCGTCATATCGGCCAGTGTGCCACCGCGACCGCACCGGCGCAGCGCCGCCCACGGGCCCGGCGGCAGGGCGAGGTTCAGAACAGGAAGTAGCGCTGCGCCATCGGCAGCTCGGCGGCCGGCTGCTGATCCCACACCTCGCCGTCGATGCGCACGGTGAAGGTGTCCGGTTCCACCTCGATGCGCGGCATCGCGTCGTTGAGCGGCAGATCGCTCTTGGTCCGGCGGCGCACATCGGCCACCGGCACGAGCCTGCGGCGAACCTGCAGCCGCTCGGCGAGTCCGTCCTCGACGGCCTGCGGGGAGACGAAATGCAGCGACGTGCCCGCCGCCACCACCGGCGCGGCGCCGAACATCGGCCGCGGCAGCACCGGCTGCGGGGTCGGGATCGAGGCGTTGGCATCGCCCATCGCGGCCCAGGCGATCGCGCCGCCCTTGAGCACCGCGTGCGGGCGCACGCCGAAGAAGGCCGGCTCCCACAGCACCAGATCGGCCAATTTGCCGACTTCCACCGACCCGATCTCGTGGTCGAGGCCGTGCGTCACCGCCGGGCAGATCGTGTATTTCGCGATATAGCGGCGCACCCGATGGTTGTCGGCGGCCCCGTCACCGGGCAGTGCGCCGCGGCGGCGTTTCATCATGTGCGCCGTCTGCCAGGTCCGCATGACCACTTCCCCGATGCGGCCCATCGCCTGGGAATCGGAGCCGATCATCGAGATCGCGCCCAGATCGTGCAGCAGGTCCTCGGCGGCGATGGTGGAGGGCCGGATCCGGCTCTCGGCGAAGGCGAGATCCTCGGGCACGGCCGGATTGAGATGGTGACACACCATCAACATGTCCAGATGTTCGTCGAGCGTGTTGACCGTATGCGGGCGAGTCGGATTGGTCGAGCTGGGCATCACATTCGGGTGCGAGGCGACGGTGATGATATCCGGCGCGTGCCCGCCGCCGGCGCCCTCGGTGTGATACGAGTGGATGGCCCGCCCGGCGATCGCGGCGAGGGTGTCCTCCACGAATCCGGCCTCGTTGAGCGTATCGGAATGCAGCGCGACCTGGACTCCGGCGGCATCGGCCACCCGCAGGCAGGCATCGATCGCCGCCGGGGTGGTGCCCCAGTCCTCGTGCAGCTTGAATCCGCCCGCGCCGCCGCGCAATTGCTCCCACATAGCCTCGGGACGCACGGTATTACCCTTGCCCAGCAGCAGGATGTTGACCGGCCAGCCGTCGGTGGCCTCCAGCATGCGGCCCAGATGCCAGGCACCGGGAGTGACCGTGGTGGCCTTGGAGCCCTCGGCCGGCCCGGTTCCGCCGCCGATCAGGGTGGTGATACCGCCGCCGAGCGCCTCGTCGAGCAACTGCGGGCAGATGAAGTGCACGTGGCAGTCGATCGCGCCGGCGGTGAGGATGCGGCCGTTGCCGGCGATGATCTCCGTCGACGGGCCCACCACCAGATCCGGATGCACGCCGTCCATGGTTTCCGGATTACCGGCCTTGCCGATCGCGCAGATGCGGCCGTCACGAATACCGATGTCGGCCTTGATGATTCCCCAGTAGTCCACGATCACCGCCCCGGTGATCACGGTGTCCGGGGTGCCCTCGGCGCGGGTGGCGCGAGCTTGGCCCATCGATTCGCGCAAGACCTTGCCGCCGCCGAAGACGGCCTCGTCACCGGCCAGGCCGGGGCCGCCGCAGCGGTCTTCGGTGATCTCGATCAGAAGATCGGTGTCGGCCAGGCGAATTCGATCCCCGACCGTGGGGCCGAAGAGGGTGGCGTAATGAGCGCGGGACAGTTCCGCCATCAGTCGACCGGCCTTCCGTCCGTCTCGCCGGGCCGGTTCGTCACCGGGCCGAGCGGGCCCGGCGCATCCGGGCCGATCCCGTACACCTCGCGGCTGCCGCCCAGCGGCACCAGCGAAACACGCTGCGCCAGACCGGGTTCGAAGCGCACGGCCGTCCCCGCCGGGATGTCGAGGCGGCGGCCGTGTGCCGCGATCCGGTCGAAGTCGAGCGCGGTGTTGGCCTGCGGGAAGTGCACATGACTGCCCACCTGCACCGGCCGGTCGCCGGTGTTGACCACCTCGAGTTCGATCCGGTCGGCGCCGGCGTTGATCTCGATGGGGCCGGCGGCGAGCAGATACTCTCCCGGCACCGGGCCGTGGCCGCTCCCGGCGGATATCGCACTCATCGGTGCCCCTCAGCCGATCGGGTGATGCACGGTCACCAGTTTCGTGCCGTCGGGAAAGGTGGCCTCGACCTGGACGTCGGGGATCATCTCCGGCACACCCGCCATCACGTCGTCGCGGGTGAGCACGGCGCGGCCCGAGGACATCAACTCGGCGACGGTGCGGCCGTCGCGGGCGCCCTCCAGGACGTGGTCGGTGATGATCGCCACGGCTTCGGGATGGTTGAGTTTCAGCCCGCGCGCCTGCCGCCGCCGCGCCAGTTCGGCCGCGTAGCTGAGCATCAGCCGCTCCTGCTCGTGCGGTGACAGACGCACATCGCCTCCTCCGCTGCTCGGGCGTACGGTGCTCGATATCTTGGCACGGCCGTACCGGCTGCGCTCGTCGTCGGGTCGGCGCTCGGCTTCGGCGCTAGCTCTCGGCCGCACCCTGCGCGGTGAGGTTCTGCAGCCGAACCTGCCCGCGCGCGACCACCCGGTCCTGCTCGTCGGTGATCTGCACCTGCCACAGCTGCTGCGATCGGCCCTGGTGAATCGGGGTGGCGACACCGCGCAGGCTGCCCTCGCGGACCGCGCGCAGGAAGTCGGTGTTGTTGTTGACGCCGACCACATGCCCGCGGTCGCCGAACCAGACGCCGCCGCCGACACTGGCCAGGGTTTCGATGATCGTGCAGTACACCCCGCCGTTGACGATGCCTGCGGGCTGGTGCAGCTGCGGCGAGACCACCCACTCCCCGACCACGCGATCGGGCCCGACCTCGGTGTACTTCAGACCGATGAGGTCGGTGAAGGTCCCCTCGCTGTAGCGGGTCATCTGCTCGGGCGTGACATCCGCCAGGGAACGAGCCTCGAATCGGTCGTGCTGTGTCATAGAAAAACACTTACACCACCTGAGTACCGCCCGGTACGGCGGTGCCGCACGCCCGGGCGCGCACGGGCCCGGTAATCGGGCAGCACACCTGGTGATAACATGTGAAAATCGTTGTACCGCAGGGGTATACGCACTCACAGCGATCCGGCTACGGTTGTGATCACGGCGAACGCAACCCTCGCTCCCGCATCCGCGCGGCCCTACCGTGGCGGCCATGACAGCCGCATCGGACACTCCGCTCAACGACATCGTCGACGCCACCGCACAGGCCGTGGCCGGCGATCCGGCGAAGGCGCAGGTCCTGTTCTCCGCCGCCGGAATCGCGGAGGGCGCCGTCGGCAGCGCCGTCACGGCCGGCACCTACACGGTCCGGGTGGACGAGCCGGCCGCGCTGGGCGGCGCGGGTACGGCACCCAACCCGGTCGAGTTCTATCTCGCGGCGCTGATCTCCTGTCAGGTGGTGACCTACCGGTTCTGGGCGCAGCGGCTGGGCATCGTCGTCGACGATCTGCGCATCGACGCCGAGGGCGATCTCGACGTGCGCGGCTTCTTCGGCCTCGACGACACCGTGCGCGCCGGTTTCCAGCAGGTCCGGGTGACGGTGCATATCGACGGCCCGGAGCCGGCGCAGCGTTACGCTGAACTGCAGGCCGCCGTGGACGCCCACTGCCCGGTTCTCGACATCTCCACCGGGACGACGCCCGTGCTGACCACACTGATCACTTCCGAGTCGGAAAACTCCACAGTTTCCGCCTGATTCTTCGCGAATCGGGCATCCTAAGGGGCGGCGCACCGCCGCCTCATGCGCGACGACCCATCCCATCTACACCTTTTGGAGCTGAAACCCATGACCGACTCCGTCGAGCCGAACGATCCGGCGCAGAACTGGAGCTTCGAGACCAAGCAGGTTCACGTCGGCCAGATTCCCGACGGCACCACCAACGCTCGCGCGCTGCCCATCTACCAGACCACCTCCTACACCTTCCGCGACACCGATCACGCCGCGGCGCTGTTCGGTCTGGCCGAGCCCGGCAACATCTACACCCGCATCATGAACCCCACCCAGGACGCGGTCGAGCAGCGCATCGCCGCCCTCGAGGGCGGCGTGGCGGCGCTGCTGCTGTCCTCGGGCCAGGCCGCCGAAACCTTCGCGATCCTCAACATCGCGGGTGCCGGTGACCACATCGTGTCGAGTCCGCGCCTCTACGGCGGCACCTACAACCTGTTCCACTACACGCTGCCGAAGCTGGGCATCGAGGTGTCGTTCGTCGAAGATCCCGACGATCTGGATCAGTGGCGCGCCGCGATCCGCCCGAACACCAAGGCGATCTACGGCGAGACGGTGTCCAACCCGCAGAACCACATCCTGGATCTGCCGGGCCTGGCCGAGGTCGCGCACGCCGCCGGTGTGCCGTTCATCGTGGACAACACCGTGCCGACCCCGTATCTGATCCAGCCGCTGAAGCACGGTGCCGACATCGTTGTGCACTCGGCGACGAAGTACCTCGGCGGCCACGGTGCGGCGATCGCCGGCGTGATCGTCGACGGTGGCACGTTCGACTGGACGGTGACCGACGAGCAGGGCAACTCGCGCTTCCCCGGCTTCACCACCCCGGATCCCAGCTACCACGGCGCGGTCTTCGCCGATCTGGGTGCGCCGGCCTACGCGCTGAAGGCGCGGGTGCAGTTGCTGCGCGACCTGGGTTCCGCGGTGGCGCCGTTCAACGCGTTCCTGATCGCCCAGGGTCTCGAGACGCTGAGCCTGCGGGTGGAGCGGCACGTCTCCAACGCGCAGGCGGTCGCTGAATTCCTCACCGAGCGGCCGGAAGTCACCAGCGTCTTCTACGCGGGTCTGCCCTCGTCGCCGTGGTACGAGCGCGGCCGCGAACTGGCGCCCAAGGGCACCAGCGCGATCGTCGGCTTCGAACTGGCGGGCGGTGTGGACGCGGGCAAGAAGTTCGTCGACGCGCTGACCCTGCACAGCCATGTCGCCAATATCGGCGATGTGCGGTCGCTGGTCATCCACCCGGCCTCGACCACGCATTCGCAGTTGACTCCCGAGGAGCAGCTGGCCGCGGGTGTGACGCCGGGCCTGGTCCGGCTCGCGGTGGGCATCGAGGGGATCGAGGACATCCTCGCCGACCTGCGGACCGGTTTCGCCGCCACGCACTAGTTCTCACCGATGCCCGGTTCGCCGCCACCGTGCGGCGGGCCGGGCATCGCCATGTCCGCGAAACACGCACCGGCGCATCGGGATTCGTGTGCGGACGTTCGGAAACGACGCGGCGGGCCCCTCCGTGACGAAGGGCCCGCCGCGGGCAGTGGATCAGGGAGTCGACCGCAGCCCTCGGGACTCTCGCTCGATCCGGACGCCGAGGTGAGTGTAGGTCAGCCTTACCTAACCAAGCAAGAGCGACGCACCGGCAACCCGCGATCGGCCAGCGCCAGCAGCAGCGCCTGCCCTCGCTCGGTCCCGGCATCCGCGCCGGTCCGCGCCAGTTCCGGCACGCAGGTGGCCGCGCCGACGATGGATTCGCCCACCAGATTCCAGAATCGCGCCCGGCTCAGCCCGGCACAGCGGTACAGGCTCTCGCACACCAGCGTCAGCGCCGCCTCACAGCGATGCGCCAGCCACACCGACAGCGCCCGATCACACGGCAGCGTCACCACCCCCGGGCGTCCGGCCAGCGGATCACCCGCCACCACGCGAATCGTCGTGTCGGACAGGCCCGCCCAGTCCAGCCCGCCGTCGTTGTCGGTGTGCACCCACAGATTCTCGAGCCCGGGATCCCAGGCCCGGTTGTCGCAGACCGCCAGCGCGACCACCCGGCCGACGACGGCATGGATCAGCGCGGTGGCGACCACCTCGGCGGCGATCCCGGGACTGACCATCTCCGCCGCGTGCCGGCGATACATCAGCTCGATGCGCCCTTCGCGCGCTCCGTCGGCCAGTCGCCACCAGCGGCGGCGCCCCTGTTCGGCCATGGCCGCCATGGCGTAGACCCGCGGATGACCGGGCTGCAGCGCGCGCAGCCGGACGCAGATCTGTTCGAACGCCGGCTCGAGACGGCGAGCCGGGAAAATCGTCACTGGTTCGGACATCGAACCCCCTCAACGTTCGGCATTACGGTCGACAACGGAAGATAGGTTAGGCTTACCAGACTTGTCCGGCGACGGGTCGCCGCGCAAGTGCCCGATCGCCATGAAACGCGTCACCCAGGAGTCGTTCGCCGCCGTGTCCGCCGCAGTCATCACCCCCCGTCGCCGCGCGACCGGCCTGGCACTCCTGGCCGGGGTGCTGCTGCTCGCCGTCGTCGCCGGACTCGCCGTCGGCGCGAAATCCCTGTCCCCGGCCGAGATCTGGCATGCCGTCTCGTGTCCGGACGGTGTGCCGTTCACCTGCCCCGCGGACGGGCAGGCCGATCGGATCGTGCGCGAATTGCGTTTGCCGCGAACGGTTCTCGTGCTGCTCACCGGCGCCGCGCTCGGAATCGCCGGTGCGTTGATCCAGGGCTACACCCGCAATCCGCTCGCCGATGCCGGATTGCTGGGACTCAACGCGGGCGCGGCGTTCCTGGCAGCGCTCGGCATCCATCTGTTCGCGCTCACCCAGCCGAGCCAGTACATCTGGTTCGCCTTCGCCGGGGCGCTGGCCGCCGGTGTGGTCGTATTCGGCGCGGCGGCGACCGGCGGCAGCCGATCGACCCCGTTGACGCTGGTCCTGGCCGGTGCGGCGGTCACCGCACTGCTGCAGGCGCTGACCAACGCCGTGATCCTGCTCGATCCGGCCGCGCTGGACACCTACCGCTTCTGGGTGGTCGGCACGCCGGCCGGACACGAACCCGCGGTGGCGGCCCAGGTGGCGCCGTTCATCCTCGCCGGAGCGGTGCTGGCGATCCTGGCCGCGCCCGGACTCAACGCCATCGGACTCGGCGAGGACGTGGCGCGCGGACTCGGGGTGAACATCGCGCGCAACCGGGCGATCGGGCTCACCGCGGTGGTGCTGCTGACCGGTGCCGCGACGGCCGCGGTCGGACCGATCGCTTTTCTCGGATTGGTCGTTCCGCATCTGGGCCGCATGATCACCGGCCCGGATCACCGCTGGCTGATTCCGTATTCGGCACTGCTCGGCGCGATCGTGCTGCTGCTGGCCGATGTCGTCGGCCGGGTGATCGCACCGCCCGGGGAGTTGCAGGCCGGTATCGTGCTGGCCGCGATCGGCGCCCCCTGTTTCATCGCCCTGGTGCGCCGGCGGAAGGTGGCCGAACTGTGAACGCGCGCAGCGATGTCCGCACCACCGATGCCGCGGGCACGGAATCGAACACCGAGACGGCGTCCGGCTCCGTCGGCGATTCGAGGAGCGCTCCCAACGTGGGCCGATCCGGCGCAGAGCTGACCCAGGTCCGCCCGGCGGTGCGAATCGCCGGAATGTCTGCGGTACTTCGTCTTTCGATGCTGCTGACGCTGCTCGCTCTCGCCGCGGCGATCGTGGTGCTGTTCGTGGTGGACATCTCCGTCGGCGACTATCACATCGCGCTCGGGCGGGTGCTGGACGTGCTGACCGGCGGCGGGACCCGCTCGCAGCGCTATGTCGTCATGGAATCGCGATTGCCGCGAGCAGTGACCGCGCTGGTGGCCGGGGCGGCGCTCGGCATCGCGGGCGCGATCACCCAGTCGATCCTGCACAATCCGCTGGCGAGTCCCGACGTCCTCGGTATCACCTCCGGAGCGAGCTTCGCCGCGGTGGCGGTCCTGGCCGGAGTGGGCGGTACCGCCACCGGAATCGTGGCGTCGCTGGGTGTTCCGCTCGCGGCGCTCGCGGGCGGGCTGGCCACCGCCGCGCTCATCGGTGTTCTCGCGCTGGGGCGCAACAGCGGCGGCGACAGCGGGCTGAGCGGCATGCGATTCATCCTCATCGGTATCGGGGTCAACGCGCTGCTGCTGGCCGGTATCAACTGGCTCGTCACCCGGGCGAGCCTCGACGACGCCACCCGGGCGCAACTGTGGCTCACCGGCTCGCTCAACGGCGCGAACTGGAATCGGACCGCGGCCGCGGCGGCCGGACTCGTCGTCGTGGTCGCCATCGCGGCGGGCTCGGCGCGCACCCTCGCCGCGTTGCGCTTCGGTTCCGACACCACCCGTGCGCTCGGTGTGCGTGTGCAGACCCAGCAGTTGGTGCTGATCGGCGCCGCCGTGGCGGCGGCCGCGCTGGCCACCGCGGCGGTCGGCCCGCTGGGCTTCGTCGGATTGGCCGCCCCGCAGATCGCGCGCCGGCTGCTGCGCACTCCCGGCGAGCCCGTGATCGGTTCGGCCCTGACCGGCGCGCTGATCGTGGTCGCCGCCGATGTCGCGGCCCGCACCGTCGTACCGGTCGATCTGCCGGTCGGCCTGGTCACCGCCGCGTTCGGCGGACCGTTCCTGCTGTTGCTGCTGATACGCGTGAACCGGAAGGCGACATTGTGAGCACCCGAACCCCGCACCGGAGCACCCGCCACGACGATGCGCACCGCCTCACCGCGGAGGACGTCACCCTCGGCTACGGCGGCCGCGTCATCGTCGACGGCCTCAGCGTCGATATCGAGCCCGGCCTCATCACCACGGTGATCGGGCCGAACGGCTGCGGCAAATCCACGCTTCTGCGCGGGCTGGGCCGGCTGCTGCGACCGAACGCGGGCCGAGTCCTGTTGGACGGCAAGGCGATCGCCACCATGAAAACCCGCGACGTCGCCCGCATCGTCGGCATGTTGCCGCAGACCCCGGTCGCGCCGGAAGGCCTGACCGTGGCCGATCTGGTCGCGCGCGGCCGCCATCCGCATCAGTCCTGGCTGCGCCAGTGGTCGGCCGACGACGAAGCCGAGGTCGCGCACGCCCTCGCTCAGACCGGCGTGGCGGAGCTGGCCGACCGCACCCTCGACGAACTGTCGGGCGGGCAGCGCCAGCGGGCGTGGATTTCCATGGCGCTGGCCCAGGGCACCGATATCCTGCTGCTCGACGAGCCCACCACCTATCTGGATCTGGCCCACTCGCTGGAGGTTCTCGACCTCGTCGACCGGCTGCACGATGATCTGGGCCGGACCGTGGTCATGGTGTTGCACGATCTGAACCTGGCCATCCGCTACAGCGACCGGCTGATCGTCATGCGCGAGGGCCGCATCGTCGCCCAGGGCGCGCCGGGTGCGGTGATCGACACCGAACTGTTGCGCACCGTCTTCGGCCTGCGTGCCGAGGTGCACACCGATCCGGTGTCGGAGCGCCCGATGATCGTGCCGATCGGCGCACGACACGTGATCGGCGCGGCTGGCGGACCCCGTCCGGCCGATTCCGAGCCGAGTTCCCCGACGCCCCTATGAAAAATCCCACACAGCTACCGACCGGTTACGACGAACTGTAGTACGCATTTGTGTCGTTGCCTCCGTAAGCTGGAGGGATGGCAGGTCTTGGTGAACTCGAGAAAGCGGTCATGGACCAGTTGTGGTCGGCCGATGAACCGCAGACGGTACGGCAGGTCCACGAAGCCCTCGCCGCGCGCCGCGAGCTCGCGTACACCACGGTGATGACGGTGCTACAGCGGCTGGCGAAGAAGAATCTGGTCGTGCAGCAGCGCGACGACCGGGCACATCGATACGCGCCCGTGCACACGCGCGACGAACTCGTGGCCAGTCTGATGGTCGACGCGCTGCAGCAGGCCGACGAAGTCGGTTCCCGGCGCGCCGCGCTCGTGCACTTCGTCGAACAGGTCGGAAAGGATGAGGCTGCCGCACTCCGGGATGCACTCGCTAAGCTCGAAGCAACCGAGACCGCGCGCAACCCGTCCGAGGACGAGAACACCGCGTCCGACGACAACGGAGTCGCCCCGCCGCAGTAGCTGCGTGGTGCTCTCCGGCGCCGCGATCTCGGGCCCCTGGCCCCACAACGCAGTGAGCTGAGTATGAACGCAACCGCGCCGGTCTTCGCCGGTCTCGCCTTGCTTCTCGCGGGACCGGTCCCGGCTCTGCTCAGCCGAGCCACCTGGCCGTACCGAACACCCCGCGCGGCGCTGGTGTTGTGGCAGGCGGTCGCGCTGGCGGCGGTGCTGTCGGCGTTCGGATCCGGGCTGGCCATCGCCAGCCTGCTGCTCGTCCCGGGACCCGACGGCCGCCCCACCACGTCCCCGACCAAGGAGATCGACGCGCTCGGTCTGGGGCTCTGGCTGATCTACGTCGTCGTCTTCGCGCTGACCCTGCTGGTCGGCGCGCGCCTGATCTACGCCTCGATCCGGGTCGGCGTGCACACCCGCCGCCGCCGCGCCCGGCACCGGATGCTGGTCGACCTGCTCGACCAGGGTGGCGACCCGAACCACGGCGATCTGATCGCGACCTCGCCGCTGGCCGGTACCCGGGCCGCGGATATCCGTGTCCTCGCCGCCGCCGAACCCATCGCCTACTGCCTGCCCGGTCTACGCCAGCGCGTGGTGCTGAGCCAGGGAACGTTCGCGAATCTGTCGAAGTCCGAGCTGACCGCGATCGTGAGCCATGAGCGTTCGCATCTGCGGGCGCGCCACGACCTGGTGCTGGAGGCGTTCACCGCCGCGCACGAGGCGTTCCCGCGGGTGGTGCGCAGCAAATCCGCGCTGGATTCGGTCAAACTGCTGATCGAACTGCTCGCCGACGATTCCGCCGTCAAGGTCACCGGCCCGACACCGCTGGCTCGCGCCCTGGTGACCTGCTCGAATTCCACCGCCCCGCAGGGAGCCATGGCCGCCGGCGGGCCGACGACGCTCATCCGGATCCAACGCCTGACCGGTCCGCTCGGCGATCTGCGCATCGCGACCGCGGCCTATGCGACGGCCGCGGCGATCCTGGTGGTCCCGACCCTCGCGGTAGCGATTCCGTGGCTGGTCGAATTGAACCGGTTGCTGCGTGCCTGAGCGACGGCGTTCACCGGAAGCTCGCGGCCGGCAGTCGAACAACCGCGGGGACAAGCCCTTCGGACGCGGCGGCCCTCGGGGCGCGCGATCCTCGGACGGTTCCGGGCGGACCGCGGGCGGTCGTCCGACCGGCGAGCGCAAGGAACGATCGGACCGCACGCCGGGCACCGGAGACCGGGCGCCGAAGGACGGTCGCGATACCGAACTGTCGACCTCATCTCCCGGCAGCCACGCTTCTCGCGGTCCGGCCGAGTTCGCAGGTCCCGGATTCGCGGAACTCGGCCTGCCGGTCGAACTGGTCCAGGCATTGCGCCGCAGCCGTCTCCAGACCGCCTTTCCCATTCAGGCCGCGGCGATTCCGGATGTGCTCGCCGGTCGCGATGTGCTGGGACGCGCGGCCACCGGTTCCGGCAAGACCCTGGCCTTCGGCCTGCCGATGCTGGTCCGGCTGCGGCGCGGAGCGTCGGCACCACGTCGTCCTCGGGCACTCGTACTCGCGCCGACCCGCGAGCTGGCCGCGCAGATCGAGGCAGCCCTCGACGAGCCGGCGCTGTCGCTGGGCCTGCGAGTGGCGACCGCCGTCGGTGGCGTACCGATCAAACGGCAAGCCGATCGCCTCGCCCGCGGCGTGGACCTGCTGGTCGCGACCCCCGGCCGGCTCACCGACCTCATCGACCAGGGCACTGTCGGCCTGGACGCGGTCCGTGTGGTCGCGGTCGACGAGGCCGACCACATGGCCGAACTGGGCTTCATCGACCAGATCCGCGCGATCCTCGACCGCCTGTCCACCGACACCCAGCACCTGCTCTTCTCGGCAACCCTGGACGCCGCCGTCGACACGCTGGTCGACACTTATCTGAACGACCCCGTCCGCCACGACGTGACGACGACCGCGGCACGGCGCGCCACCGGGGACGCGGCGCTCGCGCCGGGCGCGCCCGAAACCGGCACGGATTCCGGGACGTCCGGG
Source organism: Nocardia cerradoensis NBRC 101014 (assembly GCF_000308535.1). Taxonomy (GTDB): domain Bacteria; phylum Actinomycetota; class Actinomycetes; order Mycobacteriales; family Mycobacteriaceae; genus Nocardia; species Nocardia cerradoensis. The sequence continues at coordinate 29,134 of NZ_BAFW01000098.1, read as the reverse complement.
CGGCCGGCCGGATCGGCACAAGGACGAGGCGGACGAGCATCTCGGCCCGAATTCCACTCCGAGGCAAGCGATTCGGCGGCTGCGCCCGAGACGGCCGACGCTCCGACTGCCGGTGCGGACACGGTGTACTCGGCCCGCGAAGCCCCTGAACCACACGAGAATTCGCCGCACCTCACGGTCGGCGCCGGCCGGAAAGACCGGACAGGATCGCCGAGCTTGCCGACGAGGTGGACCGCCGACCGCCCTCCGGCCGACAGCGCCGGTAGCCCGCGCACCGGCAACGAGTTCGGTGGGTACTCCCCTTCCGGCACAGCCGAGGTCGCCCACTACCTCGTACAGGTGCGAGCATCCGACAAGCGCGCCGTGGTCACGGAGATCGCCGCACGGGACGGGCGCACCCTGCTGTTCGTGCGCACCAAGTACGGCGCGGACAAACTCGCGCGGCGGCTGCGGGAGGTGGGCGTCGGAGCCGTCGCGCTGCACGGCGGGCTGAGTCAGGCGCAACGCACCCGCACCCTGGCGGCCTTCTCCTCCGGAGCGGCACCGGTGCTGGTCGCCACCGATGTGGCCGCGCGCGGTATCCACGTCGACGACGTCACGCTGGTGGTCCATGTCGACCCCGCCGCCGACGCCAAGGACTATCTGCATCGCTCCGGCCGCACGGGCCGCGCCGGCGCAACCGGAACAATCATCACGATCAGCACCGATGCGGGCACCGAAACCGTGCTCCGCGACGCCGCGGTGCCATTCGAGGAGCTGCGCGTGCGGTCGGGCGACTCCCGGCTCACCGACGTGGCCGGGGCCCGCCCGCCGACCGGACGCCCCGTCCCGGATCCGGCCGCCGCCCCCTCTCAGGCGGCCGACACGCAAGAAGCCGACACACGCGCAAGGCCCCGGCGAAATACCCGGCCGCCACACTCCCGCAACCGCCGCGCCAACTGAATCACCTACCGGGACAACCCCACCTATCGACGCGGCAGCGTGCCAACCACCGACGTCGGTCCCGGTTTCCGACTACGACTTGCAGAGAACGGCTTTCGACCGTGCAGCGTCACTGCGTCGTCAGCCCTTCGAAATACCTTCCACCACAGCGGATTTCACCGCATCGGCGCCCGACCCGTCCTTCAGGTCCACGCCGGATCGTCCCAGCGCACGCGCACCCGCGACCAGACCCGCGACCACCGCCGCGGCCTGCCGATACCCCAGGCCCTCGGGCGGGTGGATATTCGACACACAGTTGCGTTCGGCATCGGTGCGGCCCGGGCGGGGGTGGTGGGTGAGGTAGATGCCGAGACTGTCGGCCACCGACAGGCCGGGACGTTCGCCGATCAGCACCAGCACGGTACGCGCGCCGAGAGCGGCACCGAGATGATCGCCGATCGCCACCCGCGCCTGGGTCGCGATCACCGGTGGGGCCAGCGCGTAGTGCGGAGCGAGTTCGTCGACGAGGGCGGCGAGCAGATCCGGGCCGTGTGTGGCGAGCGCACGCGGCGACAAACCGTCGGCCAGCACGAATCCCACGTCGAAGGCGCTGGGCGACACGGTGTTTCGTATCGCTGAGGAGTCCTCGGGTTCTCGCCCGAGATCGGGCCGGCGTAGATATTCCGCGCGGTCACGCGCCCGGCTGCGCACCCGGATCGGCATCCCGATGCCCACCGCGGTGACACGTTCGCACAACGCGTTCACGTCCACGGACATGTGCACGGCATCGCGCGCCACCGAATGCGCCGCCCGGAACTCCAGCACCCGCGCGGTGGGCAGCGCGTCACCGGTCCGCCCCAGTCCGATGCGTGCCTGCGTCACCCCACGCAATTCCCGCCAGAACGGCTCGCTGTCCGCACTTGCTCGACCGGCATCGCGCGCCCGCCCGGCTCCCGCGCGGCCCTCATCGCCGGCGCTCATCGCCCCCGCCTCCATTGTTGTGGCACCCTCCCCCACCACACATCCACCGGGCGCATACCCGTTTTCGGCGTTCGCCCGGTCCGCACTCGCCGGGCCCGCACTCGCACGCCCCGCGCCCCCCTTCTCCGCATCGGCCGCACTCACGCCGTCGGCGCCGACGCTATGCGCACGCCCTGTCGCCGCCCCGGCATCGGCCGCTCTCGTCCCGCCCACAATCGATCCCGCCGCACGTGCCCGGCCCCCACCCCGATGCTCCGCGCTCATCGGGGACCCGCCAGTTCCCGCAGCGGCGAGCTCAGCGGTTCCACCGCGGCGATACCGCCCGCCGCGTCCAGCATGCCCAGCCCCGCCAGCCACTGCTCGAACTCGGGCGCGGGGGCGAGTCCCAGCAGCCGGCGCACGTACAGCGCGTCGTGGAAGCTCAGGCTCTGGTAGCCGAGCATCACGTCGTCGGCGCCGGGCACGGCGATCACGAACGCGACGCCGGCCGCGCCGAGCAGCGTCAGCAGGGTGTCCATATCGTCTTGGTCGGCCTCGGCGTGGTTGGTGTAGCAGACGTCGACGCCCATCGGCAGGCCGAGCAGTTTGCCGCAGAAGTGATCTTCGAGCCCGGCCCGCACGATCTGTTTGCCGTCGTACAGATATTCCGGGCCGATGAACCCGACGACCGTGTTGACCAGTAACGGCTCCAGTTCCCGCGCGACCGCGTATGCCCGCGCCTCGAGCGTCTGCTGATCGACGGGCCTGCCGCCGGTACCGAGATGCGCGCCCGCCGACAGCGCCGAACCCTGCCCGGTTTCCAGATACATCACATTGTCGCCGACGGTTCCGCGACCCAGCGACCGTCCGGCGGCGTTCGCCTCGCGCAGCAGCGACAGATTCACCCCGAAACTCGCATTCGCCGCCTCGGTCCCCGCGACCGACTGAAAGACCAGATCCACGGGCGCCCCGGCCTCGATCAGCCCCAGTGTGGTGGTCACATGGGCGAGCACGCAGGACTGGACCGGGATGTCGAATCGGGTCCGCACGTCGTCGAGCAGCGTCAGCAGCTCGGCGGCGGCTCGCGGCGAGTCGGTCGCCGGATTCACGCCGATCACCGCATCCCCACAGCCGAGCAGCAATCCGTCGAGTACCGCCGCGGCGATTCCGCGCGGATCGTCGGTGGGGTGATTCGGCTGCAACCGGGTGGCCAGCCGCCCCGGCAGTCCGATGGTGGTGCGGAAACCGGAGCGCACCTCGGCGGCCCGCGCGACCGCGATCAGATCCTGATTGCGCATCAGTTTGCTCACCGCCGCCACCATCTCCGGTGTCAAACCCGCTGCCACGGAACGCAATACCGCTGCCGGCGGTTCCGGCTCCGATCCGGCGGCCACCGCGAGCAGCCAGTCCCGCAGCCCGCCGACGGACAGGTGCGCGATCGTCGCGAAGGCGTCACGATCATGGTTGTCGAGAATCAACCGGGTGATCTCGTCGGTCTCGTACGGCACCACCGGATCGTTCAGGAATTCGCGCAGCGGCACCTCGGCCAGCGCCCATTGCGCCGCGGCCCGCTCCGCGTCCGAACTCGCCGCGCACCCGGCCAGTTCGTCGCCGCTGCGCAGCGGTGTCGCCTTCGCCAGCAGGTCGACCAGCCCGTCGAAGGCGTAGGTCCGGCCGTGGAGGGTCTGCTGATACCGCGTCATCGGGTCTCCTCCGGATACGCGCGTCCTGTCCACCCTCACCGCCGGTGGTGGCTGCCAGCGTACCGCCGCGCCCGCACCCTGCGATGTCCGTTATGTCCCAACACGTTACGATCGGGTAAGCACTCCGACACCACGGGGAGGCGCGCATGACCGAACGCAAACCGGCGGGCATGGGATTCGAATCCTGGATCGACAAGCAGATCCGCGAGGCGACCGAGCGCGGCGAATTCGACAATCTGGCCGGCACCGGCAAACCCCTGCCCGGCATGGGCGAGCCGTACGACGAGAACTGGTGGCTGCACAACTACCTGCGCCGGGAGGGGGTCGGCGGTGAGGCGCTGCTGCCGACCTCGCTGACGCTGCGCCGCGATCTGGAGCGGTTACCCGAGCGGGTCGCGGAGATGGGCTCCGAGGCCGAGGTCCGCGCCTACGTCTCCGAGCTCAACATGCGCATCGTGGAATGGATCCGGATGCCGCACGGACCGCACGTCCGCCTCGCCCCCGCGCGAGCCGACGAGGTCGTCGCGCGCTGGCGCGCCGACCGGCGCATCCGGCAACGGCCGATCTCCGGGAGCGGAAAACCCTCTCCCGCAACCACTTCCACGCGGGTTCGGGACAGCCGCCCGCCGTGGTGGCGCCGACTGCTCCGCCGCGACCGCCCCGGCGCCGCCTAATCCTGCGAAGGCTGATCCTGCGAAGGCGGGAATCCGCCGGTGGCGACCGGCCCCCACCGCTGTACCTCGATCCGGATCAAGGATTTGTTCTGCCGCGCCATCGCCGCGCGATAGTCGTCCCAATCCGGATGCTCACCCGCGATGCAGCGGTAGTAGTCCACCAGTCCGTCCAGCGCTTCGGGCATGTCGAGCACCTCGGCGCGCCCGTCGATCTGGACGTAGGGACCGTCCCAGTCGTCGGACAGCACACAGATCGACACCTGCGGGTCGCGCCGGATGTTGCGGGTCTTGGCCCGTCCGGGATAGGTGGAGATCACGATCCGGCCCGCGTCGTCGACGCCGCAGGTCACCGGTGACATCTGCGGGGCGCCGTCGGCGCGCGTGGTCACCAGGACGCCGCGATGGCGCGCGCGGGCGAAGTCGAGCAGTTCGGTCCGGTCGACCTCGGTGGCGGTCGCGATCCGTGGCATGGGCGATCCTTTCTCGACGGTCCTCTCGCACCCACCCTGCCATGATCGATTCCCCTACAATGGCCGGAGTGCAGTTTCTCCCAGGACACACGCCGCCGTACGACCTCACCTACGACGATCTGTTTCTCGTACCCAATCGCACCGATGTGTCGTCGCGGTTCGATGTGGACCTGTCCACCAGCGACGGAACCGGCACCACCATCCCGATCGTGGTCGCGAACATGACCGCGGTCGCCGGGCGCCGCATGGCCGAAACGGTCGCGCGCCGCGGCGGCATCGTGGTGCTGCCGCAGGATCTGCCGATCACCGCGGCCGCCGACACCATCTCCTTCGTGAAGAGCCGTTCGCTCACCGCCGACACGCCCGTCACGCTCGGGCCGGATCATTCGGTCTCGGACGCGCTGGCGCTGATCCACAAGCGCGCCCACCGCGCCGTGGTGATCGTCGAGAACGACAAGCCGGTCGGTGTCGTCACCGAAGCGGCCTGCGCCGATGTGGACCGGTTCGCGCGGCTGCGCACCGTCGCCGACGCCGATTTCGTCAGCGCGGCCGCCACGGCCTCGCCGCGCGAGATCTTCGACCGGCTCGAGGCCGCCCATGCCGGTCTCGCGGTGCTGGTCCACGACGACGGCACCCTCGCCGGTGTCGTGACCCGCACCGGCGCCGTCCGCGACGGGATCTACACCCCCGCCGTGGACCGTCACGGCACACTGCGGATCGCGGCCGCGGTCGGGGTGAACGGCGATATTCCGGGGAAGGCGAAGGCTCTGGTCGACGCCGGCGCCGACGTCCTGGTCATCGACACCGCCCACGGACATCAGGAGAAGATGCTCGAGGCGCTGCGCGCGGTCGCCGATCTGAAACTGGGTGTGCCGCTGGTGGCCGGCAATGTGGTGTCCGCCGCCGGAACCCGTGACCTGGCCGAGGCGGGGGCCGACATCGTCAAGGTCGGCGTGGGCCCGGGCGCCATGTGCACCACCCGCATGATGACCGGCGTCGGCCGCCCGCAGTTCTCCGCGGTCGCCGAATGTGCCGCGGCGGCAAAGGATCTCGGCGTGCACATCTGGGCCGACGGCGGGGTCCGCCATCCCCGCGACGTGGCGCTGGCACTGGCCGCGGGCGCGTCGAACGTGATGATCGGCTCCTGGTTCGCCGGAACCTACGAATCGCCCGGCGATCTGCGCGTCGACCGCGACGGCAACGCCTACAAGGAGAGCTTCGGCATGGCCTCCAAGCGCGCCGTGGCCGCCCGCACCGCCGCCGACAGCGGATTCGATCGCGCGCGCAAGGCGCTGTTCGAAGAGGGCATCTCCTCCTCGCGGATGCGGCTGGATCCCGAACGCCCCGGCGTCGAGGACCTCATCGACCACATCTGCTCGGGCGTACGCAGCGCCTGCACCTACGCCGGGGCCCGCACGCTCGCCGAACTGCACGAGAAGGCCGTGCTCGGCGTGCAGTCGGCCGCCGGTTTCGCGGAAGGACGGCCACTGCCCTCGGGCTGGTGATCCCTACCCACGGGCTGGTTTCGCCTTCCTCAGGTTGGTGACGCCGGTCGGCGACTCCCGCCCATGGGGTGTGAACACGTGCCGTCCGGATCGGTGACCCTGCACACGCTCGGCCGGCGCGAGCGGTCCAGGACTGTTCCACCACCTGCGGCATCGGAAAATTTCACCCGCCGCACCGCAGGCGCCCCGGCGCGATCGTGGCGGCGGCACGCCGTGCCGCTCGGTCGCCGCGAGGATCCCGGTAACATAGGCTGTGCCGACCGGCGGACCTCCGCCGACCGGCATTGCGTTGTTGTTCGGCTCGTCCACTTGCGAAAGGAACCAGTTGTCACCCGCGTCCGAGGGCGCCACACAGGAGGGCTCCTCTACCGAGCCGGGTGACCAACCCGGCGCCTCCGTCTCCGCAGATCCTCCGTTACCCGGTGGGCGGTGCCGATCGTGTCCGTAGTGCTCACCATCGTCAGCCTGCTGGGGTTCATCGCGCTCACCGCGGGCACGGCGATCTTCGTCGCTGCCGAATTCTCGCTCACCGCACTCGAGCGCAGCACCGTCGAGGCGCACGCCCGCGAGGGTGACCGTCGCGCCCGCCAGGTTCGCCACGCGCATCGCACCTTGTCGTTCCAGCTGTCGGGCTCGCAGCTCGGCATCACCATCACCACCCTGGTCACCGGTTATATCGCCGAACCGGTGCTGGCCCGGCTCATCGAGCCGATCTGCACCGCACTCGGCGCCGGCCCCGGCACCGCACAGGGCATTTCGCTGGTGATCGCCCTGGTACTGGCGACCTCGCTGTCGATGACCTACGGCGAGCTCGTCCCCAAGAACATCGCGATCGCCAAACCGCTGACCACCGCGCGGTGGACGGCCGGCCCGATGATCGTGTTCACCACGGTCTTCTCCTGGCTGATCAAACTGCTCAACGGCGCCGCGAACTGGGCGGTCCGCCGGCTGGGCATCGAACCGGCCGAGGAATTGCGGTCGGCACGCTCGCCACAGGAATTGGGTTCACTGGTGCGCACCTCCGCCATGCGCGGCTCGCTCGATCAGCGCACCGCCCTCGTCGTGGACCGCTCACTGCTGTTCGGTGAGCGCAGCGCCGAAGACCTCATGACGCCGCGGGTGAAGATCGAAACGCTGGATCAGAACGACACCATCACCGAGCTCATCGCCGCCGCCGGCCGCACCGGACTGTCGCGTTTTCCGGTCATCGACGGCGATCTGGACAACACCCTCGGCATCGTGCACGTCAAACAGGCGTTCCTGTATCCGGGCGGGCAGCGCGGCACGATCGCGCTGTCCTCGATCGCGCGGCCGGTGCCGATCGTGCCCGCCAGCCTCGACGGTGACACCGTGCTCGAACGGGTGCGCGCCGACGGGATGCAGCTCGCCCTGGTCGTCGACGAATACGGCGGCACCGCGGGCCTGGTGACCATGGAGGACATCATCGAGGAGATCCTCGGCGACGTCCGCGACGAGCACGACGAGGAGGAACTCGACGTGCGCCGCACCGCCCTGGGCTGGAACTGTTCCGGCCTGTTGCGCATCGACGAGGTGTCGCGGGCCACCGGCTACGACGCGCCCGAGGGTGAATACGACACCCTCGGCGGACTGGTCCTGACCACCCTGGGCCGGATTCCGGTGGCCGGCGACGAGGTGCTGCTGCCCACCCCCAGCCCGACCAACGGGCACGCGATGCAACCGCACACTCACGGCGGCTGGCTGGCCCGGGTGGAACGAATGGACGGACGACGCATCGACCGGGTGCTGATGCAGCCGGTGGACGCCGATGCGGTGACGACGTGGGAGCTCAGCCATGGGTGATCTGTTCGGACTGTTGCTGACCGTCGTCCTGCTCGGCGCCAACGCCTTCTTCGTCGGGGCCGAGTTCGCGCTCATCTCCGCCCGTCGCGACCGGCTGGAAACCCTTGCCGCCCAAGGCAAGCGGGGTGCCGGCACCGTGATCGGCGCGGCCGAGCATCTGTCGATGATGCTGGCCGCCGCCCAGCTGGGCATCACCATCTGCTCGCTGCTGCTGGGCCGCATCGGCGAACCGGCGATCGCGCATCTGCTCGAGCGCCCGTTCGATCTGGTCGGCGTGCCGGATCAACTGCTGCATCCGGTGGGATTCGCATTGGCCCTGGGCCTCGTGGTGATCCTGCACATGTTGATGGGCGAGATGATCCCGAAGAACATCGCCCTGGCCGGCCCGGAGCGGGTGGCGTTGCTGCTGGTCCCGATCATGCTGTGGTGGTTGCGCCTGGCCCGCCCGCTGATCGGCCTGTACAACCTGGCCGCCAATCTCACCCTGCGCGCGCTGCGCATCGAGCCGAAGGACGAGCTCGACGCGACGGTGTCGTCGGTGGAGCTGGCGGAGATGATCGGCGAATCCCGCTCCGAAGGTCTCATCGACGAGGAGGAGCATCGCCGCCTCACCCAGGCGCTGGGCACCACCGACCGCATCGTCGCCGATGTGATGGTCCCGCTGGCCAAGACGCGGTGTGTGCCGCTGCGCGGTGACGGCACCACCCTCGGCGACATCGAATCCGCGGTCGCCGAGACCGGCTTCTCCCGCTATCCGGTGCGCGCCACCGACGGCTCGCTGGTGGGCTATCTGCATGTCAAGGACGTGCTGGACAAGGTGGCCGACGATTCGGCCGGACCCTCGACACCGATCCCGCGTACCGATATCCGGCCGCTGCCGACGCTGAGCATGGGCACCACCCTCTACGAGGCGCTGGCCCGGTTGCGCCGCACCAACAGCCATCTCGGTCGGGTCATCGACACCCGCGGCAATACCGTGGGCATCGTCGCGCTCGAGGATCTGGTGGAAGAGTTCGTGGGCACCGTGCGCGATGCCACCCACCGGGTGGCGGAATGACCGTGGACGCGACACCGGCTGCGGCGCAAGGACTTCGGGTCCTGCCGCCGGACCAGTGGCGGGCCCGCGCGCAGGCGCATCGGGAACGGGTCGACGATATGGTCGGCCCGTACCTGCGCCAACGCGCCCACGGCGGTAAACATCCGGTGATCGATTTCCTGTTCACCTACTACGGCCACAAACCGGCCCAGCTGCGCCGCTGGCATCCGGGCTTCGGCGTGGCGCTGGCCGACGCCGAGGAGTACGCGCAGCGCCGCGGCTACCACCGGGTCGAGACGCCCGGCGGACCGGTCCATACCGCCGACCCGGCCTTCCTCGACCGCCGCCGCGACACCGTGGACTTCGTCGCGGCCCTGCTGTCGGCGACCGCGGACCGGCCGGCGCACCTGTCCTGCTTCGGATTACACGAATGGGCGATGGTCTACCGCAGCGACGACGTGCGCCACCGGCAGGTCCCGCTGCGCCTGGGACGTGCCGGAACCGACGCCGTGGTCGATTCGATGTCGTTGCGCTGCACGCACTTCGACGCCTTCCGCTTCTTCACCCCCGAGGCCGCGCCACGCAATACCGAACAGCTCACGCGCGAGGACCAGGTCCGCCGGGAACAGCCCGGCTGCCTGCACGCGGGCATGGATCTGTACAAGTGGGCGTTCAAACTGGTGCCGCTGATCGATTCGGATCTCCTGCTGGACTGTTTCGCCCTCGCCTGCGCCGCCCGCGAAATCGATATGCGCGCCAGCCCCTACGACCTCACCGACTACGGCTATCGGCCGATCGCCATCGAAACCCCCGGCGGCCGTGCGGAATACGTCCGCGCGCAATCCGAGCTGGCCCGGCGGGCCGAGCCGCTGCGCACCGAACTGCTCGGCCGCTGCCGGGCACTGCTCGCGTCGTCCTGACCGCGCGCCCAGCGGTTCAGCTCGCTCGCCGGATACTCAATTCCGCCGTGGCGTCGTAGATCCACGACATATCCGCCGCCGCGAAATCCGCCAGCCAGGTCGACGGCGCGGCCGAGGTGAGCGTCTCGAAGTTCCAGTAGTCCTTCCACAGCGAGACGCGCCCGTCGCGCACGCGGTGGACCGAGACGAAGGGCAGTTCGGCGCGCTCGCCGGTCGGCCACACCCAGGTTTCGGAGTGCTCGTAGATCACGTCCGGCCCCTCGGCGACCAGCAGACCGTCGTGATTGGTGTATTCGGCCAGCCCCGCCAGCCCGATGCGCAGGCGCTTGACCGTGTCGGCGGGTCCCTTCGCCGCCAGCGTGGGACCGGTCGGCACGTCGAGGTAGATACAGTCCTCGGTGAGCGATGCGGCCACCGCGTCCCAGTCGCGCCGGGCCAGCGCCGCCCACAGCCCCAGCACTACCGCCCGCGGTTCATCGTTGTCGGACATACCTTTTCCTCGCTCTCCGGTTGTGTTCCGGTGCTTTCCGATCCCGCGCCGCGCGCGGTCACACCACCGGGTCGATGGTGGCGTTGATGGTGTGGATGGTGCCGTCGGGAATGACGAAGGTTTCGGTGATGTCGACGGTCATCAGCCGCACTCCGGCGACACCGGAGTCGAGCAGATACCGTGCGGTCACCACATCACCGCATTCGGTCATCCGCAGATCGCGAATATCCTGAATTACCGAATACTGAATGCCGTGATTCAGTTCCTGAGTCAGCTGCGGCCCCGAATAGCCGGTTTTCAGCCCGGCTTCGACACGGGTGGCGTCCGGCGCGAACGGCACGGCACTCGCATCGTGTGAAACCAGCGCGTCGATATAGGCGCGGGCGACGGCCTGCCGGGGCGTATCGGCCGGATTCGGTGCTGCCGCAGCCATTCCCACTCCGGCGTTCAACGCGGCAGCCACCGCACCCGATATGACTGCAACGTGTTTCATTCCCATGCGCAGAGTTTGTCTCACGTGTTGCTGCCGCGCAACAGCTCGGAGCAGCCGGACCGCTTTCTCCGAAAACCGACCCGATGAGAAGGTGGCTGAGCTACCGTTTCGATGCGTTGCCCGCAACCGGTGGTACCGACTATCTCGGCGGTGGTGACGCCCAGCCCGTTTCACTGTGGAAAGTGGGGGTCCCGCAATGGCGCGGAGCTCTGGCAGACGCACGCCCAGAACACTCGTCGCCGCGGTCGCCGCCGTACTCGCGGCCGCGATCCTGCCGATCGGCGGCGCGTCGGCGGATCTGCAATCCGATATCGCCACCCAGGTGCAGGAGTTCCTCGATATCGGCAAGGTCGCGGTGCCCCCGGCCGACTGCGGTCCGGGGTCGCGGCCGGAAACCGGTATGCAGGGCGATGTTCCGGCCGCCGACCGCGCTTCCGGTCGCAGCACGCAGGGCTATAGCTGCAATATGTCGTTCGTCGGCGGATATGCCGGGCACGGCGCCGGTATCACCTCGACCACCTACGATCACTGCTCCTACACCGGCTCGTTCTTCCCCGGCGATCTGCTCGGTCCCGCGCAGGGCGTGCAGGTGATCGATGCCTCCGACCCGGCGCACCCGGTGTTGAGCACCACCCTCACCGAACCGGCGATGATGGCCGGCACCTGGGAAAGCCTGAAGGTCAACACCGCACGGAAACTGCTGGTGGGCACCGGAGTTCCGTTCCTGGAGGGCACGGGCTACCTGTCGGTCTACGACATCTCCGACTGTGCGCATCCACGCCTGCTCAACCCTGGACCCGGCACCAACCTGACCATGCCCCTGCCCATCACCACCCACGAGGGCGGCTTCTCCCCCGACGGCCGCACCTACTGGGCCTCCGGCATCGCGCCCGGATTCGTCAGCGCGGTCGACCTCACCGATCCGGCGAACCCCCACGTGATCTGGCAGGGACTCACCGGCATCGAGGCACACGGCTTCGGCATCAGCCCCGACGGCAACCGCATGTATCTGTCGGCACTGGGCGGATTCACCGTGCTCGATATCAGCGCGGTGCAGCGTCGCGATCCGAATCCGCAGGTCAACCACATCGGCCGGGTGTTCTGGACCGACGGCTGGGCGACCCAGCACAGTGTGCCGGTCAGCTACGACGGCACACCGTATCTGTTCACCGTCGACGAGGCGGGAGCCGGCGGGGTGAAACTGGTCGACGTCTCCGACGAGAACAACCCGAAGGTCGCCGCGAAGATCAAGTTGCGGATCGATCTGCCGGAGAACCAGGACAGCATGCTCGCCTCCGCGATGGGCGGGTCGGTGTTCTCCTACGATCCGCACTACTGCGCGGCCGACCGTCCGGAGAATCCGACGGCGCTGGCCTGCGGATGGGAATCGTCCGGCATCCGGGTGTTCGATGTGCGCGATCCGTTCCGGGTGCACGAGATCGCCTACTTCAATCCCCCGGCCCGCACCGGACAGAATCTGCAATTGTGGAACTCCCCGCACGCGCTGGGTTCCCTGATCGGACCGCCCGCGCTGGAAGGCTTTTCGGTGGCGCGCGCCATCCTGGACGGCAAATTCGATCCGGCCCAGGCCTTGTCGCCGCGCACCGGGATGCTGGCCTTCGGCGACGTGTCCTCCGACTGGTGCTTCGCGCCCCCGGAATGGCACGGCAGCCAGCTGTGGACCTCCTGCAACGACAACGGGTTCATGGTGTTGCAGCTGGACAACGACGTGTATTCACCACCCGTCGACCAGCAGTCGATCGTGGGGTCCTAGATGTCGCGGTGGCTACGCTGGGGGTCGTATGCGGCGGCGGCGTTGATCCTGCTGGTGATCGGCGCCGCGCTGCGCCCGGTCGTCCTGTCCGAGAAGCACACGGCCGCACCGGTTCTCGACGCCACCGAAATCGGTTTCGCCCAGGATATGACGGCTCATCACCAGCAGGCGATCCAGATGGTGCAGCGTCTGGATCCCGGGGTCGATCCGCAGGTATCGCGGCTCGCGCAGCAGATCGACCAGTCACAGCGGGTGGAGATCGGTACGATGCTCGGGTGGCTGCGCCTGGCGAACGCCGCTCCGACCTCGGACCGGCCGATGGCCTGGATGACTCCGGATACCACTGCGGCTCATCATCATTCGATGAGCACGACGCCTACTGCCGCCTCGCCCGGCATGCCGGGAATGGCGACCATGGCCGAACTGGATCGTCTCTCCGCCGCTCGCGGGCGCGATGCGGAAATCCTGTTCCTGCAATTGATGTACCGCCACCACCAGGGCGGAATCGCGATGGCTCGCGCCGCCGATCAACAGATCGCCTCCGGTCCGGTGAAGGAGCAGGCCCGGGCCATGCTCGTCGCCCAGAGTCAGGAGACCGGATTGATCGCGCTGATGCTGAATCAGCGCGGGGCACAACCACTGCAGTAGTTCTCCGGCCCCACGTCGTGATCGGGGTGGGTCGGCTCGTCGGAGGATGCTGCCGGACGGACGGAACCGGTGTCCGTGACGGCGTGGGCCCGGTCCGACGTCGGCGCGAATTCGAGGGCCTGACCGTGCGGACTGGCTCACGATTCACACCGGCGGCGCGAATCACCCGGCCGATACATGTCTGTCGGTGGGTGCCGCTATGGTCCGTGGGTCGGCACACAATCGAGAGGTTCGGACGCGAATGACTGTCGGTACGGCGATCACCATTCCCACGCATATCCACGGTTATCCGGATCTGGCGTTCGGCGGCTACGTGGCGGGCATGCTCGCCGATCGTGTCGGCGGTGAGGTGCGCGTCGACTTCCGGCGCGGTGTTCCGGTGCGGACGCCGGTGCAGATCACCGATACCGAATCGGGCAGTGTGCTCACCGATTCCGACAGCACGGTCCTCGCCGAGGCGAGTCCGGGTTCGGTGGAATTGGCCGTGACGCCGCCACCGACATGGGAGGAAGCGGTCGACGCGTCACAGGATTCGTTCGCCGCGGGCCGTGCCATTCCCGACTGCTACGGCTGCGGCACCACGAATGCGCCGGGCCGGGGCTTGCGGCTGTATCCGTGGCGACTGCGCGACCAGGACCTCGTCGCGGCCGCCTGGGTTCCCGATGCCGAATTGGCCGGGCCCGGCGGACATCTCACCACCGAGAACATCTGGTCGGCCGTGGACTGCCCCGGCGGCTGGGCAGCCATCGAACTGTCCGGAATGTCGCCCGGGGGCCTCACGGCCGCCCTCACCACCCGTCGCATCGGGCCGGTCCGTGCCGGGGAGAAGTACCTCGTATGGTCCTGGCCGATCGCCGCATCGGGGCGCAAACACACTGTCGGCGTGGCCATTTCCACGCCGAAGGGCGATCTGCGCGTGCTGGCCGAAGCATTGTGGATCGAGCCTCGGCGATAGGGTTCTCGCACCCCGGTCAGGATGCGGCACAGCGCATCCCACATCTCGTCGATGGCGTGCCGCGAGCTCGCGGCGCCGTTTCCGCGCCGAATCCCGCGATTGTTCGCCTACTCCCGAGCGCCTGCCAGACTCCGGTAGGCGGCAGCGTAGGAATCCGGGCGGACATCGCCCATGAGCAGGTACTGCTGCAGGAACCCCATCATCGCGCCTAGCATGACTTGGGCCAGCGCATCGATATCGCTTGTCGCGGAGAGCAATCCGGCCTCGCGGGCGCGCAGCAGCAGCTCCCGCCAAGCGGCCCGGACTTGCGTCAGCCGTTCGCGGACGATTGCGGCGACCGCCTCGTCCCGCCCCGCCTCCGCCCACGCCTGCACCGCGACGCGCGGAATATCGCCGTCGCGGGCGAGATCCGCAATCTGCCCGAGAACCGACTCCAGTGCGTCGATCGGCGCCGCCGGCACTTCCCCCTCGGTGAGCCGCGCCAGATTGGCGGTCATCCGGCCGAGCACGGAATCGGCGATAGCGCGGATGATGTCGTTCTTGGACGCGAAGTAGCCGTAGACCGCCCCCGCCGACATCCCCGATTCCGCGATGACCGCGGACATCGTCGTCTTGTGGAATCCCTCTCGGGCCACACACCGCACGGCGGCGGCGATGAGCTGGTCGCGCCGGGCGTTACGACGCTCTTCGGTCAGTCGCGGCATCACCGCATCATAAAAAGAACGTTCGTTCTTGACAATCTCGCCGCGGCGGGCGCATGCTCGAACCACAAAAAGAACGTTCCTTCTCTTTGGAGTTGCGATGCGACCGTCGCCCGCCACCGTTCTCGGACCGGTTCTGGCCCTGTCCGCCCTGATCACCGTGCTGGTCACGGCGTTCGCCTGGCCGACCAGCAACCTCGCCCCACGCCACCTTCCGGTCGGCGTGGCCGGCCCGGCCCCTGCCGTCGAACAGGTACGCCAGGGGCTCGGCGCCCTCGGCGAGTCCGCGATCGACACCACGACGTATCCCGATCGCTCCGCCGCCGTCCGGGCCATCGAGGATCGCGATATCTACGGCGCCATCGTGGTCGGTGCGAACGGGCCGGAGGTGCTGACCGCCTCCGCGGCGGGTCCGGCCGTCGCGCAGGCTCTGAGCGAGGCGGCCCGGAGCATGAGCCAACGGATGCAACCTCCTGCGCCGCAGACGATTTCCGGGCAGTCACCACAGTCCAGCAGTCCTGCCGCGGGCCAACCCGCCCCCACCACCCCTACGCCGCAACAGCTTTCGCCGACGCCGGTAATCACCGACGTGGTCCCAACACCGGCCGCCGACCCACACGGCGCGGTCTTCGGCCTCACCCTGGTTCCGATGGTCATCGGCGGCCTGCTGACCGGCGCCGCCCTTTCACTGCTGACATTGGGCCGCGCCACCCGGATCGGCGCGGCCGTCGCCGTCGCACTCATCGCCGGATTCGCGGTCACCGCCGTCCTGCAAACCTGGCTCGACGTGCTGACCGGGAACTACCTCGCCAACGCGGGAGTGGTGGCCCTGGCGATCGGCGCGACCGCCCTGACACTACTCGGCCTGCGTGCCGCGATCGGCCTCGCCGGAATCGGGGTGGGTGCGGCAACCTTTGTCGCACTGGGCATTCCACTCTCCGGCGCCATGTCCGCGCCGGAACTGCTGCCGACCGGCTGGGGCACTCTCGGGACCCTGCTCCCACCCGGTGCGGCGGCCACCGCGCTACGCTCGACCGCCTATTTCGGCGGCTCCGGCTCGGCAGCTGCGCTTGCGGTGCTGAGCTGCTGGACTGTGGGTGGACTATTGCTGGCGACTCTGCCCCGGCGCACCCGCCACCTTCCCGAGCAGGCGCACGACGCCGCACCCACGCAGCTCGCCCCGACGGCGTGATCGCCCCGCACTCGCGAACCGGCCGGTTGGCATCGGTTTCTTGTGCGTCGCTTCGCGCACTGCTCCGGAATGCGAGGCCGCACGGAATTGTCAGTGAGCAGACGGCATGTCAGAGCCGTCGGTCGGTACCGCGAGCCGGACGTTGCACGTCACCTGGCTTCGATGACCGGCGTCCGACCTGGGAAGTCCGGCGGCTTTCTCGAGTCGTGCCCGGAGCGGGGCGATCACCGGCCCCCGCGGGCGAGAGCATGACGCGCTCAGCCGCACTACGTCAGAGGGCACAAGACACCTTCTCTCCAAGCGCTCGGCCCAACTCAGCGTCAGGCCCAATGGCGGGGCGGGAACCAGGCCGAAAAAGCGTTTGCGGCAGGGACAATACTGGCGTTATGCCGACCTTCGCGGATTTCGATCGCCGTCACTACCGCACCGTCGACGTCGCCACCGGATACGACGGATGGGCCCCGACCTATGACCAGACCGTCATGGACGACATGGATCTGGCACTGCTGAACCGGCTGCGCCGACCGAACTGGGAGCGCGTGCGCCGCGCGGCCGACCTGGGCTGCGGTAGCGGCCGCACCGGCCACTGGTTGCGTGGGCGGGGAGTCGCGCACATCGATGGGGTGGATCTGAGCGAGGGGATGCTCAGCGTGGCACGCGACCGCGGGGCACACACCACACTCACCCATGCCGACGTGCGTGACAGCGGATTGCCCGGCGGCACTTACGATCTGGTGATCTGCTCCCTCATCGATGAGCACCTCCCCGACCTCACCCCGCTCTACGCCGAAGCCCGGCGGCTGGCAGCGCCCGGCGGCGCCTTCGTCCTGGTCAGCTACCACCCTCAGTTCCTCATGGTGACCGGAATGCCCACCCACTACACCGGCGAGTCGGGTGAACCGCTGGCGATCGAAACCCACCTGCACATGTTCAGCGAGCATGTCACCGCCGGGAACGACGCGGGCTGGCGGCTGGAGGAGGCCGCCGAGGCGTTGGTCGAGGAGGCCTGGCTCGCGGCCAAGCCGAAATGGAAGGATCTGCTCGGACATCCGTTCAGCATGGCGCTGGTCTGGACGCTCCCCGCAGTGTGACGAACCCGCTGCACAGCTGCCGACATCCCGGATCGCCGGTCGTCGACGCCTCGCGGCACTGCCGAACTTCCGGGCCGGAGACGACCCGGGGCATCCGACCGCAGTTGTGGCCCACGATACAATCGGCCCTGCTCAATCGATGCCGACCGCGACCGCGCAACTACCCATGGGTAACATGACAGGCGTACTTTTTCCATCCGGCTTTCTCGAAATGAGGCAGTAGATGACAGAGCGGATTCAGGTCGGCGGGCTCCAGGTGGCCAAGGTTCTTCACGACTTCGTGGAGAACGAGGCGCTCCCCGGCTCCGGCGTAGATTCCGCCGCGTTCTGGACCGGTGCGGAGAGTGTCATCAACGATCTCGCTCCCCGCAACCGCGCCCTGCTGGCCGAACGCGA
Source organism: Nocardia cerradoensis NBRC 101014 (assembly GCF_000308535.1). GTDB lineage: Bacteria > Actinomycetota > Actinomycetes > Mycobacteriales > Mycobacteriaceae > Nocardia > Nocardia cerradoensis. The sequence goes on along the minus strand of NZ_BAFW01000098.1, from coordinate 11,384 downwards.
CGAGATCCAGGGCAAGTTGGACGCCTGGCACGCCGAGAACCCCGGCGCCGGCTACGACAAGGCCGCATACAAGCGGTTCCTCACCGAGATCGGCTACCTGCGCGAGCAGCCCGCCCCCTTCACGATCGACACCCAGAACGTCGACGACGAGATCGCCACCACCGCCGGCCCGCAGCTGGTCGTGCCCGTGAGCAACGCGCGTTTCGCCATCAACGCCGCCAACGCGCGCTGGGGCTCGCTCTACGACGCGCTCTACGGCACCGACGCCATCTCCGAGGCCAACGGCGCGGAGAAGGGCACCGGCTACAACAAGGTCCGCGGTGACAAGGTCATCGAGTGGGCGCGCAACTTCCTCGATGACGCCGTCCCGCTGATCACCGGTTCGCACGTCGGCTCCAAGGCCTACAAGATCGTCGACGGTGAACTCGAGGTCACCCTCGAGGACGGCACCGACATCGGCTTGGCCGATTCCTCGGCTCTGGTGGGCTACCTGGGCGATCCGTCCGCGCCGAGCTCGATCCTGCTGCGCCACAACGGTTTGCACATCGACATCCAGATCGACCCGGAATCGCCGATCGGCAAGACCGACGACGCCGGCGTCAAGGACGTCGTCCTCGAGTCCGCGGTCACCACCATCATGGACTTCGAGGACTCGGTCGCCGCGGTCGACGCCGAGGACAAGGTGCTCTGCTACCACAACTGGCTGGGCCTGATGAAGGGTGATCTGGCCGAAGAGGTCAGCAAGGGCGGCAAGACCTTCACCCGCACCATGAACCCGGACCGCGTCTACACCGGCCTCGACGGCAACGACGTGACGCTGCACGGCCGTTCGCTGCTGTTCGTGCGCAACGTGGGCCACCTGATGACCTCCGACGCGATCCTCGACGCCGAGGGCAACGAGGTGCCCGAGGGCATCCTCGACGGCCTGATCACCTCGCTGATCGCGGTGCACTCGCTCAACGGCAACGCCAGGGTCAGCAACTCGCGCACCGGCTCGGTCTACATCGTGAAGCCGAAGATGCACGGCCCCGACGAGGTCGCCTTCGCCAACGAGCTGTTCAGCCGTGTCGAGGATGTGCTGGGCCTGGCCCGCAACACCCTCAAGGTCGGCATCATGGACGAGGAGCGCCGCACCACGGTCAACCTCGCGGCCTGCATCGCGGCCGCGAAGGACCGCGTGGTCTTCATCAACACCGGCTTCCTGGACCGCACCGGCGACGAGATCCACACCTCCATGGAGGCCGGCGCGATGATCCGCAAGGCCGAGATGAAGAAGCAGCAGTGGATCCTCGCCTACGAGGACTGGAACGTCGACAACGGCCTGGCCGACGGACTGCCGCACAAGGCGCAGATCGGTAAGGGCATGTGGGCCATGCCGGATCTGATGCACGACATGCTCGAGCAGAAGATCGGCCACCCGCGCGCCGGCGCCACCACCGCGTGGGTGCCCTCCCCGACCGCCGCCACCCTGCACGCCACCCACTACCACCTGGTGGACGTGTTCAAGCGGCAGGCCGAGATCGCCAAGGGCGGCCCCCGCGCCACCGTCGACCAGATCCTGGAGATCCCCCTCGCCACCGACACCAACTGGTCGGCCGAGGAGATCCGCAACGAGCTGGACAACAACTCGCAGTCCATCCTGGGCTACGTGGTCCGCTGGATCGACCACGGCGTCGGCTGCTCCAAGGTGCCCGACATCAACGATGTCGCGCTGATGGAAGACCGTGCGACCCTGCGTATTTCGAGCCAGCTGATGGCGAACTGGCTGCGCCACGGCATCGTCACCGAGCAGCAGATCGTCGAGAGCCTGGAGCGGATGGCGCCCGTCGTCGACCGGCAGAACGCCGGCGACCCGGCCTACAAGCCGATGGCTCCCGACTTCTCCGGCAGCATCGCCTTCCAGGCCGCCAAGGAACTGATCCTCGAAGGCACCCGCCAGCCCAACGGCTACACCGAGCCGATCCTGCACCGCCGCCGCCGTGAGGCGAAGGCGCTCGCCGCGAAGGGCTGATCCGAGACTCGCCGCGACTCTGTCGCGGCTAACTCGCCCGGCATCGCAACCCCGGTCGTCGTCGGCGACCGGGGTTGCGCCGTCTCCGGGATCGCGACGTGTCGAGGCCGGTCCTCGCCGCCGAGCGCTCCGGCTCGGGAATGTGTGGCTGTATCGAGCCGTTGTCGGCACATATGCGAATTCTGATCGTGTACGCGCATCCCGAACCCGATTCGCTCACCGGAGCTCTCAAAGATGTTGCGGTGCACCATCTCCGCGAGAGCGGTCACGACGTGGTGGTCAGTGATCTGTATGCGATGGGGTGGAAGGCGCAGGCCGACGCCGCCGATTTCGGCGAGACAGGTGCGGGCACCTTCATGCAGGCCTCCGGCGAGGCGTACAGCAACGGCACGCTGACCGCCGATATCACGGCCGAGCAGGACAAACTGCGCTGGGCAGAGGTGGTGCTGATGCACTTTCCGCTGTGGTGGTACTCGATGCCGGCCATCCTCAAGGGCTGGGTGGACCGGGTGTTCACCAACGGCTTCGCCTACGGTTCGGGCAGCACGGCGCTGCCCCGATACGGCGCGGGCGCGTTGAGCGGGCGTCGAGCCATGCTGGTGGTATCCATCGGCGGACGCGAGCCGGCCTATTCCGAGCGCGGCATCAACGGCCACATCGACGACCTGCTCTTTCCCATCCACCACGGCATCCTCTACTACCCCGGCATGGATGTGCTGCCGCCGTTCCTGGTCCACGGCAGCATCCGGGTCGACTCCGACCGCTTCGCGGATATCGCCGCCGACCTGCGCGAACGGCTGAGCCGGATCGACACGATCGAACCGATTCCCTACCGCACCCAGGCCGGCGGCGACTACGACCGCAGCCTGCGACTGCGTGACGGTCTGGGCCACCACACGACCGGGTTCGGGCTGCATCGCGCCGGCTGATTCGGTCGCCGACGTGGCTGAGCGCACACTCGCCGTGCGCGCGGCCGGGAATAGTTCGCATACCGCCGGTGCTGTAATCACCGCACCAGGGGGTTGACGCGCCGCTCGGATCGGCGGCGGCGGCGAAAAAATGACCCGACAACGGCGGTAACGCTGTGTCACCATGACAACGATGATCAACCGGTCCCGCCGGCGCGGCGGGACCACTCGACGAGTAACGGGAAGGAGGAGGCGGCCGATGTATCCGAAGAGTTCGCGCGACGAGATGAACAGTCCTGCCGGGCAGCGACTTTCGACCGGCGTCGAGCGGTCGCAGCACATGCTGCGGCGCGCCGACCGGGAATCCGGCCCCCTCTTCCGGCACGCCTGACCGGCTCCCGCCTTCCTTCTCGTTCCGCCTTTCACGAAACATGGTGACTCCCATGCTGTCTCGTCACGCCGAAAGACCCCTCACTCCCGACAATTGGATACACGCCCAGGTGCTGGTCCTCAACGCATCCTACGAGGCGCTGACCGACATCGGCGCCGACCGCGCGGTGGTGCTGGTGATCAGCGGGACCGCCGAGACCGTGGCCGAGCGGCAACCTCATTTCCCGATTCGTTCCAAGCATCTGGAAATCGCTCTGCCGCAGACGATTCGGCTGCTGCGCTACGTCTATCTCGAGCACAGCGTGCTCGAGCACGACGAGAGCCGCGCCACCCTCGCGGGCGTCCTGCGGCGCGACGACCACCGGTGCGGATACTGCGCCGGCTGGGCACGCACCGTCGACCACATCCGCCCGCGCAGCCGGGGCGGGCCCAACACGTGGAACAACCTGATCGCGGCGTGCGGACCGTGCAACACCCGCAAGGCCGATCGCACCCCGGACGAGGCCGGGATGCGGTTGCTGTGGGAACCCAAGGCGCCCACCGACATGCAGCGCCGGCAGCGACGGATCTGGAAGGACCTCATCGCCGGCGGCGCACAACGAACAGCCACCGGCGCACAGCGAACAGCCGCACAGTGAACACCCCCGAATCCCGAGAAAGGAGGGATCCGATATGACAACTACGACTCCGGCACTCACACTGGTGGATCTGCTCCCGGTCTCGGATACGCAGAGCTGGGAGCAGGCAGCCTGCAAGGGTGACCCGAACCACGATGCGTGGTTCCCGTACCCGTCGCAGGACTTCGACTACGCGCGCGGAATCTGCGCCGGCTGCCCGATTCGCCGCCAGTGCGCGGAATTCGCGGCCACCACCGGCCAGTCCGGCGTGTGGGGCGGTCACGAATTCGACCGCGGCAAGCTGATCCGCGACTGACACCGACACCGCGCGAGTGGCCCACGCCACTCGCCCGATCCGCGAGCCGGCGCCCGACCGATCCTGGTCGAGCGCCGGTTTTCGCGTGACCATACACTGGAAAATCGTGGGCACACATCGCAGCGCGGACGGATCACGGGGCGTCAGCAAAGGTTTGGTTATCACCGTGGTGGCGGTCCTGCTGCTGATCGCGGCGGTCGCCGGTTGGTTCTGGCTCAGCAATCGCTCGGCATCGGAGAACCGCAGCGCCGCCGGTCAGTGCATCGAGGGTCCGGTCACCCTCGCCGTCACCGTCGATCCCGATATCGCCGCTCCGGTGCGCGCCGCCGCCGACCGCTACAACGCCACGCACCCCCAGGTGCGCGACCACTGCGCGAAGGTCTCGGTCACCGAACGCACCAGCGCCGCGATGGTGACCGGGCTCACCGCACCGAACTGGGACGCCAAGCTGGGCCCGCAACCCGGTCTCTGGATTCCGAGTTCTTCGCGCGCGGTCGAGCAGATGCGGGTGCCGGGACTGGTCCAGGGCACGCCGGCATCGATCGCCGTCAGCCCGATCGCGGTGGCCGCCCCCGGCCCGCTGGCCCAGGCGATGGAGAAGGCCAACCTCAGCTGGTCGGATCTGGCGCGTCTGCAGCGCGGATCGCTCGGCGATATCGGCCTCGGCAGCTGGGGACCGCTGCGGATGGCGATGCCCCCGGGTGACGATTCGCTGGCCGCCGCGGTGGCGGTCGGGTCGGCCGTCTCCGGCTCCGATCCGCTGACCGATGAGGCCGCCGCGTCGGGTCAGGTCGTCGCCGCCATCTCCGGATTGGCCGCCGACGCACCGGAATCCGGCGACACCGCCTCCGCGCTGGCCGCGGTCGCCGATTCCGCACAGGGCCCCAACTCCCCCATCCACGCCGTAGCAGTTACCGAGCAGCAAGCCAAGACTCGGCCGAATGTCGCACTGTTCCATCCGACCGGCGCCGCGCCGGTCGCCGATCACCCCGCGGCGATGCTCACCGGAAGCTGGGTGGACAAGACCCAGAACCTCGTCGCCGGCGTATTCGCCGACTTCCTGCGCGCCCCCGACCAACAGAAGCTGTTCACCGACAACGGTTTCGGCGCCGCGGCCGCCACACCCGTCGCGGTGCCGGCGAAATCGGTTCTCGACCGCGTGCAGTCGGTCCTCGCCCATCCGGTGCTGGGCGTGCAGGCCACGATTCTCATCGACACCTCGGCGTCGATGGCCGCCAACGACGGTTCGATGTCGCGATTGAACAACGCGCTCGCCGCGGTGCAGTCGACCCTGGACACCATGCCGCCGGATTTCGGCGCCGGCGCCTGGATCTACGCCAACCAATTGACCGACGGCAATCCCTATCGCATGGTCGCGCCCACCCAGGCTCTCACCCCGCAGCATCGCAGCGAATTGTCCACGGCCCTGGGCAATGTCACGCTCGCCGGTTCGAGTACCGACCGCACCTACCCCTCGCTCGAGGCCGCCTATCGCAGCGCGGTGAAGAACTACTCCTCGGGTAAGACGAACTCGGTTCTGCTCATCACCGGCGGCCCCAACGACAAGTCCTCGGTGACCGGGGATCAGCTGATCGCCGATATCACCGCCGCCACCGACACCGCGCATCCGGTGCGGGTGGATGTGATCGTCATCGGCGGCCAGGGCGCGCAGACCCTGCAGAATCTGGCCCAGAAGACCGGCGGCACCTACACCAAGGTCAGCACCTCCGACGACATGACCTTCGGCACCGCCGTCAACCACGCGCTGACCACGCCGTAGCGCTCCAGCACCTCGAGTGCTTGCCATTCACTAGCACTGTGGGGCGACAGCCGCTAGTGCTAGTAGGATGCAAGCAGTTGACGAAGGAGGTGCGGTGTCGGAGGAACAGCGGTCGGGGGAACGGCTGCCGGCGGAACAGCGGTCGGGTTGCCCGATCAACGCCGCCATCGAGGTGGTCGGCGATCGCTGGACGATGCTGGTCCTGCGCGACATCATGTTCGGCGACCGCCGCCATTTCCGGCAGCTGCAAGCACAGTCGGAAGAGGGCATCGCCTCCAACATCCTCGCCGACCGGCTCAAAAACCTCGTCGACGCCGGACTGCTGACCCGCGACGAGGTCCGCCGCGGCCAGCGCGCCACCTACAGCCTCACCGAACCCGCCATCCAGCTCGTTCCCGTACTGGTCGCCCTGGGCTCCTGGGGGCTGCGACACCGTCCGACAACCCACGAATTGCGGGTCCGCGCCGAACTGCTCGAGGCGGGCGGCCCGCAGCTGTGGGCGGAATTCATGGACGAACTGCGCGAACGCCATCTCGGCATCGCACGCCCGGACACCGGCCGGCCGAGCGCCACCCAACGCCTCGCCGAGGCCTACGCGCAGGCGGTCGCCGCCGGAGAGTGACCGCCCGCGCGCGGCCGGTCCTCAGTCGGTGTACGCCTCGAGCGGCGGGCACGAGCACACCAGATTGCGGTCACCGAAGGCTCCGTCGATGCGCCGGACCGCGGGCCACACCTTGGCCCGCCCGGAGTGCACACCCAGCGGGTAGACGGCGGTTTCCCGGCTGTACGGGTAGTTCCAGTCGCCGACGAGGGCGGCGGCGGTGTGCGGGGCGCCGCGCAGCGGGCTCTGCTCGACCGGCCAGGTTCCGGCGGCAACCTCGTCGATCTCGCCCTTGATCGCGATCATCGCGTCGGCGAAAGCGTCGAGCTCCTCGAGGTTTTCGCTCTCGGTGGGCTCGACCATCAGCGTGCCGGCGACCGGGAAGCTCATGGTCGGGGCGTGGAATCCGTAGTCGGCCAAGCGTTTCGCCACATCGTCGACGGTCACGCCGGTGCGCTTGGTGATCTCGCGCAGATCCAGGATGCACTCGTGGGCGACCATGCCGTTCTCGCCGGTGTAGAGCACCGGGAAGTGCGGATCCAGCCGTCGCGCAAGGTAATTGGCCGAGGCGATCGCGGTCAGGGTGGCCCGGCGCAGGCCGTCGGCGCCCATCATCCGAATGTAGGCCCACGTGATCGGGAGGATCGAGGCCGACCCGTACCGCGCCGCGGACACCGCGTGCGAATCCGGCTGCAGCGGATCGCCCGGCAGGTACGGCGCCAGATGATCGCGCACCGCGACCGGACCGACACCGGGACCGCCGCCGCCGTGCGGAATGCAGAAGGTCTTGTGCAGGTTCAGGTGCGAGACGTCACCGCCGAAGCGTCCCGGACGGGCAAGTCCCACAAGGGCATTCAGATTCGCCCCATCGACGTACACCTGCCCGCCCGCATCGTGCACGAGCGCGCACAACTCGGCCACCTCGTGCTCGTAGACACCGTGGGTGGAGGGATAGGTGATCATGATGCAGGCCAGCCGGTCGGCGTGATCGGCGATCTTGGCTCGCAGATCGTCCAGATCGACATCACCATTGTCCCGGCATTTCACGACCTCCACCCGCAGGCCGGCCATGGCCGCCGAGGCGGCGTTGGTGCCGTGCGCGCTGGAGGGGATCAGGCAGGTGTCGCGGTGGGTGTCGCCACGGTCGAGGTGATAACGGCGGATCGCGAGCAATCCCGCGTACTCACCCTGGCTGCCGGCATTGGGCTGCAGACTCACCCGGTCGTAACCGGTCACCGCGGCCAGCCAGTGCTCCAGATCCTCGATCACGCGCAGCATGCCGGGCGTGTCCTCCACCGGCGCGTACGGATGCAGCCGCGCGAAACCGGGCCAGGTGATGGGCTCCATCTCCGCGGTGGCGTTGAGCTTCATGGTGCACGAACCGAGCGGAATCATGCTGCGGTCCAAGGCGATATCCTTGTCCGACAGCTGCCGCAGATACCGCAACATCGCGGTTTCGGTGTGATAACGGGTGAACGCCGGATGGGTCAGATAGGCCGAGGTCCGGGTCTCGATCGAGGGCAGCGCGGCCGTCTCCGGCATCCCGTCGGCGCCGAAGCACTCCAGCACGATCGCCACCTGGGCCTCGGTGGTCGCCTCGTCGCAGGCCACCGAGACGTGATCGGCGTCGACCAGGCGCAGATTGATTCCGCGTCCCTTCGCCTTGGCGACCACGGCCTCGGCGCCGCCGGGCACCGACACCAGCACGGTGTCGAAGAAGCGTTCGTGCACGACTGCGTCGCCGAGTCCGCCGGCGAGCCGCTCGGCATGACCGTGCACCCGCCGCGCGATCGCGCGCAGCCCGTCGGCGCCGTGATAGGAGGCGTACATCGCGGCCACTATCGCCAGCAGCACCTGTGCGGTGCAGATGTTCGAGGTCGCCTTCTCACGGCGAATGTGCTGTTCGCGAGTCTGCAGGGCCAGCCGGTAGGCGCGGTCGCCGTCGGCGTCCACCGAGACACCGACCAGGCGGCCGGGCAGTTGCCGCGCATGCGCTGTGCGCACCGCGAGGTAGCCGGCGTGCGGACCGCCGAAGCCGAGTGGGACACCGAATCGCTGCGTGGTTCCGAAGCAGACGTCGGCGCCCAGGTCCCCGGGCGGGGTGATCAGCGTCAGCGCCAGCAGATCGGCGCCGACCGCGACCAGCGCACCCCGATCGTGCGCCGCGGCGATCACGGCGGCCGGGTCCGCGATGCGCCCGGAGGCGCCCGGCGTCTGCAGCACGACGCCGAAGAAGTCGCCCTCGGGCAGCTCGCCGGAACTCAGATCCGCCTCGACCAGCGTGATGCCGAGCGGTTCGGCCCGGGTGGTCAGCACGGTGCGGGTCTGCGGGAACAGGTCGGTGTCGACGAGCAGTCGCTGGGAGGTGCTCTTGCGGTTGGCGCGCTGCAGCAGCGTCATCGCCTCGGCGGCGGCGGTCGCCTCGTCCAGCATGGAGGCGTTGGCCACCTCCATCCCGGTCAGATCGGAGACCATGGTCTGGAAGTTCAGCAGTGCCTCGAGCCGGCCCTGGCTGATCTCGGGCTGATACGGCGTGTAGGCGGTGTACCAGGCAGGGTTTTCCAGCAGGTTGCGGACCAGCACCGGCGGGGTCAGGGTGTCGTAGTAACCGAGGCCGATCATCGACGTGGCGACGGTGTTCGAATGTGCCAGCGCCGCAAGCTCGGTCAGAGCGTCGTGTTCGGAGACCGCGGGCGGTAGGACGTCCAGCCCGGTCTCGCCGACGGCATCCAGAATGCTCGCGGGAACGGCACGTGCGGCGAGTTCGTCCATCGACCCGACGCCGACGGTGTCGAGGATCCGATCGAGTTCGTTGGTGTCGGGTCCGATGTGGCGGTCGGCGAAACTACGGGTCACGGCAGCTCCAAGGCTCGGGCGGGTCGTCGGCCCTCCCCCTCTGTCGTGGCGCCTGAGAGATTCGGGGTCGCGCGCGATCCCTTTCCCCATGGGCGGGCGGCCCGCATTGTGTGCGGCCGCCGCTTTCCAGAGGCGTCGAACTCCGTACGGTCCCTGATGCCTGAGAGATTGACGGGGAGGTGCTGCTCCTTCGGCGTCCGGGACGAACCCGGAACTCTCCCGCACGGCGGCGACGCACCCTCAGTCTAAGCGGTGCGCGGTAAACGCCATGTTGCCGACCCAGCTCAGCGCCCAGTCGGCTCCGTCACATCCGGCGCGGGACGATTATCCGGTCTTGCGGTTCTCGCGGGCCTTGCGGCGGTAGGCCAGTTCGTCCTCGGGCCGGTCACTCGCCTCGTGGGTTTCGGCGCGTTCGGCCGGGAAGTTGGCGATCGCGCCGGTCAGCTCGCGCATGGCTCCGCTGACCGCGATGCCGAACACGCCCTGCCCGCCCTGCAGTAAATCGACGACCTCTTCCGGCGAGGAACATTCGTAGACGGTGGTGCCGTCGGAGAACAGCGTGATCCCGGCCAGATCCTCGACCCCGCGGCTGCGCAGATGATCGACGGCGATGCGGATGTTCTGCAGTGAGATACCGGCGTCGAGCAGCCGCTTCACGATCTTGAGGACCAGGATGTCCTTGAAGGAGTACAGACGCTGGCTGCCGGAACCGGTGGCGCTGCGGATCGAGGGGACGACGAGCCCGGTGCGGGCCCAGTAGTCGAGCTGCCGGTAGGTGATACCGGCCACCTGGCATGCGCTGGGAACGCGGTAACCGACCAGCTCGTCGGGCACCGTGTCGTCAGGGAACAGCCCTGGCTGCACGACCGCGGTGGGCCGCGGGTCGGGTGCTGGTTGCTGCGGTCGGTCTCCCACTGCTACTCCCTCACTGCATCGCCGAAGAAGAACAACGGCCTAACTGTCGAGGCTACTCTGTCGATTGTCTCGGCAGCACGGGCATGGAGCCAAACTCCGCGTGCGGCGTGTTTCTCACCCTCTACGTGAGGTATAGAGCACAGTCCAAGATCATCTCACCGCCGCGCGCGCGGTGGCCGATGATCAAGCCAGACGTCCGAACAGCTCAGCTGTCGGTGGCCTTGAAATCGTCCGGTGACACCGACTCGAGGAACTCCTTGAACTTCTCCACCTCGTCCTCGCGTTCGTCGGGCATCACCAGCCCGGCTTCCTCGAGGACCGGTTCCTCCGCGTAGATCGGGCAACCGACCCGCAAGGCGATAGCTATCGAATCCGACGGGCGTGCGGAGATCCGCACGTCGTTGTCGAAGACGAGGTCGGCGTAGAAGGTTCCCTCCTGCAAATCCACGATTCGCACCTCTTTCAAGGTGTGGCCGAGGTCGTGGATCAAGATCTTGATCAGGTCGTGGGTCAGGGGCCGGATCGGGGTCACCCCCTCCTGCTCGAGCACGATGGCGGTCGCCTCGGCCTGACCGATCCAAATGGGCAGATAACGGTCGCCCGACTCTTCACGCAGCAGCAACACGGGCTGGTTCTGGGGCTGCTCGACCCGGATGCCGATCACACGCATTTCACTCATCGCACTGGCCTCCCATACTCGCCGGCCGCCCGCACGAGCCCAGCTGGGCAGGCCGTATCACCGAGTCTAGGCGAAGAATTCAGCCGCCGAGGGAAGCCCGCACCGACGTCTTCACCAAGCTGGTATGCAGCGTCAGCGACAACGCCGCCAACTCGCGTACCGTCTCCTCCGCGCGGGCCCGGGCATCGGCGTCGCGACTCTTGGCTATCGGCGCGGCGATCTGAGCGATCATCGCCGCCTCCCGGTCCGCTGCCAGCTTGAACGCCCGCAGATGCCGTGCCTCCAAACCGAATTCACTCATCGCCTGAGCG
>NZ_BAFW01000099.1 GCF_000308535.1 Nocardia cerradoensis NBRC 101014 | reverse complement strand
CCGTTTTCGCCATCGCTCTCATCTCCTCGTGCGGCGCACGGGCGGTTCGTCGGAATCGGAGCCGCTACGGCGTCGGCTGACCGAAACAGGTTTGCGTTCCGTGGATTTGCGTGCCGTGGATTTGCGAGCCGTCGTACCAGAGGTCGTCTTCCGCGCGCGTTTGGCTGCGGGCTTGCGTGCCCGCGGGGCGGCCGGCTTGCGGTCTTCTTCCTCCTCGCCGGAATGGACGTCCTCGGGTTCGTCGTCGGGCGACGCCGCGCCCGCGTCCCGGACGGCCTCGTCCTCGTCCTCGAATTCCGCGTCCTCGACCTCCGCGTCCGATGCTCGGTCGCGGTCGTTGCCCGACAACAGGTCGCCCGTCAGTAGGGACGAGCCGTGTTGCAGCCGGGTGTTGAGCGAGTCGAGTTGGTTGCTCGCGGCGGTCACCGCGGCGGATCGGGCCGCGCCCAGCAATTCGTCGCGCACGGTATCGGTGAGTTGCGTCAGGTCCGCCGACGATTTGAGCAGCGACGTCCCCCGCTCGAGCAACTCACCGGGAATGTCCGACGAACGTTTGGCCATCATCGCCCCCGCCACCCCCAGCGCGAAGCGCATCTTCCGCGTGCGCCCCAGCAGATAACCTATGCCCACCCCTACCGCAATACTTGTGCCACCTTTCATGGCCTTCTCCTAGTTTGCTCGACACGCCTGCACGGCCGCACTGCCGCGGGATGGGTCGAGCGATGAGACCCCGATGTTTGGAGTAAGCCACGTCACAGAATGGCCTTACATCAGCGTATACCCAGCTATCCCCGCTGTCGGCCATTAGCCGGAGGGACTTCCGGCATATCGATCAACGCAGTCGCCGGGTGCGCCGGCGCGGGCGCAGCACTCGCACCGCCCGCCGCCAGCCGCGCGGTGTGGCGACGAATCGCACCGGTCCGTCGAATCGGTCCGTGGGGTCGACCCCGGACGCGCGGGTACCGGCCCGGCGGGCGGCCTCGTAGCGAGCCAGCCCCTCCTGAAACGCGACCGGGTCACCGCCGACATCGGGGTGCTGGGTGCGCACGAACCGGCGGTAGGCCGCGCGGTCGGCGGCCGACCATCCGGCGCGCGCCGTCGGCGTTCGCGCTTCCCGGATCGGTTCGGGATCTCTGCTCGCCATCCCCTCCAGTATCACCACACCCATCGCGCCGAAACCGTGACCGTACGCACTGTCCGAAATGGGTACTCCCCGGCCATGGACGACAGCGCGCAGATTCGACCGGTACCGATGCGGCGGCGGCCCTGGTTCGCGGATCTGGAAGAAGCCGAACGACGTGGCGCCCACGGCAATGCCGGGCTCGGCTATTTCGACTGTGATTGCGAGATCTGCCACCGTCGCTTCCGGCCCGCAGCGGTCTGAGATCCACTGCCGGACAAGGGAATTCCTGCACCGCCGTCGGAGTATCACCGAAAAGCCCTGACAGGATAGTCTTTTCGCGCGCGGAATCGGAGCGAAATCCCGGCCGGGCACCACCGGCCCGGCCGGGATCATGCCGTTCAGGCGCCGATACCGCCGGCCAGCACAGGCCAGGAATCGTGCAGATCGGCCTCGAACAGTCCCCAGGTGTGGGAACCTTCGGGCCGGTCCACGTACACCGCCGGAACACCGAGTTGTCCGAGTCGACCGGCGAAGGCGCCGGTGCACGCACTCGCGACGGCCTCCACCGGTGGGAACGGCAACCCCCGGTCGATACCGCCGGGGATGCCGGACGCCGCCGACAGATAGATGGCCTTCCCGGCCAGCGCACCGGCCCGCGCGAACGCGTCGTGCGCGGGCCACGCACCGGTGCCCGGCAGGCCCCACATATTGCCCGGATTACCGCCGCCCCGCACGACCTGCGCACTCACCATCGCGATCCCGGCCGGGTCGTTCGACCACGGACACCCGCTGTAGGAGGCCACCGCGCCGAAGCGCTCCGGCGCCTGGATCGCGAGGTCCACCGCCGACGCCGCGCTCATCGACACCCCGGCGATCGCGTTGCGGCCGGTGGTACCCAGCTGGGCGTCGACGACGTCGGGCAGTTCCTGGGTGAGGTAGCTCTGCCAGCGATTACGTCCCATCACCGGATCGTCGGAGATCCAGTCGGTGTACATACTGTTGGGCCCGCCGACCGGCATCACCACATTGACATGCTTGTCGGCGAAGAACGCCCGCACATCGGTGTCGTCCCACCAGGAGATGTTGTCGACACCGCCACCGATGCCGGTGAGCAGATAGAGCGT
>NZ_BAFW01000100.1 GCF_000308535.1 Nocardia cerradoensis NBRC 101014 | reverse complement strand
GACCACGTCGGCGTCGGAGAACATCGCACCGTCCTCGGCGCGGGCGTGACACAGCGCGGAGAAGAAGTCCGCGCCCTCCTCGCGACGCTTGTGCGGCACCATCGAGGTGAAATACTCCTCGAGCGTCCGGCGCCCGCGCAGACCGGCGCGCCACGCGCCGCCGGGCACCGGATAGCGCACCAGGGCCAGCGGTGCGTGGGTGCAGTCGAGGAAGGCCTGACCGAGCTGGTGGCGTTGCGGCCCGGCGTCGACGCCCATGAAGGTTTCGGTGGCGATCTCGAGAGTGAGATCTTTCACCGTCGGATACAGCCGCAGGGTGCGCGCACCGGCCGGACTCCAGCGCTCGACGGCGGCCTCGACCACCGGGCTCAATTGCGCCAGATGCGATTCCAGCCGCTCGCGGGTGAATGCCTGCTGCATGATGCGCCGGTGGAACATGTGCTCGGAGAATTCCAGCAGCAGCAGTCCGCGGCGGAAGAACGAGCCGATGAGGAAGTCCCAGCCCTGCCCGAAATCGTTGCGCCGCTTGCCGAGTACCTCGTCGACGGCCTGCGGACCGGCGACCAGGACGCGGTCGACACCGAAGGATTTGTTGTAGCTGACCGGGCCGTAGCGGCGGTACCGGTCGTACATCTCGGCCGGTCCCCAGCGCAGATACTGCAGCGAGCGGCCCAGCACGGGTAGTCCGGCGTCGCCGCGCACGGCCGATGCCGCACTGCCCCGCGGTGGTGTGGCCAGGACCTGCTCCCGCGCCGGTAATCGGTGCAGCAGCCGGTCGATCGGACGGCCGTCCGGTATTTCGATGAAGCCGATGTTCTCCCGCTCGGCGCCGGAGGGACGCGGGTCGACGCTGACCATGGCTGATGCCTCCCGAACACAGCGACCGCGCCACGCCGCCCGGCCGCAAGAAAAGTACACCTCGTACATTAGAGGTAGGATCGCGCTGTGACAAGGGACACAGAAATTCGGCGTCCAGGCCGACCGCCCGGGCCACCCCGGGATCCCGACCGCCGGCGCGCGGAGATCCTCGACGCGGCCGAGCGGGTGGTGGCCCGATCCGGAGCGCGCATGACGATCGCGCAGGTCGCCGCCGAGGCCGGGTACGCGCGCACCGCGGTGTACGCGGTGTTCCCGGACCTCCCGGCGCTGATCGACGCGCTGGCCGAGCGACATATGAACGCGATCATCGCCGCCGCCGACCAGCTGCTGGCCCAGCCGCTACCCGCACGACAGCTGCTGCGGGCGGTGGTGACCCTGATGTGCGATTTCGTCGACGCCAATCCCAACCTGCACCACGTCATGATGCAGCGGCTCGAGCGCGGCGACGCCGAGCATCGGCCGTTCTTCACTCGCGTATCCGATTGGGCGACATCGATATTCGACATCATCCTGCGCCGCCTCGACGCCGACCCGGCGCTGGCGCGGATCTGGGCCACCGCCACCGTCGGCGCCATTCTGATGTCGGCCGAGGCCTGGATCCAGCAGCCGACCCGATCGCGCGCCGAATTCGTCGACCAGCTCGCGGCCTTCCTGTGGCCGAGCGTGGAAAGCATCGGCGGCGACCGCCTCGTCGGGCCGCTGGTGGGCGCGGCGGAGCCGGTGCCGAAGTGATCGCATACCCGCCCCGTGCGGGCCGAAACCGGGGCCCGGGGCGCGGACGCGCCGACATTCGGTGCTCGTCGTGACTGCCTCCGGGCAGCCGACTACCGTTGAGCCTGTCGTAGACCGAACGTCCGGCGAGGAGCGCTGATGGGAACCGAAACTGTCGAGAACCGACGCCACCGCGTGGTGGTGATCGGATCCGGCTTCGGCGGCTTGTTCGCGTGCAAACATCTCGAGCACGACAACGTCGATGTCGTACTGATCTCCAAGACCTCCACGCATCTGTTCCAACCGCTGCTCTACCAGGTCGCCACCGGCATCCTGTCGACCGGTGAGATCGCCCCCGCCACCCGCATCGTGCTGCGCAAACACCACAACACGCGGGTGATCCTGGGCGAGGTCCACGATATCGACCTGGTGAACAAGACCGTGACGTCGAAACTGCTCAACCAGGACACCGTCACCTCCTTCGACAGCCTCATCGTCGCGACCGGCGCCCAGCAGTCCTATTTCGGCAACGACCAGTTCGCCACCTACGCGCCGGGGATGAAGACCATCGACGACGCGCTGGAACTGCGCGCGCGCATCCTCGGCTCGTTCGAGGAGGCCGAGCTGGCCAAGACCCAGGAGGAACGCGACCGGTTCCTGACCTTCGTCGTGGTCGGCGCCGGACCGACCGGCGTCGAACTGGCCGGCCAGATCGCCGAACTCGCCGACCGCACCCTCGTCGGCACCTTCCGCAACATCGATCCACGCGACGCGCGCGTTCTGCTGGTCGAAGGCGCCGGCGCGGTGCTCGCGCCCATGGGCCCCAAACTCGGCGGCAAAGCGCAACGCCGCCTCGAGAAGATGGGCGTGGAGATCCAGCTCAACGCCATGGTCACCGACGTCGACGCCCGTGGTGTGACGGTCAAGGACAAGGACGGCAGCGAGCGTCGCATCGAATCGGCGTGCAAGGTGTGGTCGGCCGGTGTGCAGGCCAGCGAACTGGGCAAGATGCTGGCCGAACGGTCCAAGGGCACCGAAACCGACCGGGCCGGGCGGGTCGTGGTCGAACCGGATCTGACGATCAAGGGGTATCCGAACGTCTTCGTCGTCGGCGACCTGATGGCGGTGCCCGGTGTGCCCGGTCAGGCGCAGGGCGCCATTCAGGGCGCCACCTACGCGGCCAAGCAGATCAAGGCCGAGGTCGCCGGTAAGCAGACCCCGGATCAGCGCAAGCCGTTCAAGTACTTCAACAAGGGCAGTATGGCGACGGTGTCGCGGTTCAACGCCGTCTGCCAGATCGGCAAGCTGGAGTTCTCCGGCTTCCTCGCGTGGCTCATCTGGCTGGTGCTGCACCTGTACTACCTGATCGGCTACCGCAGCCGGACCGTCACGGTGTTCCAGTGGTTCGTCGCCTTCCTCGGCCGCAACCGCGGGCAGATGGCGGCCACCGAACAGTGGGTCTTCGCCCGGCTGGCACTCGAGGCCATGAACGGCAACGAGAACGACGCCCGGGCGGTGCAGGCCGAGGTCGGCAACACGACACCTCCCGCCGCGCCGGGTGAACCTCCGGCGAAGCCGGCGGCCGCTACGCCGGACGGCGAGAAGTCCTCGGGCACAAGCGAATCCGCTGCCGAGGCTCCCGCCTCCGGCAGCAGCGAGTCGACCACCTCCGGCTCGTCACGTCCGAAGGCCGGCTGAGCACCCCCGGTTCACCACCGCAGCGCCGAGGGCCGCGAGCCGATGAGCTTGCGGCCCTTGCGTATTCGCGGCATATTCACGACAGACCGTGTACCCACATTTCCGCGACCACGGCTGGCGCCCCCTGATCTCGGCGGGCAGCGTCTGAGGAGGGTCACCCAGCGTCGACGCAGAGACGGCGACCGCCGGGCGCTTCGGACAGCCGCGCACCCGTCCACGTCGACAACGAGCCACCGGCGGCGAGCGGAAGCAACGCCGCCGCCACACCGGTGGTGGTGGCGGGGCTGTCGTCGGGGTATCGCAGCTCGCTGCACAGCGCGCGCGGGGCCGACAATAGGTCGTCGGCGGCGGTACCGGCGCCGAGTTCGAGGCGATGCCGCAGCAGCGGCAGGGCGTCGAGGTCGGCGACGAGGTCCCCGCACCAGCGGCCGTGATCCTCGCCGGTGCGGCCGATCTGCACGCGTTCGCGGATGCGGATCCGGGCATCGGCGGCCAGCCGCACCGTGGTGACGACACGATGGTCGGCTCCCCCGGCGACGACCGTCGGTTCCGGATCGAAGTCCAGTTCGCCGCCCGCCCCGACGTCGAGAGACCACGACGCCGTCGACGTCCGGGTGATGCGGCCGGGCAGCACGATCGTCGCCGCCACCGAGCGAACCACCAGACGCGCACCGGGCTCGACCGCGATGCGGATGTCGAGCTCGTCCCCGCCGAGCGGCGTGGCCGCGGCACCGATCAGATGCACCGTATCCGGGCCGGTGCAGCGGACCGCCAGCGCGCCGGTGGCCGCCGACCACGGCAGGGCCCCGGCGCGTGCGACGATGCGAATCTCAGTGCGCAACAGCACTTTCCCCGGCGGCCTCGGCGGCCGCCGCCGCGTCCAGCTGATCGCGCACCCACGCCAGCACCGGTGTCGCGGCCGGATCCTCGGTCAGCGAGCTGAAGACGAACGGGCGGCCCGCGCGCACCGCGGCGGAATCGCGGCGCATCACCTCGAGATCGGCGCCCACCATGGGCGCCAGGTCGGTCTTGTTGATCACCAGCAGATCCGAGAACGTCACGCCCGGACCGCCTTTGCGCGGCACCTTGTCACCGCCGGCCACGTCGACGACGAAGATCTGCGCATCGATCAGGCCCGCGGAGAAGGTCGCGGTGAGGTTGTCGCCGCCGGATTCGACCAGAATCAGATCCAGCGGCGGATTCGCCTCGATCAGATCGTCGATGGCGTCGAGATTGGCGGTGATGTCGTCGCGAATGGCGGTGTGCGGGCAGCCGCCGGTCTGCACCGCGCTGATGCGTTCGTCGGGCAGGACGGCGTGCCGGCGCAGGAAGTCGGCGTCCTCGGTGGTGTAGATGTCGTTGGTCAGCACCGCCAGCGACAGTTCCGCGCGCAACTGCCGGCACAGCGCCGCGACCAGCGCCGTCTTCCCGGATCCGACCGGCCCGCCGATCCCGATGCGCACCGGCTCCCCCGGCGTGCGCACTCGCTTGGGACGGTCATGGGCGTGATCGTGCGGTTCACCGTCGATCAGATGGGGCGGCATGAGCTCTCCTTCGGGCCTCGACTCTCGCCGATCATCGTGGCCGATCCATGTGAACCCGGTGTTACCTCGCTAGGACGCGAACAGCGGCATCTCGCGGTCGAGGTGGCGTTGAGCGAGCACGTCACCGAGCGGATCGGAGAGGGCGGCCGGGCCGATCGCGGCTGTGCGGGCCGTGTCGTCGCACAGCGCGGCCAACTCCAGCGTGATCGCCGCGACCGCGGCCGGGTCGAGTGCGAGCAACCGTTGGGCCGCGGTGGCGGCTCCGGTCATCGTCGTATAGACCACGACTCCGGCGATCTCGACCGGCCGCACCCCTGCGGCCCGGCCCACGACACCGAACACCGTGGACAGGTGCGGCCGCGCGCCCAGGCCGGACCAATCATGCTGCGGCCATACCTGTTTCGCGAGCCGCAGCAGTCCGCGGCCCTGTGCCCGCGAGGCCGTGCGCGCCGCCGGCGCCGGGGTGCGGGCATCGGCTTCCGCCTCGGCCGCCGAGGGGGTCAGCGCGCCGGCGCAGACAGCCGCCGACAACGACGCCGCGACCAGACCCGTGGTGCGGATCCGGCGTCGCAGATAAGCCGCCACCGTGTCGACGTCGCGCAGCAATCCGGAGGTGACGGCCTCTTCGACTCCGCCCGAATGCACGTGCCCGCCGATGGGCAGCCGCGAGTCGGCGAGCGACATCACCATCGCGAGACTCATGGGCATCTCCTGCGGCCGGGCACGATCTCCGATCCTAGAACCGCGCGGGTCAGCCCGCGGGCGCGAAGTCCGCCGAGGCGCTCACCACGGCCCACTTCTCGGTCTCCTCGGCCCGGACCTGTCCGGCCGCCCGCGCCGCGGCCAGCGCATCACTGCCCAGCAGCAGGCGGCGTGGCGGTTCCTCCGAGTCGGCCACCTCGACGATGATGCGGGCAGCGCGAGCGGGGTCGCCGGGCTGGGATCCGTCGTTGCCACGGCGGAAACGGTGGACGGCGCCGACGGTCGCCTCATAGTCGGCTCCCACCGGATGGATGGTCATCGAGGCACCCTGCCAGTCGGTGCGGAAGGCGCCCGGCTCGACGATCACGACCCGGACCCCGAACGGTGCCACCTCGCTCGCCAGCACCTCGGAGAATCCCTCGACCGCGAATTTCGCCGTCTGATAGGCGCCCAGCCCGGGTGAACCACCGACTCGGCCGCCGATCGAGGAGATCTGGACGAAGGTCCCCGAACGCTGGGTCCGCAGCACCGGGAGCGCGGCGCGGGTGACGTGCACGACGCCGAACAGGTTGGTCTCGACCTGCGCCCGGAAATCCTCGGCGGCCATCTCCTCGATCGGGGCGCTGTCGGCGTATCCGGCGTTGTTGACCACGACGTCGAGGGAGCCGAAGGTCTCGGTGGCCGCGCGCACGGCCGCCTCGGCCGCCGCCGGGTCGGTGACGTCCAGCCGCACCGGCAGGATGTGCGAGCCGTAGCGCCCCACCACGTCGTCGAGCTGTTCGGGGCGGCGCGCACCGGCGACGACCCGATGCCCGGCGGCCAGCGCGGCCTCGGTCAGTTCCCGTCCCAGGCCCCGCGACGCACCGGTGATCAGCCATGTTCCGGCCATATTCTCTTCTCCGTCCCACGGTCCGGGCGCTGTCGGGGCGACCGGACATTTTCAAATGCCACATCAATGTAGCACTTACTTAAATTTCCGCTACTGCTTCGCAGCGCTTATTCATGGATCCGCTGCTTACATGTGTACATTGAAGCCGTGAGAGCTGACGCCGCCCGCAATATCGAACAGGTGCTGACCACCGGAGCCCGGCTGCTCGCCGACGACCCGTCGGCGAGCCTGTCGGCCATCGCCGCCGAAGCCGGCGTGGACAGGCGCACCGTCTACCGCCGCTTCGCCTCACGCGACGAACTTCTCGCGGCCGTCTATCAGGCTCGATACGACGCGGTCGAGGAAGCCATCGCCAGTGTCCGGCTCCGGGAGGCACCGGTCGCGGTCGCCCTGCACCGGTACGTCGAAGCGATCATCGGCGTCAACCGCCGCTGGCCGGTACAGACAGCGAGACTGGTGGCCGACGACACGATTCGCGAGCGCCGTGCACCGCTGATCGCGGAGGTCGACGCGTTTCTGCGCCGAGCCACCGACGAAGGTCTGCTGCGGCCCGGCCTCCCCGAGGGCTGGGTGTCGACGCTGCTGGCGCAGCTGATGGTCAA